>NZ_VJZE01000331.1 GCF_009377205.1 Streptomyces phyllanthi
GGATGGGACGGGTAGGGGCGGCGGGTGCGCAAAAAGCCTCAGCTGCCCGCCCGGAGCAACGCCGCGACGATCGGCCCCGCCGACTCGCTGCCGTGACCGCCCTGCTGGACGACGCCGGCCGAAGCCAGGTCGCCCTTCCACGCGGTGAACCAGCCGTTGGGCTCCTTCTGGCCGTCGACCTCCGCGGAGCCGGTCTTGGCGCCGTAGTCCGGCCCCAGCCCCGCCATCGCCTCGGCTGCCGTACCCGCCGCCGCCGTGTACTGGAGGAGTTCCTTCAGCTGATCGCGGACGGTCGTCGGCATCGTGCGCGACGCCGTGGCGAGCGTACGGCCGTCCACCGACGGCGACACCAGGTACGGCTGCTTGAACACACCCGTTTTCGCCGTCGCCACCACCGACGCCATGTTCAGCGGATTCATCCGCACCCCGCCCTGCCCGATCAGCGAGGCGGCCATCGGCGCGTCACTCTGCACTGGCACCGACCCGTCGAACGTCGGCACCCCGATGGCCCAGTTGTTCAGCCCGAGACCGAACACCTGCTGGGCCTCCTTAGTCAGCGAGTCGTTCTCCAGCTTCTTGGCCTGCGAGATGAACGCGGTGTTGCACGAGCGGGCGAAACTCGCCTTGAACGTCCCGCCGTTGATCTGGAACTTGTCGTCGTTCTGGAACTTCCAGCCCCCGTACGGCATGTACTTGGGGCAGGGGTGCACCTTGTTCGCCGAGGCCAGCCCCTTCTCGATCAGCAGCGCCGACGACACGATCTTCATCGTGGACCCGGGCGCGAGGGACCCCTGGAAGGCCGTGTTGAAGTTGGGGTTGGAGTTCGCCACGGCCAGGATCTCGCCGGTCGACGGGCGCATGACCACGACCGAGGCCCGCTCCTTCGCGGCCACCTGCTGCTCGGCGGCCTTCTGGAGGTTCGGGCTGAGGGTGGTCTTCAGGGTGCCGGGGGTGCCCTTGCTCAACTTCAGAAGCGTCTTGTCGGAGGCCTTCTTGTCGTCGTCCTTCCCGGACGAGGCGGACGCGTCAGGCGACGGGGAGGAAGACGAGGACGACGAGGACGCGGAGGAACCGGACGCGTCCCCGCGCACCACCCGCAGCTCGACCCCGGCCTTCCCACCCGCCTTCTTGCCGTACTTCTCCCGCAACCCGTCCAGCACCGTCCCCAGGGACGGGTACTTCGCGGCCGTCAGCTCACCACCGTCCCGGTCGACCGCCTTGACCGGAGGCGTGCCCGCCTCCCCGGTCACCAGCCGGTCGCCCTCGCCGAGATCCGGGTGGACCACCGACGGCTTCCAGCCCACCAGCGGCTCACCGTCCTTGGCGCGGCGCACGACGGTCAGCGAGGACTCGTACGCGAGCGGCTTGCTGGTGCCCTTGTAGGACACCGTGCCCTTCACGGAGAAGGCGACCTCGTCGCCCGAGCGCTTGCCGCGGGTGAGCGTCACGTCGTCGATGCGGGCGTCCTTGCGGAAACCGGTGAGCGCGGTCCTGGCTGCCGCCGAGTCGTCCGTGGCGGCCGCTGCCTCGGTGACGGAGCCGCCCTGCCAGGCGGTGAGGAACGCCGTGGCCGCCGACCGGACCTCGGCCGCCGACAGGGGGCCCGTCTTCACGGGCTTGGCGTCGGCGGACGATCCGTCCTCAGCCGCCGCACCACCGCCGTACAGGGCGTACGCGCCGACGGCGCCGCCACCGACGACCACGGCGATCAGCCCGCCCACCACGAGCGGACGGTGCTTGCTCTTCTCCTCGACGACGCGCCTTCTCTTGCCCACAGCTCTTTCGATCCTCCGCTGTCACCAGGCCCCCGCCAGCCTCACGCTCCTCAACGAGAACGACAGCCCCACCCTAGAGTCCCGGTATGACAGGGGTGAACGTCAGCCGCCCGCTCGTAGCACGGCTGCGACAATCGGACCGGCCGCGTCGCCGCCGTGGCCGCCCCCCTGGGACACGGCCGCGGCCGCGATGTCGTTGCGGTAGCCGGTGAACCAGCTGTCGGACGTGGCCTTCCCGTCGACCTCCGCGGAGCCGGTCTTGGCGCCGATGCTGCCGCTGAGCCTGGACATGGCGGCGGCCGCGGTGCCGCTGGTCGCGGTCCGGTTCATCATCTGGCGCAGCTGCTGGACCGTACTCGCGTCCAGGCCCCCGGCGGTGGCCAGCTGCCGGCCGTCGAGCCGTGCCGGGACGATGACCGGCTGCCGGAAGGTGCCCGTCATGGCGGTCGCGGTGACGGAGGCCATGCTCAGCGGGCTCATCTGGACCTGGCCCTGGCCGAGCATGTTGGCGGCGGTGTCCGGGCCGCCGGAGGCGGGGACCGAGCCGTCGAAGGACTGGACGCCGACCTTCCAGTTGTTCCGGCCGAGCCCGAACCGCTCCTCGGCCTCCTTCGTCAGCGAGTCGACCTTCACCTCGTCCGCGTACTTCACGAACGCCGTGTTGCAGGACCGCGCGAAGCTCTCGGAGAGGGTCGCGTTCTCGTTCGGTGTCATGCCCTTCAGGTTCGTGAAGGTCTGGCTCTGCCACGTGGCGTCGGGCGGGCAGGGTGCGGGGCCGGTGGCCGTCGTGATCCCGTTGTCGATGAGCATGGCGGCACTGACGATCTTCATCGTCGAACCGGGTGCCAGCTTGCCGAGGAAGGCCGCGTTGAACCCGTCCTTCCGGTGGTTGGCGACGGCCAGTACCTCCCCGGTGCTCGGCTTGACGGCTACCACCGACGAGTCGGCGTGCTGCTTCACCGCCTTCTCGGCCGCCGCCTGCGCGCCCGCGCTCAGGGTGGTCTGCAGCGTGCCCGCTCTGCCCTTGGCGAGGGTCACGAGTGTGGTGTCGCCCTCGCCCTCGGTGCTGTGCCGGACGGCGAGCTCGACCCCCGGGGTGCCGCCCGCCTTGTCGCCGTACTTCTCCCGCAGCGCGTCCAGGATCGGCCCGAGGGAGGGGTACGTCTCCTTGCTGAGCTCGGCGCCGTTCCGGTCCACCGCCTTGATCGGCGGGGCCGAGGCCTCACCCGTGACCAGCGTGTCGCCCTTGCCCAGCTCCGGGTGCACGACGGACGGCTCCCAGTCGACCAGCGCCTTGCCGGTGGTCTCCCCGCGTACGACGGTCAGTTCACTGTCGTACGCGAGAGGCTTGCTCTTCCCCTCGTACGACACCGTGGCCTTCACGGAGAACCGCACGGTCCGCCCGGCCGCCTTATCCGCGGTGATCTTCACGTCCCCGATGTGCGCGTCGTTCCCGTAGGCGCCCAGCAGCCCCTCGGCCTCCTCGGCGAAGTTCGTGTACGACGCGGCCTTGTCCGCGTCCCCCTTCTCCCAGGCCGCGAAGAACTTCCGCGTCGTCTCCTCGACCTCGTCGCCGCTCGGCGGCCCGCTCCTCACCACCGGCGTGTCCGCCGAGTCCGACCCCCCGTCCCCGCTGATCGCGGTCACGATGTTGTACGCCCCGTAACCGGCACCCCCCACCATCACGGCGAACACCCCACCGATCACGGTGGCCTTTGCCCCCTTGCGCATAGCGCGATTCCTCCCCGTTGCCGCCCTTCCGGGCGCCGCCCCCGCACGCGTTTCTGAACGCGTTCAGAAAGCCTTGGTCGTCTCGCACTGTAAGCGACCTGAGGGGTGGCCGTGGAAGGAGTTGCCCGAATGTTGGCCGAAGAGAGATCGGAGGACTGACTCAAAACCCGGGGACACCACGGCTTCAGCCGGCGGAACGAATACGCTCAGCGAGCCCCAACGCGTCGGCAACGCGGGGCGCAGACCGGCGACCGCGCCCACCTGGCGACTGCTTGCCGCGGGGTCCGCCTCATGACGGGCGGCCGCCGGTCGCCACCGCGTCCACGTGGCCTGTCAAGGTGCCCAGCCGCCGCCGTAGACGTCGCCCCTGTCCGCGAAGATCGCCCACAGCACCAATGTGACCAGGAACCAGGCCGCAATGCCGATCAGCACCGGCAGGGGAGGGTCACCGATCCCGGCGATCCCGGGCACGAACGACGCACATACGCCCCAGGCGCCGAGGGGGAGCGCGGTGAGCAGGGGCGTGACCATCACCGTGGCCCCCAGCGCTTCCAGGAACCGCCGCACCGGGCCGGTCTCGCCCGGTCCGCCGACGACGGTGGCGGCCAGGGCTATCGGCACCGGCCAGACGCTCCCGGCCACGATGTAGACGGTGTTGCGCGCGCCGGTCATGCCGGCGGTGTGGAACATCCAAGCGAGCCCGGCGATCACCGCTGCCGAGAAGGCGACGATCGCCAGGCCGATGATGCGTCGTGTTCGCCTCCGGCGCCGTAACGCGGAGGGCTTCCGCCGCGAAGGGGGTGTGGGCACACCTCGATGGTGGCAACGAGGAGAGACCGGCTCAAGAGTCCGGAACCAGGCTCTCGCCTACACCCACGTGTCCAGCCACATCCGCGACCGCCAGTCGTCGATCGGGATGGGCTGGCCCGTGTACAGGGGGAAGAAGTAGATGAAGTTCCAGGTGATGAGCAGGACCAGGGCGCCCGCGCCCGCCGCGCCCACGACTCGGCGGCGTTCCGTCGCGCCGGGTGGGCCGAGGATCGCTCCGATCATCATCGCCAGGGCCAGGCAGAGGAAGGGGAGGAAGACGACCGCGTAGAAGAAGAAGATCGTGCGTTCCTGGTACATGAACCAGGGGAGGTAGCCCGCCGCGATGCCGCAGGCGATGGCGCCGGCGCGCCAGTCGCGGCGGAAGAGCCAGCGCCACAGGACGTAGAGGACCGCGAAGGCCGCGGCCCACCACAGGAGCGGGGTGCCGATGGCCAGGACCTCGCGGGCGCACTTCTCGCCCGCGTCGACGGGGCAGCCGTCCGTTCCGGCGGCGGGGTCCTCGTAGAAGTACGAGACCGGGCGGCCGACGACGATCCAGCTCCACGGGTTGGACTGGTACGTGTGTGGCGTCGAGAGGCCCACGTGGAACTGGTAGACCTCTTGCTCGTAGTGCCACAGGCTGCGCAGCCAGTCGGGGAGCCAGGAGAAGCTGCCGTCCTTGCCCGCGGTCGCCGCCCAGTTGCGGAAGTAGCCGCCCGAGCCGTCGTCGGGGGAGAGGATCCAGCCGGTCCAGGAGGCCAGGTAGGTGACGAGGGCGACCGGGACCGTCGCCAGGAACGCGAGGCCCGTGTCCCGCTTGAGCACCGCCTTGTAAGGGTGGCGGGCACCCGCGACCCTGCGGCTGCCGACGTCCCACAACACCGCCATCAGACAGAACGCGGCGAGGACGTAGAGGCCGTTCCACTTGGTGCCGATGGCCAGGCCCAGGAACAGGCCGGCCGCCCAGCGCCAGGGGCGCAGGCCGAAGCGGGTGGTCTCCGCCACCTGCGCGTTGGGGCGCACCACCCCGTCGCCGTCCGGCGGCAGCGCGGCGGCCAGCCGTTCGCGTGTCCGGTCGCGGTCGATGACCAGGCACCCGAACGCGGCCAGCACGAAGAACATGACCATCTGGTCGAGCAGCGCCGTACGGCTCATCACGAAGTGCAGCCCGTCCACCGCCATCAGCGCACCCGCGAGACAGCCGAGGAAGGTGGAACGGAAGAGCCTGCGCCCGATACGGCACAGCATCAGGACGGAGAGCGTGCCGAGCAGCGCCGGCATGAAGCGCCAGCCGAACGGTGTGAACCCGAAAAGCCACTCGCCGAGCCCGATGACGTACTTGCCGACCGGCGGGTGCACCACGTACGCGGCGTCCGTGGGGATCGGCACGTTCCCGTTGTTCTGCAGGATGAGGTCGTTGGCGTTCTTGGCCCAGTTGACCTCGAACCCGCGGTGGATCAGCGCCCACGCGTCCTTGGCGTAGTACGTCTCGTCGAATATCACCGCCTTGGGGCTGCCCAGGTTCCAGAACCGCAGCAGCCCGGCGAGCAGCGTCACCAGCAGCGGCCCGCCCCATGCCGACCAGCGCGTGATCCGTACGGCGAGATCCTGAGGCAGCCCGAGCACGGCCCACAGACGAGGTCCGGGCCGGGAGTACGGGGGTACCAGCCGGTCGCGGACGTCGCTTCTCGGCTCCGCCGTGTATCCGAACCGGCGCAGCCGCTGCTGCCACGACGGCCGCTGCTCTTCGGTGGCCTGGCTCTGCCGGGTGTCCATGGAGGACGCGGTACTCGTCACCGCGCCATCGTAGGGAACCGGGCTGTGCGAGTCCCGTGTATGAGCCCTGCGAGGATGGAAACGTGACAGGAACCCTTGTGTTGGCAGGCACCCCCATCGGCGACATCACGGACGCCCCGCCCCGGCTCGCCGAGGAACTGGCCGGTGCCGACGTGGTCGCCGCCGAGGACACCCGGCGGCTGCGGCGGCTCACACAGGCCCTGGGCGTGCAGCCCTCCGGGCGCGTCGTCTCCTACTTCGAGGGCAACGAGTCCGCCCGTACGCCCGAACTCGTCGAGGCGCTGGTGGCCGGCTCCCGTGTGCTGCTCGTCACGGACGCCGGTATGCCGTCGGTGTCCGATCCGGGGTACCGGCTGGTGGCGGCCGCCGTCGAGAAGGACATCCGCGTCACCGCCGTACCGGGCCCCTCCGCGGTGCTCACCGCGCTCGCGCTGTCCGGGCTGCCCGTGGACCGGTTCTGCTTCGAGGGGTTCCTGCCGCGCAAGGCGGGCGAGCGGCTGTCACGGCTGCGGGAGGTCGCCGGTGAACGGCGCACCCTCGTGTACTTCGAGTCCCCCCACCGCCTCGACGACACGCTCGCCGCGATGGCCGAGGTGTTCGGCGCGGAGCGGCGGGCCGCCGTGTGCCGTGAGCTGACCAAGACGTACGAGGAGATCAGGCGCGGATCGCTCCGCGAGCTGGCCGAGTGGGCCGCGGAGGGGGTGCGCGGGGAGATCACCGTCGTCGTGGAGGGCGCCCCCGAGAAGGCCGTGGAACTCGACGAGGACGAGTTGGTGCGGAGGGTACGGGTGAGGGAGGACGCCGGGGAGCGGCGCAAGGAGGCGATCGCCGCGGTGGCCCTGGAGGCGGGGGTGCCCAAGCGGGTGGTTTTCGACGCGGTGGTCGCCGCGAAGCGCTCCGCGTTGTGAGCCGGTCTCGCGTTGCGCCCTGGGCGGCCCGGGGCTGACTCGGGCCGCCGGGTTGTTCGTGGTGCTCGCGCCCACGCGACGGAGCCGCATATCGATATCGACGCGGTCCCGCGCCTCTGGTGGGGCGCCCCTGCGCCCCAAGGGTGGGTAAATGCGCCCCCGGCCAAAGCAAAGCGCATGCCTGCTGTCAGGGCCCTTCCCACAAGGGAATGCCAAATCGGCGCCAACACTCGACAGGGCTGATGCGCTCGCCCCGTGGGAGCAGTCCACTGGTGGAAGGGACGCACCCGTCCCCGCTCCCACTGGGGTTCAACGGGGAATCCGCGCCGTGGGTGCTTGTCCAGCGGACAGCAGGAGCTGGCATGACAGAGATCTCAGGGCAGACCGGCCACCGTGGAACGGCGAGCGCAGTCGTTCACGAGTCCTATTCCTTCGCCTGCATGCGCTGCGGGCACGGCTGGGAGCAGTCGTACGAGATCGAGCATCACATCGACGGCAACGGCCAGGAGTTCGTGATGTACGTGGCGGACGGCGAGGTCGTGCCCTCTCCGCTGAGCAGGCCCACATGCCAGAACTGCGACAACCACGTCGTGCGCATCATGCGGGCCGGCCAGGTGTCCTCCGTGCAGAGCCACCTCCACCGGCAGTCACGCCGGGTGCCGCGGCAGATCCCGGGGGACGAGACGTCCGCCGGCGGCGAGTCCACGGCGTCCACGGCGGCCAAGGAACAAAGGGATCACCACTGGCATCTGTCCGATCTTCTGCACCCGTTCCACCGCAAGGCGAGCTGACGGCCTCCGGAAGCCGGGTGGGCATGCCCCCTTCGTAGGATCGGGGCATGCCTTCGAACACCTCCGGCCCGCACGACAAGAACGACAAGAACGACAAGAGCGCCGCGCCCCCGCTGCCCGAACCCCTCCGGGTGCCCGTCGCCGACTCGCACACCCATCTCGACATGCAGTCCGGCACGGTGGAGCAGGCCCTCGCCAAGGCCGCCTCGGTGGGTGTGACGACCGTCGTGCAGGTCGGCTGCGACGTGAACGGCTCGCGCTGGGCGGCCGGGACGGCGGCGGCGTACGACAACGTCCACGCGGCCGTCGCGCTGCACCCCAACGAGGCGCCCCGCGTCGTGCACGGCGACCCCGACGGCTGGTCCCGGCAGGGCGCCCGCGAGCCGGGCGGGGACGCGGCCCTCGACGAGGCGCTCGCCGAGATCGACCGGCTGGCCGCGCTGCCCCACGTGAAGGCCGTCGGGGAGACGGGGCTCGACTACTTCCGTACCGGGCCCGAGGGCAAGGAGGCACAGGAGCGCTCCTTCCGCGCCCATATCGAGATCGCCAAGCGGCACGGCAAGGCCCTGGTCATCCACGACCGCGACGCCCACGCCGACGTGCTGCGCGTCCTCAAGGAGGAGGGGGCGCCCGAGCGGACCGTCTTCCACTGCTACTCCGGCGACGCGGAGATGGCCCAGGTGTGCGCCCAGCACGGCTACTTCATGTCCTTCGCCGGCAACGTCACCTTCAAGAACGCCCAGCCGCTCCGCGACGCCCTCGCCGTGGCCCCGCTCGACCTCGTCCTCGTCGAGACCGACGCGCCCTTCCTGACTCCGGCGCCGTACCGCGGACGGCCCAACGCGCCGTATCTCGTTCCGGTCACGGTGCGGGCCATGGCCGCGGTGCGCGGCATCGACGAGGACGCGCTGGCGACGGCGATCGGGGCGAACACCGCGCGCGCGTTTGATTACTGAGAGATCACGCTTCCGGAACACCCTCAGGGCCGTCCGGGTGATCGGCATGGCGTGTCACCGGTCCAAGTGGCGGCACCGCGTGGTCGGGTTGCTTGGGAGTGCGAGGGTCGTCCGCTAGGTTCGGTCGCCCGATTGGACCCCGTTGGTCCTTTTGGTCCTCTGACCCTTCCGGACCTCCCTGGAGCCTGTCGTCGTGAGCGCATCGCCGCCCTCGCAGCCCTCTCACCTCTCGCAGCCGTCAGCGCCGTACGAGCCGTCAGCGCCGTACGGGCCGTCCTCCCAGTACGAGACGTACGGCACCCACGGCCCCCCGTACGGGATCCACGAGGACACCTACCGCCCCGCCTACGAGACGGCGCCCGAACCGGTGCCGTCCCGCCCGGGCGACCGCGTACCCGGGGCGCCGGGCGGCCGGGCGCAGGCGCGGCGGGCCGGGCACCGCAGACGTGCCGCCCAGCGGCCCGCGCCGTTTCGCCGGCTGGTTCCGCAGGCGCTGGTGGTGGCCTTCCTCGCGGGCGGCACCTCCGCCTTCGTCGCCAAGGACAAGGCGATCGAGCTGACCGTCGACGGCAAGCAGCGCACCCTGCACACCTTCGCGGACGACGTCACCGAACTGCTCGCCGACGAGGGCGTCCTGGTGGGCGACCGCGATCAGGTGGCACCCGCGCCGGGCACCGCCCTGGCCAGCGGCGACCGGGTCGCGGTCCGTTACGGACGGCCCGTGGACCTCACCCTCGACGGGCAGTGGCGCGAGGTGTGGACGACGCAGCGCACGGTGAACGGGGCGCTCGAACAGCTCGGGGTGCGCGCGGAAGGAGCGTACGTCTCGGCCTCGCGCTCCCGGCGGATCGGGCGCGAGGGGCTGGAGCTGGCCGTCCGCACCGAGCGCACCGTCACGATCGTCGCGGACGGCCGCGCGCGGACGATCCGCACCAACGCGGCGACCGTGCGCGAGGCCGTGGAGGAGGCCGGGATCACGCTGAAGGGCCAGGACACGACATCCGTCCCGGAGGACGGCTTCCCCCGGGACGGCCAGACCATCGTCGTGCTGCGGATCGCCGGGTCGCGGGAGGTGCGCGAGGAGCCGATCCCGTTCGCGGTGCGCAGGACCGACGACCCCTCGCTCTTCCGGGGCACGGCGGTCGTCGAGCGGGCCGGGCGGCCGGGCGTGCGCCGCGTCACGTACTCCCTGCGCACGGTCAACGGCGTCAGGCAGAAGCCGCGCCGCCTGCGTACCGAGGTGGTCCGGGAACCCCGGACGCAGATCGTGAAGGTGGGGACGACGCCGATGCCGACGTCCGTGCGGGGCGCGGACGACCTGAACTGGCGGGCCCTCGCGGCCTGCGAGTCCGGTGGCCGGTCCACCGCGGTGGACCCGTCCGGGATGTACGGCGGCCTCTACCAGTTCGACGCCCGCACCTGGCAGAGCGTCGGCGGCCGCGGCCGTCCCCAGGACGCCTCGGCGGCCGAGCAGACGTACCGCGCGAAGCTGCTGTACGTACGGCGCGGGGCGAGCCCGTGGCCGCACTGCGGGTCCAGGCTGTACCGATGACCGTCACCGTCATCGCCGCCGTGGAGAGGGCGGCCCCGACGGCCGCCCGCGCCGCGCCCCGTACCCTTGGGGCGTGAGCAGCCCCGCCCCCAGCC
>NZ_VJZE01000332.1 GCF_009377205.1 Streptomyces phyllanthi
CCCCGGCTCCCCTCCCCCGCCTTCGGGCGCGGGCGGTCACCCCGGAGGGCGCCCGCACCCGTCCGCCTCACCCGACTACGAGCCGGAGCTCTGCCCGCAGTGCCGTACGCCCCGTGAGGGCGGCGCACCGTTCTGCGAGGAGTGCCGGTGGAACTTCCTGACGAACACGGCCACGACGTACACCCCGGCCGCGCCCCGACCGTCTGCGGGCAGCCCTGGTGGCCCCGGAGGGCACGGTGGTCCCGGGCACGGTGGTCCCGGAGGGCACGGTGGCCCCGGAGGCCCTGGTGGGCCCAATCCGGCGCTGCGGTTCCAGCAGCCGCCGGGGCCGGGGCCGTCGTTCGGCGCCGGTGACTCGTACGACTACCAGAGCTCGCGGCCCTCGCAGGTGAACAGGCCCGCGGAGCCGATCCCGCCGGGACCGCCGTTCGGCAACGAGCCGTCGGGGCCGGGCGGCCCCTCGGGCCCCTCGGGCTTCGGTGACCCGTCGCGTCCGGTTCCGCCCCCGCCCGGCCCCACGCCCGGTGGACCGGGTGGGCCTGGCGGGCCCGGCGGCCCCGGGGGTCCTGCTGGACCTGGCGGTCCCGGGGGCTACGGCGCACCCGGGGGCTTCGGTGGTCCGGGTGCAGGCGGTGGCCCGGGTGCCGGTGGTGCGCCCCAGGCCTTCCAGCAGCCGGGCCCGCCCGCTCCGCCCACCTTCCCGCGTGAGACGGGCCAGCCGGGTCCGGGTGGCCCAGGTGGTGCGGGTGGCCCCGGCGGCGGCCCTCAGGGCGGCCCGCCCTTCGGGGGCGGGAACGACGACTGGGTGATCTCTCCACCGTCGTCCGGCCCCGGTGCGCCTTCCGGCCCGGGTGGCCCCGGTGGGCCCGGCGGCCCCGGTATGCAGGGCGGATACGGCTATCCGCAGCCCGGCGTCACCCAGGCCCCGCCCGGCCCCGGCTACCCGCAGCAGCCGATGACCTGGACAGCCACGATCGGCCCGGACCGCGACTACTTCATGTCGATGATGCAGCGCTCGGGACCGGAGGCCGCGGGTCTGAACCTGCCCGCGTACTCCCCGGAGCAGCAGCGCGCCCTCACCGGCAACCAGATCACCATCGGCCGCCGCCGTCACTCCACCGGTGACACCCCCGACATCGACCTGTCGGTGCCGCCGGAGGACCCGGGCGTCTCGCACCAGCACGCGATCCTGGTCCAGCAGCCGGACGGCAGCTGGGCGGTCGTCGACCAGAACTCCACGAACGGCACCACGGTCAACGGCTCCGAGGAGCCCATCCAGCCGTTCGTCCCGGTCCCCCTGCAGGACGGGGACCGGGTGCACGTGGGGGCGTGGACGACGATCACGATCCGCCGGGGCTGAGCACCCGGCCGCGCCCGGGGGGTCGGCTCACGGGAGGGGCCACGCGTACGGCCCCTCCGGGTCGTCCAGCCACGCCCACTCGCGGTCGGCGCCGACCGTGATCCCATAGCGGTCGCGCGCCGGATGGCCCTCGCGCTCCCACAGGGCGAGGGCCTCGTGCGGGTCGAGGCTGCCGGCGGTCAGGCCCATCAGGAACTGGAAGAGCTCATGCTCCCTGGCCCGGCGCGGCAGCCCGCCCAGATGGAGATGGAGCCGCTCCGCCCCTCCCCCGTCACCGCGCAACGGCACGAAGTACGCGGGCGTGTGCAGGAAGCGCCCCTCGGCGTATCCGGCGTCCCGGACCCGCAGTCCGACGAGCCCCGTGGCCAGCGGCGTCAGGATACGGGCGCCGGGCGCGCACTGCTCCAGCCAGGCGCGCGGGATCGACGACAGCGTGCAGGTCGCGATGATCCGGTCGTACGGGGCACGTTCGGGTACCCCGCGCGCCCCGTCGCCCGTGACGACGGTCGGGTGGTACCCGGCGGCGGCCAGATGCCTGCGCGCCCCCTCGGTGATGTCGGGATCCAGATCGACGGTGGTGACCAGGTCGTCCCCGAGCCGGTGCGCGAGCAGGGCCGCGTTGTACCCCGTCCCCGCGCCGATCTCGAGGACGCGGTTGCCGTCCTCCACTTCCAGCTCGGCCAGCATCTTCGCCATCAGGGAGGGCTGGCTGCTGGAGGAGATCAGCTCACCGTCGCGGACGCGGGTGGCGAGCGGGGCGTCCGCGTACGCGCCGCGCAGCCAGCGCTCACGCCGCCTCGGGTCACGCTCCTCGCCCCACAGGCGCTCATAACCACCTGTGCCCGCCACGAAGTAGTACGGCACGAAGGTGTGCCGCGGAACCGCCTCGAACGCCTTCCGCCAGGCCGGGTCGGCGTCCCAGGCCCCACTGGCCCCGATCTCGCGCACCAAGGCCGCCCTGACCTCCACGGCCAGGTCTTCCAGGTGCTGTTCGAGCGCATGCGTGCCCATATATCCACTGTGCGACCCGATCCACCCCCAAGGCGAGCGCCACGACGCCCCGACCCGGAATCGACGCGATCCAGCTCCCGGCCGCACCGCCCTGCCGACCACGAGACCGCACCACCGCCGGGGAAGCCGACCCACCGAGCCAGCCCACCGAGCCGGCCCATCGAGCCGGCCCATCGAGCCCGCTGGTCCTAGGCCTTGAGTCCTCCGCCACCCGGTCTGAGACCATGGGAGCGTGAATGAGATTCGGCGCGGCACGCTTCAGGAGCAGACCTTCTACGAGCAGGTCGGTGGCGAGGAGACCTTCCGGCGGCTCGTGCGCCGCTTCTACGAGGGCGTCGCCGAGGACCCACTGCTGAGGCCCATGTACCCGGAGGAGGACCTGGGCCCGGCCGAGGAGCGCCTCACGCTGTTCCTCATCCAGTACTGGGGCGGCCCGACCACGTACAGCGAGAACCGGGGCCACCCCCGTCTCCGTATGCGCCACGCCCCGTTCCCCGTCGACCGGGCCGCGCACGATGCCTGGCTGAAGCACATGAGGGTCGCCGTCGACGAGCTCGGCCTCTCCGAGGAGCACGAGCACACGTTGTGGAACTACCTGACGTACGCCGCCGCTTCGATGGTGAACACCGCCGGCTGAGGCAGACGCCGGGCGGGACCCGGGCGGGACACAGGGTGCCCGTCGCGGCGCCCCGTACGTCCCGTGATCAGCGCACGGTGACGCCCAGCGCCCCGAGTCCCGCCCGGCGCACGGCTATCGATCCGTACGGCGTGCGCAGCCTGAGCCACGGTCCGGACGCGAGCAGCTTCAGCGGCTCCTCACCGGTCGTGTCGGCCGCCTCGTCGGCTGTCTGCGCGGGGCGCAGGAAGCCGAGCGCCTGTGCCGCGTGCGCGGCCCGTACCGGAAGGCCGGTGTCGCCGATCGGTCGGGACCAGATCTCCCGCCCGATCCGGTCGAGTTCGGCCCGCGTCCGCCGCTCGGGCACCAACTCCCGGGTGCGTGCCCGGAATTCGGCCACCGCGGTGGCGACCATCGACCGCACCGCGTCCGGCGCGGGCAGCCCGGGCTCGGGGGTCCAGCCACCGCGTGGGGGAAGCACCCCGGCCCACGGAGGCCCGGTCACCGCGGTGGGCAGAACCACCGTGACCGCCGACTCGTCGATGGTCTCCAGAAGCTCACCCGCGGACACCGTCACGTCGAGCGTGACATCGAGCCCGCTCTCGTACGGCTTGGCCAGACGCACCGCCCGGATCGCCAGGACCTCGAACGACGGCGGCCGCCCGAACACCGCGAGTGTCGTCCCGGTGCCCTTCAGACGCACCGCGGCCGCCCGGTCGTAGTGGATCAGCCGGCCGAGGAAGGCGGCGAGGTCCGCCGCCTCCCCCGCGTCGGCGAGGTGGAGCATCGTCATGCCGCGACAGCCTCGTCGGCGGCAGAGTCCTCGGCGGCGTCGACGTCGTCCCTGTACCCCTCCAGGAACTCCCGCTCCTCGGCGGTGAGCCGACGCGGCCGCTGCGCCTGGAAGTCGAACGGCACTATCACCGTCGAGGCCCGGACGTAGACCTGGTCCGGGTCCTTGACCTCGTAGGTGATCGTGAAGGACGCCGCCCTGATCTCCGTGACCCACAGCTCGATGTCCACCGGTGTGTGCCGGTGGACCAGCTGGCGCTTGTAGTCGATCTCATGGCGCGCCACCACGGACCCCTGCTTGAAGTCCTTCTCCGGGCGGAACAGGAAGTTGATACGGGCTTCCTCCAGGTAGCGGAGGAAGACGACGTTGTTGACGTGGCCGTACGCGTCCATGTCCGCCCAGCGCAGCGGGCAGCGGTAGATGTGCCGCAAGATCAGCCCCGGGTCAGCTTCTTGTAGGTGGCCCGGTGCGGACGGGCGGCGTCCGGACCGAGTCGCTGGATCTTGTTCTTCTCGTACGACTCGAAGTTGCCCTCGAACCAGAACCACTTGGAGTCGCCCTCGTAGGCGAGGATGTGCGTCGCCACGCGGTCCAGGAACCAGCGGTCGTGGGAGACGACCACGGCGCAGCCGGGGAACTCCAGCAGCGCGTTCTCCAGCGAGGACAGGGTCTCCACGTCGAGGTCGTTGGTCGGCTCGTCGAGGAGCAGCAGGTTGCCGCCCTGCTTCAGGGTGAGCGCCAGGTTCAGGCGGTTGCGCTCACCACCGGAGAGGATGCCGGCCGGCTTCTGCTGGTCCGGGCCCTTGAAGCCGAACGCGGACACGTACGCGCGCGAGGGCATCTCGACCTGGCCGACGTTGATGTAGTCCAGCTCGTCGGAGACGACGGCCCACAGCGTCTTCTTGGGGTCGATGTTCTCGCGGCTCTGGTCGACGTAGGAGATCTTGACGGTGTCGCCGACCTTGATCGAGCCGGAGTCCGGCTCCTCCAGGCCCTGGATCATCTTGAAGAGGGTGGTCTTGCCGGCGCCGTTCGGGCCGATGACGCCCACGATGCCGTTGCGCGGCAGCGTGAAGGACAGGTCGTCGATCAGGACCTTCTCACCGAAGGCCTTGTTGAGGTTGTTGACCTCGACGACCACGCTGCCCAGACGCGGGCCCGGCGGGATCTGGATCTCCTCGAAGTCCAGCTTCCGCATCTTCTCGGCCTCGGCGGCCATCTCCTCGTAGCGGGCCAGACGCGCCTTGGACTTGGCCTGCCGCCCCTTGGCGTTGGAGCGGACCCACTCCAGCTCCTCCTTGAGGCGCTTGGCGCGCTTGGCGTCCTTCTGGCCCTCGACCTTGAGACGGGTCTGCTTGGTCTCCAGGTACGTGGAGTAGTTGCCCTCGTACGGGTAGGCGCGGCCGCGGTCGAGCTCCAGGATCCACTCGGCCACGTTGTCCAGGAAGTACCGGTCGTGGGTGATGGCCACGACGGTGCCCGCGTACTTGGCCAGGTGCTGCTCCAGCCAGTTCACGGACTCGGCGTCGAGGTGGTTGGTGGGCTCGTCGAGAAGCAGCAGGTCGGGGGCCTCGAGGAGGAGCTTGCAGAGCGCGACCCGGCGCTTCTCACCACCGGAGAGGGTAGTGACGGGCCAGTCGCCGGGCGGGCAGCCGAGGGCGTCCATGGCCTGCTCCAGCTGGGAGTCCAGGTCCCACGCGTTGGCGTGGTCGAGGTCCTCCTGGAGCTTGCCCATCTCCTCCATCAGCGCGTCGGTGTACTCGACCGCCATCTGCTCGGCGATCTCGTTGAACCGGTCGAGCTTGCCCTTGATCTCGGCGACACCCTCCTGCACGTTCTCCAGGACGTTCTTCTCCTCGTTCAGCGGGGGCTCCTGCAGCAGGATGCCGACGCTGTAGCCGGGCGAGAGGAACGCGTCACCGTTCGACGGCTGCTCGAGACCGGCCATGATCTTGAGGACGGTCGACTTACCGGCACCGTTCGGACCGACCACACCGATCTTCGCGCCGGGGAGGAAGTTCAGCGTCACGTCGTCAAGGATCACCTTGTCGCCGTGCGCCTTGCGCGTCTTGCGCATGGTGTAAATGAACTCAGCCAAGAGAAACCGTCCGGCAACTTGAAATCTGGCAGTGGGCAGTACCATCCATCTTGCCGCACGGCCAGCCCCCGACGGAAACCGGATGGCAGGGGCCCCGAAGGCGACCACTCCGGATCCGGGAACGCGGCCTCCGGCAGCCCTGGAGGCGCACCGGGGCCACGCCCATGCCACCCGCCTCGGTCACCACGCGGTCACTCACTGTTAAGTTGCCAAGGATCAGCCCAGCCCGCTCACCGCTCGCCCCTTGCTCCTGCGGGAGCGTCGTCACTCCTGCGGGGGCGTCTTCTTCCTGCGGACGAGAAGCATCGCACCGCCACCGACCACCACCAGGGCGATGGCGATGCCCGCGATCAGCGGGGTGGCGTCGGAGCTGCCCGTCGCGGCGAGGTCGGTGCCTCCCGTGGACGTGCCCCCCGCCGTCATCGGACTCGGCTCGCTGAGCGTCTGGACCGAGTCGCCGCTCTCACCGGCCGCGGTCTCGGTCGCACAGTCGAGCACGCCCTTGATCCGCTTCTCGAAGCCGTTCGGCCCCTTGACGGTGAAGTCGTACGCCTGGTCCTCCTGCAGCGGGATCGTCAGCGTCTCGGTGGTACCGGCGGCGATCGTGTGCTTGATGCCCATGAGCTCGAAGGTGAAGGGCTCGTCCCCCTCGTTGGCCGCCGTGATGTCCACGCCACCCTCGGCGCAGTTTCTCTGGGCGGACACCGCCGGTATCGCGCCCTTCCCGGCCCAGTTCGCGGTGGCCACTGCGGAGACCGTCGACTCGCTGGAGCCCGCCAGGATCTGCGTCTGGCTGCGGGTCTCGGAGGCGAAGGCGCGGCCCACCGGCACGGTGGTCGAGGCCTGCAAGGTCAGTTCCGCCGAGCCGGCCACGGCGTCGTCGGGCACGTCGAAGTACAGCCGGCTGCCGTTGACCGCGGAGGTCACCGCCCTGCCGTCCTCGTCGACGACCTTCACCCCGTCCGCGGCGGCGGCCGCGGCCTGCGTGACCGACACGGAGTCGGCGTTGGTGCGCACCGTGACCGGGCCGAGCCTCTCCCCGGCGGGACCGGACACGGCCGGGGGATCGAGGGTCAGCGAGGCCGCGGGCTCCGCCAGGTTCCGCGCGCTCCTCTGGAGATAGTCCGCGAGCTTCTCCGCCTGCGGGTCGAGGGCCTCGACGTCGGCGCCGTCCGAGAAGCGCCAGATGGCCACCTGGGTCCCGGCCGCGGCGTCCTGCTCGCTGAGGCCCGCCGCCCCGGCCTTCTCCGCGAGCGCCGCGAGATCGTTGACCTGCGGGTAGGAGTTCTGCAGGATCCAGCGGATCCTGCCCGCGTCCTTGTTGCCGCTCAGCGACGTGCCGCTCCACGGGGTCTCGTGGTATCTGGCGTCCCGCTGCGTCGGGTTGTGGAGGTCGACACAGTAGGTCTGGAGCATGCCGCCGTCCTCGACGGACATCTCGAACAGGCCGGCGGAGACCTGCTGTTCCTCACCGTTCTCACGGACGATCGCGGTTCCGTACGTCTTCAGGCCGTCCATCGTCGCCGTCGCACCGCCGGGGCCCTGAGGAGCCTCCTCGGCGACGGCCGTGCCCGCGGTGGTGAACACACCCGCGACAACGAGCCCGGGCACCAGAGCCGCGGTGGCGAGACGGGCGGCGACCCGCCGGCGAACGGACACCGCAGAGAACGCAGCAAACACAGAATTCCCCTTCGAGCAGGACCCGTTGACGTGGGGGGCGGGTCCCACCACCAGCATCGTCAGCCCCGTGAGCTATGCCCGGCATCCTAAGGACGCGGTGCGCCCGCCCTCCCCCGCTCATCTCGTCGGAAGCCGATCCGAATCGGAATCGTTATCGCTCACACAGGCGTTGAACTGCGCTTATTCACAACTTCCTTCGGGAGCGTCCGCAACGCATTCGACGATAAGCCGCAGTCCGGTCAGGTCGGTCGATTTCCGGTCTGATCTCATGTCACTCCGGCTGGCTCCGGCCGCGGTTGCGTGGCTGTGCCCGGCCGACTCGCAACCGGCGTCTCCCAGTTGGGTTCGGGCTGGGACGAGACCGCGTCGGCCCCCGCCGTCTCCGCCCTGGCGTTACGCCGGAACGCCGACGTTCCACGCGCGAGGTCATGGCCGATCGCCACCGCGTCGATGTCCGCCCAGGTACGGCTCTCGCCCTGCTCCGTCCGTTCGGTACGCACCCTCAGCCGCCCCTGGACGACCACCGGATCGCCCACCGACACCGACGAGGCCACGTTCGCGGCGAGGGTCCGCCTGGCCCACACCGTGAAGAAGTTGGTGTGTCCGTCCGTCCACTCGTTCTTCTCCCGGTCCAGATACCTCGACGTCACCGCCAGCCGGAACCGGGCCGAGGTGCCCATGGCCGTCTCCTTGCACACCGGCTGGGTGGCCACGTTCCCCACCACGCACAGCGTCGTCTCGTTCATTCGCGAACCCCTCCTTCGCCCCGGCACCCGTGCCGGGCGGATACGCGTACGGGCCCGTCCCGTACGGCGGCGTCTGCCGCGGTGACCGCGTCCGCTGCGGTCGCCGCGAGATCAGACTGCCTCCTCCGGTCCGAGCCCACTGAGCGCTGTGCACAACCCCCGGTCTGTGGAAAACCCCGCCACCCGAACGGGTGAACCCCCCTGGCGCCGCGCCGAGCCCACCACTGGCTCGCCCCTGCCCCGCGCCGAGCCCACCACTGGCCCGGCCCAGGCTCACCCCTGGCTCACCCCTGGTTCGTCTGGTTCATCGCCCGGCCACGGTCGCCCCCAGCACCCGTCCGTACTGCTCGCGCACCTCCCGGTACCTCAGCAGTTCCGCCGTCACCGGATCCAGCACCCGTGCCCGCCCGCACGCGGCCGCCGCCTCCCGCAGCCGGCGCTCCGCCTCCAGCCCGTACCGTCGGGCCGGGCCACGCGCCACCAGTCTGCTGCCCCACTCGACGACCGGACCGCCGACGATGCCCAACGCCATCAGCAGCACCGGCACACCGATGTTGGGCGAGGCGATCCCGATGATCTGTCCCACCAGCCAGAGACCGCCGACGACCTGAAGGACCGTCATGGACGCCTGGGCGAGCACGGCGACCGGCCACCAGCCCGGTCGCGGCGGCCGCACCTGGGGCCCCGCGGCCCGCGCCGCCAGCTCGTCCAGCGCCTCGGGCAGCCCCTGCGCGCCGCGCGCGGCGGCCTCGCGCACAGCCTGGGCCCAGGGTGCGGGCAGCCCCGAGGCAGCCCTCTCCGACACCGTGCGCACGGCCTGTTCGACGCGCTGGCGCGCGGTGGCCTCCTCCTCCACGGGCGCGCGGAGGGGAAGACGTCCGGTGGTGAACTCCCTGTGGTCCTGGACCCATCGCCACAGCCGCAGCCAGGGTGTCCCACACGCGCGGTTCGCGTTGCGCAGCCACGCGCGCTCGGCGGCCTCGCCCGCCGCGGTCGCTCCCACGGCGTCCGCGAGCCGGTCGGCGAACTCGTCGCGGGCCTCCTCGCTGAGCCCGGTGCGCCGTCCGGTCGCGTACACGGGTTGCAGACGCCACGCTGCCGCGTCCACGTCGGCGGAGATACGGCGCGCCGCGGCGCCCCGCTCAGCCACGAACCGGCCCAGTGCCTCGCGGAGTTCGCCCACGCCCTCTCCCGTGAGCGCGGACAGCGCGAGCACGGTCGCACCCGTTTCGCCGTACTCCCCGAGCGCGATCCCGTCCTCGTCCAGCAGCCTCCGCAGATCGTCGAGGACCTGATGGGCGGCCTCCCCGGGCAGCCGGTCCACCTGGTTGAGGACGATGAACATGACCTCCGAGTGCCCCGCCATGGGGCGCAGATAGCGCTCGTGGAGGACGGCGTCGGCGTACTTCTCCGGATCGACGACCCAGATGACCGCGTCCACGAGCGCCAGGATGCGGTCCACCTGCTCGCGGTGCTGCACGGCCGCTGAGTCGTGATCGGGGAGGTCGACCAGGACGAGCCCGCGCAGCAGCGACTCGCCGTCCGGGCCCAGCAAGGGGCGCCGCCGCAGCCGTCCCGGGATGCCGAGCCGGTCGATGAGCGTGGCCGCGCCGTCGCTCCAGCTGCACGCGATGGGCGCGGCGGTCGTGGGCCGCCGGACGCCGGTCTCCGAGATGGCCACCCCGGCGAGGGCGTTGAACAGCGTGGACTTGCCGCTGCCGGTTGCTCCCGCGATGGCGACGACGGTGTGCTGTCCGGAGAGTTTGCGTCGCGCCGCCGCCTCGTCCAGAACACAGCCCGCCTCGGCGAGCGTCCTGCTGTCGAGCCGCGTCCGGGAGAGTCCCACCAGCTCGCGCAGCGCGTCGAGCCGTGACCGGAGCAGCCCGTCGTACGCGAGAGGGGCCGCCGTCTGCGTACTGGGCATCCTGGTCTCCATGACCGCGGCCTGCTCGGCGGCGCTCGTCTCGGACACGCGCCGGGCGATCAGCCCGTCGTCCCAGTCGTCGCTCGCGTGCTCCGCGCGCGGGTCCGTGTCTGGGCCCGGGTCCGGGTCCGGGGAAGCCGGGCCGCGGGCGGCCGCGGGGGTGGGGCGGGTGTCACCG
>NZ_VJZE01000333.1 GCF_009377205.1 Streptomyces phyllanthi
CCGCTCACCTTTCCGCTCCGGGCCAACGATGACCCGACGACGAATCGGACGTGCCATGTCCCAACCCTCAACGGCACCCGGCCGCCAGCACCGCACCGTCGCGCTGGCCGCCATGGCGGGCACCACCATCGAGTGGTACGACTTCTTCATCTACGCCCTGTGCACCGGCCTGGTCTTCAACCAGCTGTTCTTCCAGGGATTCGGCGAGGACTCGCTGATCATCTCCTTCGCCACCATCGGCATCAGCTTCTTCTTCCGGCCGGTCGGCGCGGCCCTCGCCGGCCACCTCGGTGACCGGCTCGGCCGCCGCGCCATGCTGATCGCCACCCTGGTGCTGATGGGCGCCGCCACCACCCTCATCGGCCTGGTGCCCACCCGGGACTCCATCGGCATGACCGCCCCGATCATCCTCGTCTTCCTGCGCATCCTGCAGGGCCTGTCCGCCGGCGGCGAGTGGGGCGGCGCCGCCCTGATCGCGGTGGAGCACGCCCCCACCGGCCGACGCGGCAGGTTCGGCGCCTTCCCCCAGCTCGGCGCCCCCCTGGGCCTGCTGCTGGCCAACGGCGTGCTCGCCCTGATGACCGCCCTGACCACCGACGAGCAGTTCCTGGCCTGGGGCTGGCGCATCCCGTTCCTGCTCAGCGTCGGCCTCGTCGCCGCGGGCTTCATCATCCGCCGCAAGGTCGAGGAGAGCCCCGTCTACCGGGAGCTGAAGGAGTCCGGCAACCACTCGCGCACCCCGCTCGCCGCCCTGTTCAAGCACCACTGGCCGCTCGTCGTCGGCGGTGCGCTGCTCTTCGCCGCCAACAACGCCGTCGGCTACATGACCACCGGCGGCTACGTCCAGGCCTACTCCGTCAACCACCTGAAGATCAACCCGACCACCATCCTGATCTGCGTCATGATCGCCGCCGTGACCTGGCTGACCAGCACCATGGTCGGCGGCATCCTGTCCGACAAGATCGGCCGCATCCGCGTCTACCAGATCGGCTTCGTCATCCAGCTCGCCTGGATGTTCCCCTTCTTCGCCCTGCTCAACACGGCCAACACCGGCCTCATCGTCCTCGGCCTGATCGTCTACAGCATCGGCCTGGGCCTCACCTACGGTCCTCAGGCCGCCCTGTTCTCGGAGATGTACCCCACCGCCGTCCGCTACAGCGGCGCCGCCCTGTCCTACGCCATCGGAGCCGTCCTCGGCGGCGCCTTCGCCCCCATGATCGCCGAGGCCCTCCAGACCAGCACGGGCACCGTCTACTCCGTCGGCGTCTACCTCACCGGTGTCACCGTCGTCGGCCTCGTCGTCACCTTCTTCGTCAAGGAACGCAAGGACGTCCCCCTCGGCGACACCGCAACCGACGGCCAACACGACGAACAGGCCACCGTCACCGCCTGAGAAAGCGCTGACCGGCCGGGAAGCGGCTCGACCGGGGCCAACGGCCGGTCCCCACAGCCACCTGCTCCAGCCTCCTCCCGGCCGGCAGACCGGGAGGAGGCCTTTGTGGCAGCCGGAAAACGGTCCCCCCTGTCCTCCGCCCAGACCTTCAGTTCCCGGATGAAGCGGGCCGCGGTGGATGCCGAGCTGAGCAACCACGCGTAAAACGGGAGCCGAGCGGATGGTCGTGCCGCGCGCGTACCGGAGGCGCGGCCGGTGGGACACACCGGCCGCGCCCTGCCCGGTTCCTCGTCCGTCAGCAGCCGCAGCCTGCCGTCTGCGTGGTGGTGGCCATGCCGGCAGCGGCGGAGCTGGAGGACTCCTGGTCCTGGGCGATGCGGCCGCGCAGCATGTTCTCCATGACGTCCATGAAAAGCTGTGCGCCGGAGGTGCCCACGACGAACGGGTTGGCAGTGGTGTTCGGCGCCCTGCGCAGCTCCGCCATGCGTTCCAGGCCGTAGTCGCAGAACGCGTGGTTGCTCAGTTCGACGTCGACCCCGGCCTGGCTCATCCTGGAGGCGAAGCTGAGGACCGAGTCGAGGTAGGTCTGCTTGTCCGCGGTGGGAGTGGGCGGGTTGGTGCCGCCCCACAGCATCGCGGTGTGGGCGCCGCCCTGCCAGTGGACGGGGAAGATCGGTGAGACGCTGCCGCGTGTGTGGCCCGGCGTGTGGTGGAGCCGGACGGTGGTGTCGCCCAGGGTCAGTTCCTGGCCGTCGGTGATGTCCAGGTCGCGGGTGGGTGCGTTGGCCGGCCGGCTGGCGGCGAGGGTGTTCCAGTCGGCGGGGGCCAACATGACGCGGGCGCCGTAGGTGTCGGCGAGGTACTGGGCGCCGCCGAAGTGGTCACCATGGCCGTGGGTGACGACGACGTACTTGATCGTCGACGGGTCGGCCCCGAGGGTGCGCAGGCCCGAGACGATGTACCGCTGGGCCTCCGTCGGATTGTTCAGGGCGTCGATGAGGATGATGCCGCCCGAGGTGAGGATCGCCGTGGCGGACACCCAGCCGGCGCTGAGCACCGCGACGTCGTCGAAGATCTTCAGCGGGGCGGGCGCGGTGGGCCGCGGAACGCTGAAGCCCGCGGTGAGCGCGCTGATGAGGCTGGTGAGGATCGGGTTGTCACCGGCCAGTTCGGCGGCCGTGTCGAAGTAGTCCTGCGCGGTCGCGGCTGCGGCGCGCCCCGTAAGCAGGGTTGTCGAGCCGGCGGTGAGCGCCGCGGCGGCGCCGAGCTGCCAGAAGCGGCGGCGCGTGAGGGACCCGTGGCCTGCGGAGAGTGCCGGGCGGGGCATGTCGGTTATGGGCTCGCTCATGAGTGCGGCTCCTTGCGGGGGATAGGTGGGGAAGTGCTTCAGGCGGTGACAGTGGCTTGTTCGCCCTGTGGGTCGGTTGCGGGCTTCACGGTCATGGTCGGTGTGGGGCGGTACCCCTGGTGTGGGGGAGCATGGATGTGTGACCACCTGAGAGCCAATATTGAGATCGATAGTGAATGTGGGCCCTCGGTGTCCGATCCGATATTGCGTCAGTCACCGGTGTGCGCAAGCGCGGTGGTCCCAGCGTGGGCAGGAGGCGCCGATGCGTCAGCAGCGAGGCTGCCGGAATAGGGTGGGCGGTTTCAGGTCAGGGGCGAGTCGGCGGGTATCGGCGGCAATTGCGGCGCCGTAAACACCGAGATGACCAGCGCGGAAACCGTGTTCGGGAAAGCAGTGGATTTCCTGAAGTTCTGGTGAAAACTCGCTGCCGCGCCGCTGATGTAGACTGCGGCGCGGCAGCGTAAAGGCAATTGCTCACTTCACAGAGCTGGAGAATAAATGCCGGGAAGCGCGATCATCACAGCTGCCCCTGAGGGGGCTGTCGGCTTCCTATATCTGGCGTGGAAGGGAATTCTCGGAATTCTCGGGTTCTGCCTCGCCCTCAACGTCCACGAATCCGCCTACAGGATCTACGAGCTCGCCACGAGTCGCGGGCCGTTCGCTCCCGGCCCCGGCTTCAGCCCACTCGTCATCAGGATCGTCGGAGCCCTCATAGGCGCCGTTTCGACTTGGTCGTGTGTGCAGGGTCTGGCTTCCTAGCGCCATTCAAGGGCATGCCAAAGGGCCTTGCCTCTCGGCGGGTGGACCACCGGCACGCCGGGCGGCCCAGTAGCCTGTGGTGATCTTCGTTGTGGCCAGGCCCAGGACCACGAGGAGGAACCTCTCCGGTCGTCGCCGTCGCCGTCGCCGTCGCCGTCGCTGGAGACGGAGCGGGAGATGTGACGGCCGTAGCGGACCGCGAGCATCAGGGCGAGGACGGGGACGAGGACGCTCAGGACGGTCGGGGTTTCGCGGATGCCTGGGCGGCCGAAGTCACCGAGGACCTTGGCGATGACGCCGGAGGAGGAGACTCCTCGGCCTGGCGCGCGGAGGTCAGCGCCGGTGAGTACCGCTCGTCGGGGCGGATCTCGCGCCCGGTGACCGGGTTCTTGGGGTTCGAGAGGATGCGAGGGCCTGGAGCTTCACGAAACGACCTCCGGTTCGGGCTTCGGCCACGCTCGTACCGAGGTCTCTTTCCACTGCCGCAGCAGACTGTTGACCGCCTGACGGCCCGCGCGGTTGGAGCCGACGGTGGACTGGGAAGGCCCGAAACCGACCAGGTGCACGCGCGGTTCACCGGCCACCTGGGTGCCGTGCATGGTGGTCCCGCCGAGTTCGTTGCGCAGCCGCAGTGGGTCCAGGTGGGCCAGCGCGGCCTTGAAGCCCGTGGCCCACAGGATCGCGTCGACCGGCGTGAAGGAACCGTCCGCCTCGCGCACGCCGCCAGGTTCGATCGCGGTGAACATGGGACGACGTTCGAGGGCCCCGCGCTCCTTCGCCGCCAAGGCGTACGGGGTCCAGCCCAGGCCGGTGTAGGAGACGACGCTTCCGGTGGGCCTGCCCGCCTCCACGTCGGCGGCGACCTTGGCGATGATCTGGCGGCCTTCGACCTCGGGATCGAACCCGCCCTCGATGAAGACGGGTTCGCGCCTCGTGTACCAGTACGTGGTGGCCACGCGGGAGATCTCCTCCAGTTGCTGGAGCGCCGAGATTCCGCCGCCGACGACGGCGACCCTGAGACCCGCGAACCGGGATGCCGAGACGTAGTCGTGGGTGTGGACCTGGAGGCCGGTGAAGCTCTCCTGCCCCGGGTAGTGGGGACGGACGGGGTTGGTCCAGGTGCCGGTGGCATTGATGACCGCCCGCGTGATCCAGGTCCCCGCGCTGGATTCCACGGCCAGCTCACCGTCGGGGCGGTCGTCCACCGGCCGTACGGCGCTGACGGTCACCGGTCGCAGGATCGGCAGGTCGGTCGCCTGCTCGAAGGCGGCGAAGTAGCGCGGCACGGCGGTACGGCTGGGTTCGTCGGGGTCGACGGGCGGTTGCGGGAAGTCGGGCAGGTCGAAGATGCCGTTCACGGTGTTCATCCGCAGCGACTCCCAGCGGTGCCGCCACGCCCCGCCGGCCGCCGGTTCGGCGTCGAGCACCACGAAGGTCCGGTCGCCGTCCGGGTCGGTCAGGGCGCTGGTGAAGCCGCGCCGCTTGAGGTGGTAGCCGGCCGAGAGGCCGGACTGCCCGCCGCCTATGACCACGACCGCCACCCGCCCACCGTCAGTGTGCATCGGCGCGCTCACCACCTCGAGGGAGCGCGCTTTTGCCGGTGGCGAGGCGCATGAGGTCGGTGTCGAAATCGACGTCCTCCAGAGACCGCTCCGCCCGTGTGGCGTTGCCGCCGAACTGGTGTTGATAGCCGCCCCAGTTGCCGTCGGCGATCTGTCGGCCGGCTCCGCTGCGCAGCAGGACGGAAAGCTCCTGAGCGGCCCGGGCGATCCGCTTGCCGAGGTCGGTCGATCCCCAGTCCTCCGGGGCGGCGTACAGGGAGGTCGGCATCGGGATCGCCCGGAGGAAGGCGAACAGGGGCCGGAGTTGCTCGTCGACGACCATGGCGTGCCGTGCGCTGCCGCCCGTGGCGGCGAGGACGACCGGTCTGGCGATCAGCAGGTCGTTGTCGATCAGGTCGGCGAACGACTTGAACAGGCCGCTGATCCCCGCCTTGTAGACCGGGGTGGCGGCGATGACCGCGTCGGCCGAGGCGAGCAGTTCCATGGCGGACTGCACCTTCGGGTTGAGCATGCCGGTCACGATGCCCTGTGCGATGTCCGTGGCGAGAGGACCGAGATCGATCGAGCGCACGGTCGCCGGAGTGCCCGACTCCCGGAGGGTGTCGACCGTCTTCTGGGCGATGCGGTCGGCGAGCAGCCGGGTGGACGACGGGTCGCTGACGCCGGCGTTGACGATGGCGATCGTCACCGAAGCCGCAGCGGGGGAGGGGGCGTTCATGCGGGGCTCCTCGTGGGTGCCTTGGTGTGTTGGGCGGCCGGTGTCGGCCGTAAGAACGCAGCCGGGGAAGCCGGTTTCAGAACGCCGCCGGGAAGTCGGCTTCGACGGCCGGGTCGCTGTCCTGGTACGGCGAGGTGCCGGACAGGTTGTCGCCGCGGTTCGGGTTCGGACGCGGCCGACGCGGCTCGGCGTCGCCGTACTTCGCCTTGACCAGGGACGAGTGCGTCGGAGCGTCCGGGACACCGGGCTTGCGGCGGGCCGCCATCTCCTCGCGCAGCACCGGCACCACCTCGGTGCCCAGCAACTCCACCTGCTCCAGCGCCATCTCGACCGGCAGGCCGCCCGCGTCGACCGCGAACAGCTGGCGCTGGTAGTCCCCGAAGCCCTCCTGGAAGGTGAGGACCTTGTCGATCACTTCCTGCGGGCTGCCGACGGTCAGGGGCGTGGCGGCCATGTAGTCCTCCAGTTTCATGCCCCGGAAGACGGGATGGTGCTCGAAGTAGGGGCGGTAGGTGTTGACCGCGTCCTGGGACCGCTTGGCGATGAACGCCATGCCGCCGAGGCCGACGATGGCCTGCTCGGCGGTGCCGTGGCCGTAGTGCTCGTACCGGCGCCGGTAGAGCTCGACGATCGGCTTGAAGTGGAAGTTCGGGGCCAGGATGTGGTTGGCGAAGAACCCGTTGCCGTAGTACGCCGCCTGCTCGGCGGTCTCCGGGCTGCGGATGGAGCCGTGCCACACGAACGGCGGGACGTCGTCCAGCGGGCGCGGGGTGGAGGTGAAGCCCTGCAGCGGGGTGCGGAACTGTCCTTCCCAGTCGACGACGTCCTCGCGCCACAGCCGGTGGAGCAGGTTGTAGTTCTCCAGGGCGAGCGGTACGCCCTTACGGATGTCCTTGCCGAACCAGGGGTAGACCGGGACGGTGTTCCCGCGCCCGAGCATCAGGTCCAGGCGCCCCTTGGAGACATGCTGCACCATCGCGTAGTCCTCGGCGATCTTCACCGGGTCGTTGGTGGTGATCAGGGTGACGGCCGTGCTCAGGATGATCCGCTCGGTCAGGGCCGCGATGTGGGCGAGCAGGGCCGGGGGAGAGGACGGCACGAAGGGCGGGTTGTGATGCTCCCCCAGCGCGAACACGTCGAGCCCCACCTCGTCGGCGCGCCGGGCGACCTTGATGATGTTGCTGATCCGCTCGGCCTCGCTCTGCGTGTGACCGGTGGTCGGATCCGGTGAGATGTCACCGATACTGAAGATGCCGAACTGCATCGTGGAACTCCTTGGGTTTACCGGACCCCTCATGCGGGTCAACAAGGTGATACGTCATCTATTCCCGCGTGGTGCAACGTCGGGTGAATCGCCCAGGGGCTGTCGTAGGGCCGTCGTAGGGCTGATCGATCTCCGTGCGGGGTTCGCCGCCGGTGTCACTGGCCGCAGGGGCCCGAGTGGTCGCAGTACGGCTGCAGCTGGCTGCGCGCGCAGCCGCACAGCACGGCCCTGGTCTCGGCGCGCTGCCCCTCCTCCGTGTACAGGGTCAGCTCACCTCGTACGACCAGCTGCCCGGCGGGGGTCCGGGTGATCCGGGTGGGCCGGTCCGGGCTCTCCGCTCCGTTGTCCGCCAGCGTGTACTGGAGCGCCCCTGTCGGGCAGCGGCGCACCACCTCGGCCAGGCGGTCGGCCGGAGCGCCGTCCGGTCGGATCCATGGGCGCCGGTTCGAGTCGAAGACCTCGGGCAGCCCCCTGACGCACTCGGTGGCGTGGAGACAACGCCTCGACTCGAAGGTCACGGTGATCTCTTGCGTCTCGTAGGCCTTCTTCTGGGGCGCGCTGTTCATGTCGGTCACCTCCGCCGGCTCCGCGGGCCGCTCAGTCACTGACCTTGCTCCGGTTCTGGTACGGCAGGTCGGCGTACTCGGGGTGGCGGTCGATCCAGTCGGCGTAGAAGGGGCAGGTGGCGAGCACGCGCAGCCCGGCGGCGCGGGCCTCGTCGAGAGAGGCCCGGGCGAGTGCGGAGCCGATCCCCCGGCCCTCGTGTGCCGGCGCCACCTCCGTGTGGACGAACGCGATCAGCTCCGCCGTCCGGATGTACTCCGCGAACCCGGCGACCTCGGGCCTCTCGTCCACCCGCGCCTCGTAGCGGCGCGCCTCGGGTGCGTCGACGACCTTGACTGTCACTTGTTCTCCTTGAGGCCCGGCTGATTCGACGGGATGCGAGTTCGACTTCGTTGGGGTTTGTTGATGCATCTACAAAGCTAATCAGCGCAGATTGACATGTCAACTATTGCTCGAGTCCCGACGTCCGCGTCGGCTGTCGCACCAGGTCCGTCCAGGTGTCCGGGAGGTGGGTGAGGGGGGCCCTGGTCCTCGTGGCCATGGCCGTGGCCGTGGCCGCCGTGGCCGTGGACGGTGGATGGCATGGCCGGTCAGCCGCGCATGCCGTGCCTGGGCGGTCGCCGCGGACTCGGAAGCCGTCCGGCGCGGGATGGTCGAGCTGGGCTGATGCGACGCGCCGATGCCCAGTCGCGTACGGCTGACGGGGCCGCCACGTGGTGGAATGTTGTTACGTCACCTAACATCCGTCCTGGAGCCGGCGTCAGCCCTGGCCCGGGCCTTCGAGGAGGTCGCAGGAGATGACCCAACAGCCGCACGAGTTGCTCTTCGGCAGCTTCATCACGCCGAGCGCCGACCGCATCGAGCAGGTGGTGGCGCTCACCCAACTGTCCGAGCGGGCCGGACTGGACCTGGCTACCTTCCAGGACCACCCGTACCAGCCTCGGCTGCTGGATTCCTGGACGTTGATCTCCTACCTGGCCGCGGCGACCAGCCGGATCAGACTGGCGCCCAACGTGATGAACCTGCCGATGCGCCAGCCCGTCGTGATCGCCCGCAGTGCCGCCGGCCTGGACCTTCTGACCGGCGGGCGTGTCGAACTGGCGCTGGGTGCGGGCGGGTTCTGGGACGCCATCGAGGCGATCGGCGGCCGACGTCTGAGTGCCGGTGAGTCCATCGACGCCCTAGGAGAGGCCATCACCATCATCCGCGAGATCTGGGACGCCGACACCCGTGGCGGAGTCCGGGTGGACGGCACCCACTACCAGGTCGCCGGCGCCAAGCGAGGGCCCGCGCCCGCCCATGACGTCGGCATCTGGGTGGGCGCGTACCGGCCGCGCATTCTCAGGCTCGTCGGTCGCGTGGCCGACGGGTGGGTGCCCAGCCTGAGCTACCTCGAGGGCGGGCTCGCCGGGCTCGCCGAGGCCAACCGGCACATCGACGAGGGCGCCGAGGCGGCCGGGCGCGACCCCGCCTCCATCCGCCGGCTGCTCAACATCGGCGACCACTTCACCCCCGCAGGCTCCACAGCCCTGACCGGTCCGCTCGCCCAGTGGGCCGAACAGCTCGCGCAGATCACCCTCGAGTACGGCGTGACCGGCTACATCCTGGCGGGCGACAACCCCACCGCCATCCAGCAGTTCGGCGAGGAAGTCGCCCCCGCCGTACGCGAGCTGGTCGAGAAGGCCCGCACGTGACCGGCAGGGCGCGAGCCGACTGCAGAAGTTGACTCATCAACTGAAATCTGCTTTGGTTGATGCGTCAATAAGAATCTCTCTCCGGACAGGGGTAGCTGGCATGAGTGACAAGAAGGTCATCGCGGTCGCCGGAGCCACGGGCGCACAGGGCGGCGGCGCAGCACGGGCGATCCTGGCCGATCCGGGCTCGGGCTTCACCGTGCGCGCGCTGACCCGGAACCCGGACTCGCCCGCCGCCAAGGAACTGGCCGAGCTCGGCGCGGAGGTCGTGCGGGCGGACTTCTACGACGAGCCGTCCGTGCACAAGGCGTTCGAGGGCGCGTACGGAGCCTTCCTGGTCACCAACTTCTGGGCGCACGGCTCGGCCGCCAAGGAGATCGAGGAGGTCGAGGTCCTGGTCCGGGCGGCAAAGGCCACCGGCCTGCGGCATGTGGTGTGGTCGACGCTGGAGGACACCCGCGAGCTGCTGCCGCTGGAGGACGGGCGGATGCCCGTTCTCCAGGACAAGTACAACGTGCCGCACTTCGACGCCAAGGGCGAGGCCAACGAGCTGTTCCGCCAGGCCGGAGTGCCGACCACCTTCCTGAACACCACCTTCTTCTACCAGGGCTTCCTGTCGATGATGGGCCCCAAGCGGGCCGAGGACGGCGTGCTGACGCTGACCCTGCCCTTCGAGGACGGCAAGCTGCTGGCCGGCGTGGACGTGAACGACATCGGCCGCACCGCCCTGGCCATCTTCAAGAACGGCGAGCGTTTCATCGGCCACACCGTCGGCCTGGCAGGCGACCACCTGACCGGCACCCAGTACGCGGAGAAGATCGGGGCCGCGATCGGCGAGCCGGTGCGCTTCCAATCGGTGCCCTATGACGTCTTCCGCTCCCTCGGTGTTCCGGCGGGCGACGAGATCGCCAACATGTTCCAGTACTACGGCGACTTCGACCAGGAGTTCACCGGCGCCCGCGACCTGGACGGGATCCGGGAGATCCACCCGGAGCTCAAGAGCTTCGACACCTGGCTGGCCGAGAACGCCGCCAACATCCAGGTGGACTGACCCGACGTCGC
>NZ_VJZE01000334.1 GCF_009377205.1 Streptomyces phyllanthi
GTGCTGGACGAGCTCACCCAGGCCGCCCCCGCGCTGCCCGCGACCCCGCAGGGCCCGCCCACGGCGATCGTCCTGGGCCAGTACCTGGCCGCGATCGGCATTCTCACCGAGGCGGAGGAGGAACGGCTGCACGAGCGGATGCTGCGCGGTGCCGCGGCCGCCGGCCACCGCCGCGTGCTGTTCAAGCCGCACCCGACCGCGCCCGCCCGCTACAACCAGGCGCTGGAGAAGGCCGCCGCCGACGCCGGGGTCAGCCTGACGGTCCTGGACCAGCCCATGCTGGCCGAGTCGCTGTACGGACTGCTGCAGCCCGAGCTGGTCATCAGCTGCTTCTCCACCGCCTTGCTGACCGCCGCCACCTGCTACCGGATCCCGGTGGCCCGCACCGGCACCGACCTGCTGCTGGAACGCCTGACGCCGTACGAGAACAGCAACCGCGTGCCGGCGACGATCGTCGACGCCGTCGTCCCCGAACTCGGCGGCGAAGCGCCTACCCGGGACATCGCCCACCTCAGCGGACTGCTGACAGCCGTCGGCTACTGCATGCAGTCCGAGGCACACGCCCGGCTGCGCCCCGAGGCCGAGGCCTGGCTGGCCGCTCACCCGGACATCGCCAGGCCGCCGTACGTCACCCGCCGCCGGCTCACCGCCCTCCAGCTGCCCGGCGGCCTCCGCGTCATCCGGCTCCCTGGTGTCGCACGGGCGCTGCGACTGCCGAGCAGCCTCGCTCGGATCCCCGGCGTCGCGCGGGCGCTACGGCGCTTCCCCGGGGCCCGGCGCACGCTGCGCAGGATGTGGCGAGCGCTCGGCTGAGAGGAGGAGTACGGGGATGCGGAGGCGGCCGAGTGCTCCGGCTCCGGCCGGCGGCCGGGCCGGGTGGGTCATCCGGTCCCGAAGAGGGACTTGAGTTCCGCCACGTTGGCCCGGGTGACCGCCCAGAGCTGCTGCTGCAGCCGCAGCACATCGGACACCACGGACTGGTGGTCCTTGAGTATCGCCAGGACCCGCTCGGTGAGTACGGGGCCGAGATCGCGGTCGTGGACCGAGATGCCCCACTCGGGACGGCCGATGTCCGAGAGGAAGTACGCCATCTTGGGGTGCGAGATCAGACTGATGACGGGGGTGCCGCAGCCGAAGGGGATCATCCCTGCGTGGCCGCGCATCCCGATGACCAGCTTCGCCCGCCGGAAAACGTCGCGCACCTCGCTGTTCGAGGCGTCGTACAGCGGCTCCACGGGCAGCGTGAGGCCGTGTTCACGGCGCAGGTCGTGCACGAACCGCTCGTCCTCCAGCGTGTGCGGGGCGTAGCGCACGTCGGTGTGGCGGCGCAGCGTGCGCACGGCGGTGGCCATCTGATCGAGGAAGTGCCCGTAGTCGTGGCCGAAGCGCAGCCCCGCACGGTCGTAGGCACAGTTGATCAGCACGGTGTCCTCGCGCTGTTCCGCGTCGGTCCAGCCGGGAGTCAGCTGCCGGGTGACCGTGGTGGGACAGGGCTGGTAGCGCACCCGGTCCCGGAGCTCCGCCGGAAGCATCTCCCGGACCCGCTCGACCGAGCCGCGGTTGCGCAGGCCGAAGAAGGCCGACCGCTCGACCAGGGTTCGCAGGCTCTCGGTGAACCGGCTGCGCTGGTCGGCCTGCCCGTCGAAGACGTTGTAGCCGACCGCGAAGACCGCCAGCGGCACGGTGATCCGGGCCAGCATGGCGTCCGGCACGTTCCACTGCCAGGCGCTGTTGCCGTTCGGCCAGGTGTCCGGCAGGAACAGCCCTCCGCCGCCGACGATCAGACCGCGCCGGGCATTGACGTCCGCCACGGCGGCCTCGTCGAAGAGCCGGTGTACGTGGACGGAGTGCCAGCGGCGCGGCCCGGTGTCGGTGTCCAGGCACAGCCGTACGGCCTCGGGCAGCACCTTGTCGCCCGCGTTCTCCTGCCCGGTGGAGTACATCGCCACGTGGGCCAGCTGTTCAGCGGGGTCGGCCGCGTGGCTCTCTCCGTCCGGGGCCGCCGACTCCAGCTGGTAGGGCTCCCTGGTGTACAACGCGTGACAGCCACGGTGCAGTGGCTCGGCGTCCAGCCCCTGTCGGGCGTAGGCGCGAGCCTGGTCGTCCGCGCCGCGCAGCCACGCCAGCCGGGCCAGCTGGGCGAACGCCTTCGGCGCGACCTCGGGCGAGGCGGTCGCCAGCAGCAGGTGCGTCTCGGCTTCGTCGTAGCGGGAGACCGCCATCAGCGCGGCGCCCAGCGTCTCGTGGAAACGAGGCTGGTTGGCCTGGGCCGTCACGCCGGTCAGGGCCTCGACGGCCGCCTCGTAGCGGCCCTGCGCCCGGTGGGCCAGAGCCGCCGTGCGGGCCAGGTCGACCGTGGGCCGGCGCTCCAGCAGCGGTGTGACGCAGTGCGTCAGCAGCTCGGGGTGCTGGGATCCGGTGGGCAGGGCACAGTACTCGGCCCAGAATGCCTCGTCGTCCAGGTCGAACCTGCGCCAGGCCTGCTCGGCGGGCCGGTAACCGTCCCGCTCCTCCTGCCAGGGCCGGTGGTCCGCGGCGAATCGCACGATGGCGGCGTGCTCCGGGACCGGGACGTCGTCCCGCAGGCGGCTCACCGGGAAGTCGTAGCGTGTGCCGAGGCGGACGAACACGCTGTCCGGTATCTGCTCCAAGGACTCCGGGGCGGTGGCCCGGCTCAGCCACTCGCGCTGTATCACCAGTGGGCCGCCGCTCCGGACGACCTGCTTCCCGTCGTCCCGTTCCTCCAGGACGGCCCCTATCCCGTACCGCATCCGCATCAGCTCGGTGATGTCGCCCCGCACGATCATGCCGGGGTCCAGGGCGATGACGGTGTCGTAGTCGTCGATCCGGAAGATGTCCAGCCGCCGGTCCGCCCGGCGCGCCACAACGCGCGGGTGCAACCGGTGGGCCGGTGCCAGGGCGTCCTCGGACAGGCCGGGGTGCAGGACCACGAAGTCCTCGCACACTCCCGGGTTGGACAGCGCCAGGCTGCGCAGCAGCGCGAGCAGACCGGGCAGCCTGCCCTCGTCCACGTGGCAGGCGAAGGCGATCCGCCGCTTGCCGGTCGGGTTGGTGTTCATCGCAGAGCGATCCTCGTCTCGGTACCGCTGGTCGCCCGTGCCATGACCCAGTCCCGCTCCGCCGGTCGCAGGGGACCGGGCAGGCTGGAGCCGATCAGATCGATGCGCGGGCTGACATCCAGGAAGTCCAGCAAGCGGAGCACCGTGAACGCGGTGCTCGGTGCCGTGCCCCAGCCGCTCTCCCCGAGCACGGCGGGGTCCGACAGCGGTCTGCGCAGGCTGCTGTCCCCCGCATGGCGTTGCGCGCCGGGCACCAGGCGGCGCACCGCCTCGTGCCACTGCTTGCCGGATTCGCCGAAGACCAGTCGGATCCGCACCTGCTGGTCCCAGCAGGCACGGCCGGCGGTGGACACGGCATGCACGTCGGTCCGCCTGCCGTCGGCGCCGGCCCGGTCGCCGCGGTAGTCGTCGCAGCGGATCACCACGTCGTAGGGCCCGGTGTCACCGCCGAAAGCGCCGTCGGCCACCACGCACACCGACCGCCCCGCCAGCTGGTTGCGGAAGTCGGCGATCCCCAACGGGCCGCTCCCGCCGAGCAGGGGGTCGGGCATCCGGCCCCGCTCCTGCAGACGGCAGTGGGCCGCGTAGAGCGCCGCCAGTCGCCGTACGGCCGGGTCGGCGGCGTCCCGTTCCCGAAGGGCGGAGCCCATGCAGCCGGTGAAGGCGGCCCGTACCCGTTCCGGAGACCGGTCTTCCGCCACCGCCTCGGCGAAGGCCCGGGCCCCCGGGCTGTCGGCCGGCAGCAGTGCGACTGCCTCGGCCAGCACGTCCTGCTGCTCCCGCAGCACCGCCAGGCGGGCCGTGAGCTCCGGGTCCGGCTCGGGGGAGAGCGCCAGACACCGCTCGTACGCCTCGGCCGCCTGCCTGCTCAGGCCGAGCGCGTCCAGGGCCCGCGCGCGCAGCCGCCAGGCGCCCCTGGACTTGCCGCGCAGCCCCAGTGCCGTATCGGCGAGTTGCACGGCCAGTCGCAGCTCCGGCTCCTCGCCCGCCGCGACAGCGCGGTTGCCCGCCCTCAGCAAGGCGTCGAAGGCCGCCACGGAATCACTGTCCTGGGTACGGTGGGCGGCCAGCAGCGTCCCCAACGCCGCCGCGAGCCGTACGCGCCCACCGTCATCCGTCCCGTCGAGAGCGGCGAGATACGCCGTGCAGTGGTCCGTGCACGCGTCCCACAGGCGCTGCCGCCGCGCAAAGCCGGCTGCTCGCGAGCCCGGCGTCAGCAGCCGCGCCATCATCTGTTTCATCCTTCTCCACCATCTGGCACCGGAGAACCGAACTGTGCCCGAGCGCACGAGTGGCGCGGAAGGCTCGAACGTGTACCGCGGGTGAACAGTCGTGGAACCTCGCCATGCGAGCCGGTGGAGTCAGCACCAAGCCTCCCCCTGTTCACCGGAATGACTCCTTCCCGAGGGCGAACGGCCGCCGGGGGCGCGCTATATATGCACGAGTCCCGCTCCCGGATCCCCGAATGGCGTCATGACTCCCTACTCTGCCTCCGCCGCCCCGACCGAGGCGGCATCCAGCGGCAGCTCGCTGCCCACCGTGCACACTGTCCCGGCACCGCGCGCCGGTGGGCGGGAACATCGCCACGACATCGACCTGATGCGGCTGATCTGCTCCTGCGCGGTCATCCTGGGGCATGTCGGAGGGGCCTTCATCAGCGCCGTCGACCGGCGGGAAGCCAACGGTCCGGGCGCCTACTGGGTCGGCCATATCGCCGACGCGGCCAATCAGTTCGCGGTGCCGATGTTCTTCGCCATGGCGGGCTGGGCGGTACTGGTGGGTGCTCCGCCACGGGACGGCCGGCAGGTCCGGCAGCGGATCATACGCAACGGCCTGCCCCTGGTCGTGTGGACCGGCTGCTATCTCGCGTGGGCCTGGCTGCGTGGCCGCAACGAGGATCCTGTCACCGATCTGGCCGTGGACTCGGTCTTCGGCTCGGTGCAGCCCGCGTACCACCTGTGGTTCATGTACGCGTACATCCCCATCGTCATGGCGCTCTCCTTCGCCCTGCTGGTCAAGGCGGGCCAGCGCCCCTGGGGGCTGGGCGCGGCCCTCCTGGCCGTCGCGACCGTGCCCACCGTGCTCACCACCGCGCGCGAGGTGACCGGCTGGGAGGCGCCCGCCGTCGGCTGGGGCTTCGGCACCTACTCGGTGGTGTACGCCCTCCTCGGCGCGCTGCTGTTCGCCCTGCCGACCGGCGTGCCGCGCCGGCACCGCTGGCTGCTGGTGCCGGTGATTCTGGCCGCCATCGCCGGATGCCTCTGGTACGACACCCAGGTCAAGTACGTCATCCCCAACGCGCATCTGTTCGTCGCCGTGCTGTCGGCGTGCGTGCTGCTCCTGGTCAGCCGGGTACGCATCCCGGAGCGGCTGCGTCCGGCGCTGACCAAGCTGGCCGGGGCGTCGCTGGGCGCGTTCATGGTGCATGTCGTCTTCGTCGAAGAGCTGGTCCGCCCGCTGGTCTCGGCCGATCTCAGCGGGCCGGTGGCCGCGGCCCTCCTGGTGGGGTTGGTGCTTGGCACCATCGTCCTGTCGTACGCCGCGAGCCTGCTGTGGGGACGGCTGGGGCTGCGCCGCTTCCTGGGGTAGCGGGACGGGCCAGGGGAACCTGGCAGCGATCATCACGTGTTGCCACTGTGCCCGCCCGGGTCGCCCGGGCGGGCACAGTGGCAACAACCCCTCAGCGCGTGGCAACAACCCCTCAGCGCTTGGCATTCATGGCGGCGCGCTTCACCCTGCGTGCGACCCGCAGTGCCGCGCCCGTGCCCGGCATCTGGCGCACCAGGCCGGGGGAGAAACCACCGGGCAGCTGCAGCGCGGTCAGGCGACGCTTTTTGAAGTATCCCGCGGTGTCGTCGTCCAGACGCCGTGTCAGCCACGCTTCGGCGTCCTCGCGCAGCCGGGCGTAGATCGTCGGCTGCATGCAGTACCCAACGGTCCGCACGAGCGGGGCGATGCGTTCCGACACCTCTTCCTGCCGCCCGGCGATCACCTCTCCCACGGTGTCCCGTCCTTCCGGTCCCTCCAGAGGCGGTACCAGGGCGTCGACGATGGTGAGCGGAATCCGGTTGCTGTTCTGGTAAGGGGTGATCCGCTGCAGCAGCAGCTCGGTCCCGACCCGGGCGATCGGCACCCCGTAGTAGACGGACGCCGTCAGCATCGCGGTGGAGAAGCAGCCCACCACCAGCTCGGGGGCACACCGGTCGAAGACCGTCTCGGCGAGCATCGGCGTATCGAGCACGCTCAGGTGCACTCCGGCGTCGGCCGCCGCCTTCTCCAGCACCCTCGAGTAGCGGACCGGAGCGGTGGGATGCGGTTTGAAGAGGATCGCCCGGTGCCCGGCCGCGGCTGCTCCGCGCAGCATCCGCTCGTGCAGTGATTCCTCCTCGGCCGGCGTGAGGATGCCCAGTGCGGCCAGATACTGGCCGAGGATCACCGCGGTCGGTGCGTGCTCCGCCGCCGGGTCCAGACGGGCGTCGGTCCCGGCCTCCGCGCTGATCTCGCTGAGGACGGCACGGAACGCCTCGTTCGGCACCAGCTCGGAGGGGACGTCGTACTCCGAGAGCAGCAGGGGGCGCAGGCCCGGCACCAGGTCGAGGTGGAGCAGCCGCTGAATCCGGCAGGCGGTGCCGGCCGGCAGCGTTTCCCGGGTGGGGCCGTAGCTCATCAGTCCGTCGGCGTACACGTGCACATTGGCTTCGGCGAAGACGGTGGCGAGCGCGGCCGCAGGATTGACATGGACCGACTCCACCACCAGCTCGACCGGTCCGTCGCCGAGCTTCCAGGCGTCGCGGAGCAGCCGCTCCAGCACGGGAGCGTCGTGTTCCGCCGGGCGCCAGCCACTGGGGTGGTGCGGGCGGATGGTGTCGTTCCAGTCGACGACGGCGTCGAAGCGGGCGGCGATCCGCTGCCAGCCGGTCATTCCTGACAGCTTGGCGGCTGTTTCCGGGACGGCGGCGTTGTTGGAGACGAGGAGGACGCGGTGCGCCCGGGCCGCCGGGCCGAACTGGCCCGCGTCCAGCGCGGCGGCGAGTGTCGCCGCCCCGTAAAGCGTCGAGACCTCGAAGATCTGGGTGAGCGCCGGCCCTTGTGTCCGCGTCCGGGTGCCCTCGTTCATATCCGCGCCGCCTTCCGTGCCCCGCCCAGCAGCCGCCGGAGCACCTTTCTCCGCTCTTCGTCGATGCTCGCCAGGGTGTCCTCGAGTACCCGCGAGGGCATCCGGCGCAGGGCCGCCGCCGACTCCTGCTTCAACTGCCGTGCGACAGCGGACTCGTACTCGTCCGCCTTGGCCGCGTGGAACGCGATCATGGCGCAGTAGGTCCGCACGATCTTGGGAAGGTAGCGCTCGGCCTCGGGGTGGGCCATGACCTCCTCCAGGACGAGGTCGTGCGCCGGGATGAAGTCGAGCTGCCGGGCGTCGCTGATCTGGGTCAGCGAGGTGGTGATCCCGCGCCGGTAGAACACTCCCAGCAGCCCGACGGACGCGAAGGTCCTCGCCCGTAGGTGGAGCTGCCAGGTGAACACCCGGTCCTCGGCGGTGCGCAGCTGCGGCACGAAGCGCAGAGCGCCGCCGGCGGCGCCGTCCTCGAAGAGTTCGCGCCGGTAGATGCCGGCCCAGACGAACGGATAGTCGACCATCGTCATCATGTGGGCCGGTGCGATGCCGTCCCGGGCGTCGAGCACCGCGTCCCGTCTGCGCGCGGGGGCGCGCCGCACCGTGCGCTTGGTCCCGGTGGACTGCACGTGATCGGTGCGCACGAAGTCGCAGCCCAGCTCTTCGATGACGCGCACGAGGTCGGCCAGATGACCCGGCGCGTACCAGTCATCGCCGTCCAGAAAGGTGAGGTACTCACCGCGCGCCGCCTCGATCCCCGTGTTACGGGCCTGGGCGATGCCCTGGTTCGTCTCGTGCCGGATCACTCTGGCCTGCGGCAGCTCGCGCACGGCGCGGTCGAGTACCTCTCCCGTCGCATCCGTCGAACAGTCGTCCACGAGGATGAACTCCGTGCCCGGCCCCGCGTTGGCGGCGAGGCTGCGCACGGTGTCCGGTGCGAACCGCTGGACGTTGTGGCAGGGGACGATGACAGAAAGCTTGAACACCGGGCCACTCTGGCACGGGTTCATCGGCCCCCAGTGACCGCAGGACTACATCCTGGTGAATGCCGGGCGTAAGTTCCGTGGCCCCCGGATCAGAACGCGTCGCTCGGCACGTAAGTCCCCCAGACCTCCCGCAACGCGTTGCACACCTCGCCCACCGTCGCCCGGGCCCGCAGCGCGTCCTTCATCGGGTACAGCACGTTGTCCGTGCCCTTCGCCGCCTCCCGCAGGTCGTCGAGGGCCGCGTCGACGGCCGCCTGGTCGCGCTCCGCGCGCAGCTTCGCCAGCCGCTCCGCCTGCTGCGCCTCGATGGCCGGGTCCACCCGGAGGGGCTCGTACGGCTCCTCCTCGTCGAGCTGGAAGCGGTTGACGCCCACCACGACCCGCTCGCCGGAGTCCGTCTCCAGGGCGATCCGGTAGGCGCTGCGCTCGATCTCGTTCTTCTGGAAGCCGTGCTCGATGGCGTTGACCGCGCCGCCGAGGTCCTCGACCTTGGCCATCAGCTCCACGGCCGCGGCCTCGACCTCGTCGGTCATCTTCTCGATGACGTAACTGCCCGCGAACGGGTCCACCGTCGCCGTCACGTCCGTCTCGTACGCCAGCACCTGCTGCGTCCGCAGGGCGAGGCGCGCGCTCTTGTCCGTGGGCAGCGCGATGGCCTCGTCGAAGGAGTTGGTGTGCAGGGACTGGGTGCCGCCGAGGACCGCCGCCAGGCCCTGGACGGCGACACGGACCAGGTTCACCTCCGGCTGCTGTGCCGTCAGCTGCACGCCGGCCGTCTGGGTGTGGAACCGCAGCATCAGCGACTTGGGGTTCTTCGCGCCGAACTCCTCCTTCATCACCCGCGCCCAGATCCTGCGGGCGGCACGGAACTTGGCGACCTCCTCCAGGATCGTCGTCCGGGCCACGAAGAAGAACGACAGGCGCGGGGCGAAGTCGTCGACGTCCATCCCGGCCGCGACCGCCGTGCGCACGTACTCGATGCCGTCGGCCAGCGTGAACGCGATCTCCTGCGCGGGGGACGCGCCCGCCTCCGCCATGTGGTAGCCGGAGATCGAGATCGTGTTCCACTTCGGGATCTCGGCCCTGCAGTACTTGAAGATGTCCGCGATCAGCCGCAGCGAGGGCTTGGGCGGGAAGATGTACGTCCCGCGCGCGATGTACTCCTTCAGCACGTCGTTCTGGATCGTGCCGGTCAGCTTGTCCGCGCTGACGCCCTGCTCCTCCGCGACCAGTTGGTAGAGGAGCAGCAGGAGGGCCGCCGGGGCGTTGATCGTCATCGACGTGGACACCTTGTCCAGCGGGATCCCGCCGAACAGCACCCGCATGTCGTCGATCGAGTCGATCGCCACACCCACCTTGCCGACCTCACCGTGCGCGATCGGCGCGTCGGAGTCGTGGCCCATCTGCGTGGGCAGGTCGAAGGCGACCGACAGGCCCATCGTTCCATTGGCGATCAGCTGCTTGTACCGGGCGTTCGACTCGGTGGCGGTACCGAAACCGGCGTACTGGCGCATCGTCCACGGACGGCCGGTGTACATCGACGGGTAGACGCCACGCGTGAAGGGGTACGCCCCCGGCTCGCCCAGCTTCTCCGCCGGATCCCAGCCTTCCAGGGCGTCCGGACCGTACACCGGCTCGATGGGCAGTCCGGACTCCGACTCGCGCGCCATGGTCTGTGCCTCCGCGTTGCTTGGTTACTCGCTAGTACGAACGACCCTCGCCGACGGACTGTAGCGGCGGCCGTGCGCCCGGTGGAGGGGCGCACGCTGGGAGCTTGCTCACAGGGTCCGCCGACCCACCCCGTTCACCACCATGCCCCCGGGTTCGCAACCTTTCACGCCCGGGGAGCATCTCAGGTGACACGACCGGACGTCTGGTCGTACATCCGGTCGGACATCCGCGCAGGGGCACGGTGAGACACGGGGGGCCGAAATGCGTACCAGGGACATGCGGAGATCGGTTGCCGCACTGGCGGCACTCATCACGGTAGGCGGATGTTCGGCCCAGGCGGTGCGTGTGACCGGCGACCAGAACCGGCCGGTACGCATCGATGTCACGGCCACACCGAGCGGTGACACGGACGGAAGCAGCGGGAGCGGCGGCTCCGGCGGCGGGAAGAGCGTGGCGGACGGGAAGGCCGGCGCCGGCGACCCGCCGAGCGCGTCCCCCTCCCCCAGATC
>NZ_VJZE01000335.1 GCF_009377205.1 Streptomyces phyllanthi
CCCTCCCACCGCGCGAAGTCCCGGGTGCCCCGGCGCACTCTTTTCGGGGCCGCGGGCGCGCTGACCGCCGCCGCCGTCATCACCCCCACGGTGATGGCCGCGACGGACGACTCCGACAGCGCCACCAACGACACCGACGACACGAAGGCCGGCACGACGTCGGAGACCTTCCCCAAGACCCGCGCCAAGGCGGCCACGGGCGAGGACCCGGTGAAGGCCGCCTTCCCCATCACCCACGTGGGCGTGCTCTGGAAGGGCACGTCCGAGGCGTCCGGGGGCGGCATCCGGCTGCGCGACGCCGACGGCGGTCAGGGCGCCTGGCAGGACTTCAGCAGCGGCGGCTGCTCGGAGAGCAACGGCGGCGCGCTGCTGATCTCCGCGGAGAAGGCCTCCGGCTACGAGCTGAAGGCGCCCGAGGGCGCCACCGACCTGCGTTCGCTGGCGCTCGACACCCAGGAGGGGCCCGGGCGCAAGGTGGCCGTTCCGTCGGACACGACGCGCGTGCGGGGGGTCGCCTATCTGTCCCGGCCCGCCTGGGGCGCGGACGAGTCGCTGCGGTTCAAGCCGGACGGCACGGAGAACACGCCGACCGCGTACTACCCCTTCCAGACCATCACGGTCCACCACACCGCGACGGTCAACGACGACCCCGACCCCGCGGCCACGGTGCGCGCGATCTACCAGCTGCACGCCGTCACCAACGACTGGGGAGACATCGGCTACCACTTCCTCATCGACGAGCAGGGCACCATCTACGAGGGCCGCTACTCGGGTGACGACGGCCTGCCCGCGCACGACAAGGACGGCAAGCTGGTGACCGCCTTCCACGTAGGCGGCTTCAACTCGGGCAACCTCGGCATCGCCCTGCTCGGCACCCTCACGGACCAGGGCCCGACGGAGGCCGCCCGCAAGACGCTGACCCGTCTGATCCGCGTACTGGTGCGGCAGCACGGCGTCGACCCGAAGGCCACCGTGACGTACACCAACCCGGTCAACGGCACGCAGAAGGACGTACCGGAGATCAGCGGCCACCAGGACTGGATGTCGACGGAGTGCCCGGGCCGGACGATGTACCAGGAGCTCGAGAAGCTGCGTGAGGCGGTCGCGGGCCGCGGCTGACCCGCGGCACCCCCGCCCCGGACGGTGCCGGGCCCGTACTCCACGGGCCCGGCACCGCCGCATCCCGACCGCACAAGACCACAGATCCGCGCGAGACCGCAGGGCGGGCCGCCCCACGTCACGACCTCGCACCGGACGGGCCCGGGCCTTGGCCGCCGCCCGCTGACCTGGCAGGATCGCGCGCATGTTCCAGCCCAACCCCCGCTTCGGCGCCCACCGCGCGCTGCTGGCCTCGACGGCCGCGCTCGTGGTCCTCGGGCTGCTGGCGTGGTGGCTCTGGCCGCGCGAGGAGCCGCCGACCGGGAATATCACGATCAGCACAGGGCCGACGAGCGGCGTCTACCAGCAGTACGGCAAGCGGCTGCGCGACGCGATGGCCAAGAACATGCCGGGCCTGAAGGTGGAACTGGAGACGAGCGACGGCTCCCAGCAGAACGTCGCTCGCGTGGCCGACGGAGAGGCCGACTTCGCGATCGCCGCGGCCGACGCGGTGGAGACGTACCGGACGGTCGACAAGGCGGGTTTCGACCGGCTGCGCGGACTGGTGCGCCTGTACGACGACTATGTCCAGCTCGTCGTCCCCCACTCGTCGGGCATCGAGACGGTGAAGGATCTCCAGGGCAAGCGCGTGGGCGTGGGCCCGAAGCGCTCCGGGGTGCGGCTGATCGCGGAGCGCGTGCTCAGGGCTGCCGAGCTGGACCCCGAGAAGGACATAAAGCCGCAGAACGACACGATACGGACCGCTCCGGACCGCCTGCGGAAGGGAAAGATCGACGCCTTCTTCTGGTCGGGCGGCCTGCCGACGCGCGGCCTGCAGGAACTCGCCAAGGTGTACGGCTTCCGGTTCATCCCGATCAGCAGCGAGGTCGTCGACGAGCTGCACGGCCAGGGCGAGGCCTTCCGCTACTACCGGTCCGCCCTGATGCCCGGCGACGCCTACTGGTCCGTCCAACGCGGCGCTTCCGTACAGACCCTGACGGTGGCCAACCTGCTCATCACGCGCGCGGACATGGACCCCCGCCTCGTCGAATGGCTCACCCGCACGGTCATCAGGAACCGCGACACCATCGGCTCCGACGTCCACGCGGCCCAGCTCGTGGACCTGCGCACGGCGATCTACACGGACCCTCTGCCCCTCCACAAGGGCGCCGGGCGCTACTACCGCTCGGTCAAGCCGTAGGGCCCGTCCGGCGGATCAGGACCTGCCCCCACCGGCTCCCCCACCGGCTCCCCGGACCGGCAACGGCACCCTCACGGACCCGGCCCCGCTCACGAAATAGGCCCCGCTCACGAGATCGGCCTCGCCCGAGGCACCGTGACGGTCACCTTCAGGCCGTATGGCTCGCTGTGGGCGTACGAGACGGAGCCGTCGCCCGCGGCGAGAAGAGCGCGGCAGATGGACAGCCCGAGCCCCGAGCCCTTGACGTTCTGATGGCCCGGGCTGCGCCAGAACCGGTCGCCGACGCGGCCGAGTTCCTCGTCGCTGAGACCGGGCCCGCCGTCGGCGACGACCACCATGGAGACCTCTCCGTTGGAGCTGACCTCCACCTCCACGCCCTCCCCTTCCGGCGTGAACTTCAGCGCGTTGTCGATCACCGCGTCCAGCGCGCTGGACAGGGCGACCGGATCGGCCCAGGCCGTGGTGGGCGGGCAGGTCCCCTTCAGCCGTACGCCCTTGGTCTCGGCGACCGGCTCCCACGCGGCCACGCGCTCGGCGGCCAGCTCACCGATGTCGGTGAGCCTGAGATGCGCCTCGGCGTGCTCGGCGAGCGCCAGGTCGAGCAGGTCGTCGAGGACCTGGGCGAGGCGCTTGCCCTCGGTGCGGACGGAGGCGATCTCCTCGTTCCCCTCAGGGAGTTCGAGCGCGAGCAGGTCGATGCGCAGCAGCAGAGCGGCGAGCGGGTTGCGCAACTGGTGCGAGGCGTCCGCGACGAAGGCGCGCTGCTGCTCCAGGACGTCCTCGACGTTGTCGGCCATCTCGTTGAACGACCGGGCCAGGCGCCTGAGTTCCGGCGGCCCACCGGCGACCCGCACCCGCGACTTCAGCCGCCCGGAGGCGATGGAGTGGGTGGTGGCGTCGAGGACGCGTACGGGTTTGAGGACCCAGCCGGTCAGGCGCAGCGCCGCCCCGACGGCGAGGAGCATCGCGGCGAGCAGACCACCGGCGATGACCAGCCAGCCGCGCAGGATCTCCGACCGCATGTGCCCCGTGGGCGAGTCGGTGACGACGACGGCCACGACATCACCGTCGCGGACGACCGGGGACGCCACGACGAGACGGTGCCGGTCCCAGGGCCACACCTGCTCCGGGTCATGGCTGCGACGCCCCAGCAGGGCCTCGTGGAAGGCGTCGCGGCCCTCGCCCTCGGCGGGCACCACCCAGCCCTCCGGCGCGCTGGCCGTGGTGATCTCGTTGCGGTCGTAGACGCCCGCCCGGATGTCGTACAGGTCGTGGTAGCGGTCCAGTTCCTGCTGCAGGGTGTCGCGGCGCTCGTCCGCGACCTTCACCCGCGAGCCGCTGGGACGCTCCGTGACGTACTGCGCGAGGGCCGCGAAGCGCGCGGTGTCGTCGATGCGGTCGATGATCACCCTCTGCTGCTCGGCGGCCGCCAGGCTCCCCGCCAGCGGGATGCCGAGCGCGAGCAGCACAGCGGCCATCAGGACGATGAGCAGCGGGAGCAGACGAGTGTGCACGTCGGCACGCTACGACGCCGGGGTGACCAGCCGGTACCCGACCCCGCGTACTGTCTCGATCAGAGCGGGCATGCGCAGTTTGGACCGCAGGGACGCCACATGGACCTCCAAGGTGCGCCCTGTCCCCTCCCAGCTGGTGCGCCACACCTCGCTGATGATCTGCTCCCGGCGGAAGACCACCCCGGGCCGCTGGGCCAGCAGCGCGAGCAGGTCGAACTCCTTGCGTGTGAGCTGGACCACCGCTCCGTCCACGCTGACCTGCCGGGTGGGCAACTCGATGCGTACGGCCCCCAGATGGAGCGCTGCCTCGGTGGGCCCGGCGGCGTCGTCCTGGGCGCTGCGCCGGCTCACGGCGTGGATACGGGCGAGCAGTTCACCGGTGTCGTACGGCTTGACCACGTAGTCGTCGGCGCCGAGGTTCAGGCCGTGGATCCGGGACCGTACGTCGGACCGGGCGGTGACCATGATCACCGGTGTGCTGGTGCGCTTGCGGATCTTGCCGCAGACCTCGTAGCCGTCCTGGTCGGGCAGGCCCAGGTCCAGCAGGACGACACCGAATCCGGCTCCCTCGGGGACCAGCGCCTGGAGGGCCTCCTCGCCGCTGCGGGCGTGCGTGACGGTGAAACCGTGTCGCGCGAGGACCGCGGACAGGGCGGCAGCGACGTGGTTGTCGTCCTCGACAAGGAGCAGTCTCATTCCGTCCCCCTCCGATTCGCCGGTCGTTCGCTTCTCGCCGATGGCAGTCAGACCGATGGATACGCATGCCGTCAAGGGGGTTTCGGCCACGGGCCGCTTCCGTTACGCAGCCGGTACGAGGCCGGTGCGGCCCCGGGAGCGACTGCTACGCCCAGTGATCACACCGCTACCCGATCGTTATGCTCAATTCTCGCTCAGATGTAATGACGCTGGTCGTGAGGCATTACTAGTGTCCTCCCAACCGACGAGGACGGAGCAAGAGGCCGATGACCGAAGTATCGGTGACCAAGGACGCCGTACCCACGGCTGACGACCTGGTTGTGCTGCGGAACGTCAACAAGCACTTCGGCGCTTTGCACGTTCTCCAGGACATCGATCTGACCATCGCCCGGGGCGAGGTCGTCGTGGTGATCGGGCCCTCCGGGTCCGGCAAGTCCACCCTGTGCCGCACCATCAACCGCCTGGAGAGCATCGACTCCGGGGAGATCAAGATCGACGGCCGACCGCTGCCCCAGGAGGGCAAGGAGCTCGCCCGGCTGCGGGCCGATGTCGGCATGGTGTTCCAGTCGTTCAACCTCTTCGCGCACAAGACCGTGCTCGAGAACGTGACGCTGGGACAGCTGAAGGTCCGCAAGGCCGACAAGAAGGCGGCCGAAGAGAAGGCGCGCAACCTGCTCGACCGAGTGGGCGTGGGCACTCAGGCGGACAAGTACCCCGCACAGCTCTCGGGCGGCCAGCAGCAGCGTGTGGCGATCGCGCGGGCACTGGCGATGGACCCGAAGGTCATGCTCTTCGACGAGCCGACCTCGGCGCTCGACCCCGAAATGATCAACGAGGTCCTGGAAGTCATGCAGCAGCTCGCTCGTGACGGCATGACCATGGTCGTGGTCACCCACGAAATGGGCTTCGCCCGCTCGGCCGCCAACCGAGTGGTCTTCATGGCCGACGGCCGCATCGTCGAAGAGGCAGCGCCGGACCAGTTCTTCAGCAACCCCCGCAGCGACCGGGCCAAGGACTTCCTGTCGAAGATCCTGCACCACTGAGGTCCTGAACCATCGGGCCCTGAACCAACTGGGCTTGAACCAACTGGGCTTGAAGCAACGGGCCTTGAACCACTCAGGTCCCGTACAACTGAGGTCCCGTACAACTGGGATTTCGCACCTCCGGGGCCCCGCACTTCAGGTCTCGCACCTCTGGGGCTTCCCACCTCTGAGGTACTCGCACCTCCGGGCCCCGCGCCCAGGCCCACAACAGGCCCGTGTCACCCGCACCGACGGACGTCATTCCGCGCCGCCGGCCCGCATCTCTTCACCACGCACCTCTTCACCACGCAAAGGATGTGCTCCATGAAGCTCCGCAAGGTCACCGCCGCTTCGGCCACCATCTTCGCCCTCGCCCTGACCGCCACCGCGTGCGGCTCCGACGACAGCGGCAGCAAGGAGTCCGGTTCCGGCTCGGGTTCCGGCGGCAGCAAGTCGATCACCATCGGCATCAAGTTCGACCAGCCGGGTCTCGGCCAGAAGACCCCGGACGGTTACGCGGGCTTCGACGTCGACGTCGCGACCTACGTCGCCAAGGAACTCGGCTACAGCGAGGACCAGATCGAGTGGAAGGAGGCGAAGAGCGCCGACCGCGAGACCATGCTCCAGCGCGGTGACGTCGACTTCATCGCCGCCACCTACTCGATCAACGACGAGCGCGACAAGCTGGTCGACTTCGCCGGCCCGTACCTCCTCGCGCACCAGGACGTACTGGTCCGCGCCGACGACGACTCCATCAAGTCGCCGGAGGACCTCAACAACAAGAAGCTGTGCTCGGTGACCGGCTCGACCTCGGCTGCGAACGTCAAGGAGAAGCTGGCGCCCAAGGCCCAGCTGCAGGAGTACCCGACGTACTCGGCGTGTCTGTCCGGCCTGCAGAACAAGGCCATCGACGCGCTGACCACGGACGACTCGATCCTCGCCGGTTACGCCGCCCAGGACAACTTCAAGGGCAAGTTCAAGCTCGGCGGCTTCAAGATGACCAACGAGAACTACGGCATCGGCGTCAAGGAGGGCAGCGACCTCAAGGCGAAGATCAACACCGCCCTGGAGAAGATGGTCTCCGACGGTTCCTGGGAGAAGGCCGTGACGGCCAACTTCGGCCCGGCGAACTACAAGAACGAGCCCGCGCCGAAGATCGGCGACATCAAGAAGTGATGCAGGGCCCGGTGGTGCGCCGCCCCGGCGGGCGGCGCACCCGGGCGTAGCGACACGCGGAAGCGCGGGAGATCGTGTTCGACTTTTCAAGAGACTACGACCTGCTGGGAGCCTTCTGGACGACGGTGCAGCTCGCCGTCCTCTCAGCCATCGGCTCACTGGTCTGGGGCACCCTGCTGGCCGCCATGCGCGTCGGCCCGGTCCCTCTGATGCGCGGTTTCGGAACCGCCTACGTCAATATCGTGCGGAACATTCCGCTCACAGTGGTCATCCTGTTCACCTCGCTGGGCCTCAACCAGACCCTGGGCATCAAGCTCGGCTCCGACATCATCGAGACGAGCAACTTCCGACTCGCCGTTCTCGGTCTGGTCGCCTACACCTCGGCGTTCGTCTGCGAGGCACTGCGGTCCGGTATCAACACCGTGCCGGTCGGGCAGGCGGAGGCGGCCAGGGCCATCGGCCTGAACTTCACCCAGGTCCTGACGCTGATAGTGCTGCCCCAGGCGTTCCGCGCGGTCGTCGGCCCGCTGACCAACGTACTGATCGCCCTGACGAAGAACACCACGGTCGCCGCGGCGATCGGTGTGGCCGAGGCGGCGCTTCTGATGAAGGACATGATCGACAGGGAGGCACAGCTCCTGCTGATCGCCGCGATCTTCGCCTTCGGTTTCGTGTGTCTGACGCTGCCGACCGGCCTGCTGCTCGGCTGGGTGGGCAAGAAGGTGGCGGTGAAGCGATGAGCTCCGTTCTCTACGACTCCCAGGGCCCGCGCGCCAAGCAGCGGAACGTCCTCTACACGGGGCTCTTCGCTGTCGCCGTCGCCGCGCTCGTGTGGTGGGTGTATGACAGCCTCGACGAAAAGGGCCAGCTCGAATGGGTCCTGTGGAAGCCGTTCTTCGGCTCCGAGGCCTGGTCGACGTACATCTGGCCGGGTCTGCAGCAAACCCTCCTGGCCGCGGCGCTGTCCATGGTCATCGCACTGCCGCTGGGCGCGCTGTTCGGCATCGCCCGGCTCTCGGAACACGCCTGGATCCGCGTCCCGGCCTCGGTCGTGGTCGAGTTCTTCCGGGCCATCCCAGTGCTGGTCCTCATGATCTTCGGGAACGCCCTGTTCTCCGCGTACATGAGCGTCGACCCGGACGACCGGCCGCTGTATGCGGTCGTCACCGGCCTCGTGCTCTACAACGCCTCGGTCCTCGCGGAGATCGTCCGGGCCGGCATCCTCTCGCTGCCCAGGGGACAGTCCGAGGCGGCGATGGCGGTCGGGCTGCGCAAGAACCAGGTGATGCGGTTCATCCTGCTGCCGCAGGCGGTCACCGCGATGCTCCCGGCGATCGTCAGCCAGATGGTCGTGATCGTGAAGGACACCGCCCTCGGTGGCGCGGTCCTCACCTTCCCCGACCTGATGGCGGCCGTCAGCCCGATGAGCTCGTACTACGGCGCGAACGTGATCGCCAGCTTCACGGTCGTGGCGCTCATCTACATCGTGATCAACTTCGCCCTGACCAGCTTCGCGAGCTGGCTCGAGGGCCGGCTGCGACGCGGCAAGAAGTCCACGGGCGCGGTCATCGGTGCCGACGCGGTGGCCGAACTCGCGGCGCCGGGCGAGCACACGGACGTGACCAAGGGTCCGTGACATCAGCAGCATGCCTCCCGGTGTCGCCCGGCTGCCGTACGGCTACGGCTCTCCCCGCTGGTGCCCTGCCTCCCGGCCTGACAACTGACGACATGTGAATATTCGAAGGCAGTGGCGTACGCGCCACTGCCTTCGTCACTTGACGCAAACACCGGCAATGGGTTGCATACGTTCTGTGATCGCGCACCCCGCTCAAACTGGCTGTTCCCGAACGTTCCTCAGGACACCGCTCCGGGCAGGGGGCACCGCGCCGTGGACCCGGTGATCATCGTCGGAGCGGGGCCCGTGGGGCTTACGCTCGCCCTCGCGCTCGCGCGCCAGGAGGTGCCGTGCGTCCTCCTCGACGAGGGCCCCGGCAAGGACGAACAGCGGCTCGCGCGAACGGTCGTCCTACGCGAGGACACCACCGCGCTGGTGACGCGGCTCACCGGGTTCCCGCTGGCCGAGGCGGGTCTGCGGTGGGCCGGATGGCGGTCGATGCGACGCCGACAGGTGGTACGGGAGGTCCGTTTCGACCTCGCGGAGGACACGGTCGGCCGCACCACTGGTCGTGCGGACCGTGCGGATCGCGGCCGTACGGATGGCGGCCGTGCGGGTGGTGACCGTGTGGGCTGGGGGGACGGCGGGCCGCGCTCGGGCAGCGCCGCACCGGACGCTCCCGAGGTCTCCGCCGGGCCCGCCCCCGTGCATCTCGCCCAGCATGTGCTGACCGGCGCACTGCGCGAGGCGATCGCGGGCGAGCGGCTGGTCAAGGTCGCCGTGGACAGCCGCCTGGACTCGATCGAGCAGGAGGCGTCCGGCATCACGGCGCACACCCGAGGCCCCAAGGGCACCTGGTGGCGAGGCAGCTATCTCGTCGGCTGCGACGGCCCGCGCTCGACGGTGCGCAAGCTCCAGGACATCCGCTTTCCCGGGCGTACGGCCGTGGAGCGGCACGCGGTGGCGGCACTGCGCACGAAACTCCCGTGGCCGGATGAAGCGTTGCTCCACCGGGCGCCGTCATGGCGCACGTCCGGACCCGCGGCCGGGGAGGTCACCGCCCGCCCCCTCCCGGACGGCGTCTGGCGCCTGGACTGGCTGCTGCCTCCGGGCAAGGACCTGGTCACGCCGGACGTGCTGGTGGCGCGCATCCGGGAGACCCTCGCGGGCTGGACCGAGGGCTCCACACCGCCGTACGACCTCCTCGACACCGGAGTCCACACCGTCCACCACCGCCTCGCGCGCCGCTGGCGGGCCGGGCGCGTCTTCCTCGCCGGGGACGCCGCGCACCTGCTGGGCGCACTCGGCACCCACGGTCTGGACGAGGGCCTGCGGGACGCCGACAACCTCGCCTGGAAACTGGCGCTGGCCTGGCACCACGGCCCGCACGAGGGCCTGCTCGACAGTTACCAGGCCGAGCGGCGCGCCGTCGTCGCCGCCCGGCTGCGCGCCGCCGACCAGGCGCTGCCTGTGCTGCGCGGCGGCGGAGGTCTGCGGTCGTACGTGCTCGGCTCGTCCCGAGGTCATGACGCGCTGCTCGCGGACAGCCACTTGGGGCGCGGCCCACTGGGTGCGCCGGGAGCGTACGCCGATTCGCCGCTCGCGCCTCCGCGCAGCGAGTCGGAGACCACCGTCGCGACACCGCCCGGCACCACGGTCGTCGATGTGCGGGTGACCGCCGAGGACGGCGCCTTCGTACGGCTGCGGGACCGGCTCGGACGCGGGGCGCTGCTGGTGGTGCTGGTCGCGCCGGGTACGGGCGTGTGGGAGCGCAGGCACTGGGTGAGCGCCGGGATCATGCCCCGGCTCGCGGCGGCCGTGACCGCGCTGCCGCACCCCGCCGAGCTTCTGGTCACCGAGAGCTACCCGGGCGCGGCGGCGCACACGGTGCTGCTGATCCGCCCGGACGGCCACCTGGTCACCGCGCTGAGCGGGGTACGGCCGGCGGACCTGTACGCGGCGGCGGAGGCGACGCTGGGCGGGACGGGCGGTACTGGCCGGACG
>NZ_VJZE01000336.1 GCF_009377205.1 Streptomyces phyllanthi
CTCCCCCGCCGGCCCCGCCCCCGTGGTCCTGGACGTCTGGTGCGAACTCCAGTGTCCGGACTGCCGCAGCGCCCTCGACGACCTCCGCGCGCTGCGCGCCCGCTACGGCGACCGGCTGGAACTGCGGCTGCGGCACTTCCCGCTGGAGAAGCACAAGCACTCCTTCGCCGCCGCGCAGGCCGCCGAGGAGGCCGCGGAACAGGGCGGGGTGTGGCCGTACGTCGAGGCCGTTCTGGGCCGGGTCGAGGAGCTGGGCCGCAAGGGCGAGCCCTTCCTCGTCGAGGTCGCCCGTGAACTGGGCCTCGACGCCGAGGAGTTCGACACCGCGCTGATCGACGGCCGGCACATCCTGATCGTGGACGCCGACCAGGCCGAGGGCAAGGCGATCGGCGTGACCGGCACCCCGACGTATGTCATCGGCGGTGAACGACTCGACGGCGGCAAGAGCCAGGAGGGTCTGCGCGAGCGCATCGAGAAGATCGCCGACCGGCTGCTGGCCGAGAGCGCGCCTGCCTCGTAGGGCTCGTCCGGCACCCGGCGGGGCTCCGCCAGGGCCCGCGTGACCGCGTACGCCTCAGAGCAGCTGCTTGTAGAAGTGGTGCGCGGTCGTCCGGTACCCCAGTGACTCGTAGAGCCGCTCGGCGGGGGTGTTGCCCGCGAAGACGTTGAGGGACACGCGGTCCCTGCCGCCCGTCGCCGCCTGCTCCTCGGCGAGGAGCATGAGGGTACGGCCGTGCCCCCGCCCCCGGTGTTCCGCTTCGGCCTCCACCTCCAGCACGTACGCCGTTTCGGGCCACAGCCCCAGCCACAGGACGCCCACCCGGGTCCCTTCGTGCTCCAGGACGCTGATCAGGGTGTTCTCCGTGGCCAGACCGTCCGCCAGGTACTTCGCGAGCCCCCCGTCCGCCCTCGCGTACGCCTCAGTGGCGGGGATGCCCGTCCCGACCAGGCTGCGGGCGAACTCCTCGCGCTCGTGATCGCGCCAGGCACCGTACTCCGCCTCGGTCATACGACGGGCGGCACTGCCCGCGGGCAGTTCGGGCGGGGTGCCGTCGAGGCGCTTGGTCATGTGCCGGGAGAGCGGCACGTACCCGAGCGCCGTGGCGAGCCGGAGCGCGGCACCGGCGTCGTCGGGCACGGAGACCTCGATCCGCCGGCAGCCCCAGCCGCGCAGCACTTCCTCGGCGGCGAGCACGGCCACCGTGCCCCGGCCGCCCCTGCGGTCGGGCTCGTCGATGCGCAACTCTTCGATACGAGCGACGGAGGACCCGTGCTCGGCGCGCGTGATGAGGCGTATGCCGCCCACGGGACGGCTGTTCACGCACACCTGGTAGTGGCGTGAACGCGTTCCGTCCGCGGCGTGCTGAAGCGGCTCGGTCGGCCGCAGGGTGGTGGTCATCAGGGGTGTTCTACCCGCGCCACGGCCCGTCGTCATCCGAGAATCGCAAGGCTCCGCCGGAGAGTCGCGGGGCTCTACGGATCGAGGTCGTTCCCGGCCCGCTCGTCGAAGATCCGCATCGCCTTGACGGTCACCGGGCCCGGCGCGCCCGGGAGTTCGCGGGCGTCGACCCGGTGGACGGACTGGATGTCGCGCAGGGTGGACGTCAGGAAGACCTCGTCGGCGCGGTCCAGGACGTCCAGTGGCAGCTCGGTCTCCCGGGCGCCCGTCCACTCGACGGTGAGCGCGCGCGTGATGCCCGCGAGGCAGCCGGAGTCGACCGGTGGGGTGTGGATCTCGCCGTCGAGGACCACGAAGACGTTCGAGCCCGTGCCTTCGCACAGCTGCCCGACCGTGTTGGCGAACAAGGCCTCGGACGCGCCCTGTTCGCGCGCGCGGGCCAGGGCGACGACGTTCTCGGCGTACGAGGTGGTCTTGAGGCCGGTGAGGGCGCCGCGCTCGTTGCGTGTCCACGGGACGGTGACCACGGCGGTGGAGTCGGGGCGCCGGTGGGCCTCACCGAGGGCGACGACGAGCGTGGGCCCGTGGTCGCCGCGCTCGGAGCCGAGCGGGGAGACACCACCGGTGTACGTGATGCGGAGGCGGCCGAACGGCATCGGGTTGGCCTCCAGAACGGCGCCGCAGGCGCGGCGCGCCTCGTCGAGGTCGGGCTCCGGCAGTCCGAGGCCGCGGGCCGAGCGGGCCAGCCGGTCGAGATGGCGGGTCAGCGCGAACGGCCGCCCCTCGACCGCCTTGACGGTCTCGAAGACGCCGTCGCCCACGGTCAGCCCGTGGTCGAGGACGGAGACGCGGGCGGCCTCGATGTGCTGCAGTCCGCCGTCGAGCCAGATCTTCACTGATTCCTACCTCGCGGGAAAGTGTCGGATGCGTCGTCCGACGTGTCTCTTCGGCCGGGGGTCCGGGGGTTGTCCCCCGGATGAGCACAGCCCGTAACGGTCCTCCCACTCGCCCCGTACTCCCCCGACGCTACCGCGAGCAGCCTGGCCGCCTTCAGCTCGGTCTCCCGCCACTCCGCCCCGGGGTCCGACCCCCAGGTGATGCCGGCGCCCGTACCGAAGCGCAGTACGCCTTCCTCGCGGTCGATCCAGAAGGTGCGGATGCCGACGGCCAGCTCCCCGGCCTGCCGGTCGGCGTCGACCCAGCCGATACCGCCGCAGTACGGGCCGCGCGGCGCCGTCTCCAGGGCGGCGAGGATCCGCAGGGCGCTGGACTTGGGGGCGCCGGTGACGGAGCCGGGCGGGAAGGCCGCGGCCAGCAACTCGGGCCAGCCGGCGCCGTCGCGCAGTTCGCCGCGCACGGTGGAGACGAGGTGGACGAGGCCCGGGTGCTTCTCTACGACGCACAGCTCCGGGACGGTCACGGAACCCGTGGCGCAGACCCGGCCGATGTCGTTGCGGACCAGGTCCACGATCATCACGTTCTCGGCGTGGTCCTTCTCCAGGAGATCGGCCTCCGTGCGCCCGGTGCCCTTGATCGGTCCGGACTCGACGACACGGCCCTCACGGCGCAGGAAGAGCTCGGGGGACGCCGTGGCGATCTCCACGCCGTGACCGGGCAGGCGAATCGTTCCTGCATACGGTGCCGGGTTGCCGCGCGCCAGCAGCGCGGTCAGCGCGTCCACGTCCGCGCCGGGCGCGACGGGCGCGGACAGGACCCGGCAGAGGTTCGCCTGGTACACGGCGCCGGCCGCGATGTGCTCGCGTATACGCCGCACCCCCTCCGTGTACGCGGCGCGGTCGAGGGACGACGTCCAGTCACTCCCGGCGGGCCCGCTCCACGCCCCGGGGACGGCGTCGGGCACCGGCTCCCGTCGTACGTCACGGAAGCGGGCGCACACCAGACGCCCCTCGAAGTCGGCCGTGACGGCCCAGAAGCCGGAGGACTCCAGGGCCGCGGGATCACTGGTCACATCGGTGAGACCGGTCGCGACGAGGTCGCCGAAGCGGGCGAGAGGTGGCAGGTCGAGCACGCAGTCGAGTCTAGGACGGGCCCGTCGCGGGCCGCTCCGAGCAGGTCCTGAAGCGGACGTACCGCAGCACGCTGCACAAACGCGTTTTTGTACTGGCCCGGGAATCCGCTAGAGTTCATCACGTCGCCGCGACGCGCAAGCGAAGCGGAAACGACAAGCGGACGTAGCTCAGTTGGTAGAGCGCAACCTTGCCAAGGTTGAGGTCGCGAGTTCGAGCCTCGTCGTCCGCTCGAAGGAAGTCAGGGATCTTCCCAAGACCCTGCACTCCTGGTGGAGTGGCCGAGAGGCGAGGCAACGGCCTGCAAAGCCGTCTACACGGGTTCAAATCCCGTCTCCACCTCCAAGGACGATTAGCTCAGCGGGAGAGCGCTTCCCTGACACGGAAGAGGTCACTGGTTCAATCCCAGTATCGTCCACTGGATCTTTCAGCACGTACGAACAAGATCCGAACCCGCGCGATTAGCTCAGCGGGAGAGCGCTTCCCTGACACGGAAGAGGTCACTGGTTCAATCCCAGTATCGCGCACGCAGCACCCACGGCCCCCGGGCCGTGACCCCGAGGACGATTAGCTCAGCGGGAGAGCGCTTCCCTGACACGGAAGAGGTCACTGGTTCAATCCCAGTATCGTCCACGCACCGAAGCCCCCGGCCGTCTCGTACGGCCGGGGGCTTCTTCGTGTGGCGCAGCCGGGAACTCAGCTGGAGAACAGCATGTGGCCGAAGCTCTTGTGGCGCTTGTGGCCGTAATGCCCGTGGTGGCCTCCGTGCGGGGCGCCCCAGGCGGGGGCGGGAGCCGCCGGGTACGCCTGCGGTGCGGCCGGGGGCGGCGGTGCGGGCTGCGTCCACTGGGACTCCAGCCGGGTCAGCGACTCCAACTCGCCGTAGTCCAGAAAGATCCCACGGCAACCGCTGCACTGCTCGATCTGGACGCCGTTGCGGTTGTACGTGTGCATGGGCGCATGGCACTTCGGACACTGCATGGTTCGGCTCAACTCCTCCGCCGTTCGGTGCTGCTTCGCGTCTCGCCAGGACAGACACTGCCCGGCTTCGGTCGGTTGCACCCTACTTCGTGGAGCCTTGCGCCAACTCCGGGGGGACGGTGACCATTCGCTCACAGGCGTCGATCACGGCCTGCTGCACCTCGTCCAGGGGCCGGCCCGCGGCCACGGACTTGGCGACGGCCAGGGCAGCCGTCTGCACGGTGAGGGCGCGGGCCGGGACGTCCAGGGCGGGCCAGGGATCAGCGTCGGCCGGGACCGCGGGGCCGCCCTCCCACTGGTACGCGGACAGGAAGCGGAGCCACTCGTCGGGCGGGAGCAGCCCGCAGGCGAACCAGGCGGCCGGACGGGCCAGATCCCAGGCCGGTACGCCGACTCCGAGGTCGTCCACGTCGATCAGCCGCCACGGTCCGGTGCGCGTGGGGTGCCGTACGAGCTGGCCGAGGTGCAGGTCGCCGTGGCACAGGGTCCTGGTGTCCGGCATCGGGGCCTCCCCCCGGGCCCAGTCCGGAAGGGCGGCCCACGCCCGCAGGATCGGCCCGGCCGCCGGATGCGGGCCGGCCGCCCGGAGCCGCCCGATCGCCCGGGCCGCCTTGGCCGGGCCGCGCATCGGCGGGAGTTCGGGGGGCGCGGGCACCTTGTGCAGCCGGGCGAGCAGCACGGCCGCCTCCTCCCAGGGGGCGTCCTCAGGAGCCTCGGGATCGACCGGCGTGCCGTACGGCCAGAAGGTCACGAGGCGTCCGTGGAGGTCCACGCAGGTGGAGCGGAGGGGCGCCAAGAGGATCTCGGGGAGTTCGGTGGCGACACCGAGCCGGGAGGACAGCTCCGAGGGGTCCGTTCCCGGCGCGTGCGCCTTCGCGACCGTGTCTCCGTGCCGGACCACCGTGCCGTCGTCCCGCTCGGCGAGCACGGCGTCGGCGTGGGCGCAGGGCCCGCCTTGAGGATGAGCCGCACCACGCGCCTTGGCGGTGAGGGCGGGCAGTACGTCGGCTGTCACTGGGCTCCATGGGGCAGTAGTCGGCTTGGCTCTTGAGCCTACGCACCCAGCTCGTCACCAGGTCTTTCGCCCAGGACGTCAGCAACCATCAATTGAGGAACCACGACGGCGAGAACCAGGTCCACGAGAGCGGCGGCGGTTCGGCCGCAAAAACAACGCCCGCGCAGCTCCCCAGCTGCGCGGGCGTCTGTGCCGTCCGCCGCACCCCCGTCCCCACGGGGTTTCATGGGTGGATGTCCCCGCCCGGACCGCTCTTCCGGGCCTGGGGTCGCCGCTCAGCGCCCCAGCATCACGCCCACGGACGACGCTTGTGTGACCACTGCCTCCCAGCCGCCGAAGGCGTACACGAGCAGGGCCGCCAGGGGGAGGACCATCGCGGTCGCCACCAGGGGGTGGCGACGGCCCGCGCGGCGGGCGCGGAACGAGGCGCCGTACGCCTGCCCCTGCGTGCGGACCAGCGTCCGCGGTGCCATGTGGGCCATGGTCCCTCTCCTGACCTGTCGGTGTTCGTCGTTGGCAGCGGCGGGTGCCTGACCTCGGGGGACGAGTGCTGCACCCGCCGCTTGACCTCAAATCTAGGCGCGCGGCGGGTACCGGTCGTCATGCCCTCGTACCGATTGACGGGCCTCCCGGAGGATGAGCCATCACCTGGGACGTACTCCCCTGGGTGGAGACGGGGACCTAGGTCTCAGGGTCTTCCCGGAGGGGAAGCCCGGTGTGTCCCTACTGTTCCGGGCCGTCCTCTCGTGGAACGGGCTGCTCCACCAGGGCCAGCACGCGGTTCGCCATGAAACGGGCTGTCCGCACCACCGATCCGTTGCGCGTGACTTCGCTCACTTCCACCACACCCCGGCGTACCGCCGTCTCCACCCGGCGGCCCGCCCTGCTCGCCACCACCTCGTAGGTGCGCGTCGTGTCCCCGGCGTCCACGACTATCTCCACACGGTCACCCTTCACGGGTTCAATCCCCCTTCTGTGACGGGTCGTTGGAGTCATGGGCAGCCCAACGCCGCCCCGAACCCCTGTTCCCTGACCACCTTTCAAGTTTTCCCACCCGGCACTGACAATCGATCGGGCCGTGAGGGCGCGGCCTCTGCGCGGACCCGGCCGTGGAAACGTAAGCTGTGCCACGTCACACGGACCGGGCAGCGGGGATGAACATGGCGATGATGCGCCTGAGGCGCGAGGACCCGCGCGTCGTCGGCTCGTTCAGGCTTCACAGACGGCTCGGCGCGGGCGGGATGGGCGTTGTCTACCTGGGCTCCGACAAGCGGGGACAGCGGGTCGCGCTGAAGGTGATCCGGCCGGACCTGGCGGAGGACCAGGAGTTCCGGTCACGGTTCGCGCGCGAGGTGTCGGCGGCGCGGCGTATCCGGGGTGGCTGCACCGCCCGGCTGGTCGCCGCCGATCTGGACGCGGACCGGCCGTGGTTCGCCACGCAGTACGTGCCCGGGCCGTCCCTGCACGACAAGGTCGCCGGGGAGGGGCCGCTGTCGGCCGCCGACGTCGCCGCGGTCGGTGCCGCCCTCTCCGAAGGGCTGGTCGCCGTGCACGAGGCGGGTGTCGTCCACCGTGACCTGAAGCCGTCCAACATCCTGCTCTCCCCCAAGGGTCCGCGGATCATCGACTTCGGGATCGCGTGGGCCACGGGCGCCTCCACACTGACCCATGTCGGCACGGCCGTCGGGTCCCCCGGGTTCCTGGCGCCCGAGCAGGTGCGCGGAGCGGCCGTCACTCCGGCCACGGACGTGTTCTCGCTCGGCGCGACCCTCGCGTACTCGGCGACCGCCGACTCCCCCTTCGGGCACGGCAGTTCCGAGGTCATGCTGTACCGGGTCGTGCACGAGGAGCCCCAACTGCACGGTGTACCGGACGCGCTGGCCCCGCTGATCCGCGCGTGTCTGTCGAAGGACCCGGAGGAGCGGCCCAGCACGCTCCAACTGTCGCTGCGCCTCAAGGAGATCGCCGCGCGCGAGACCCAGGGGCTCGTGGACATCCGTCCACCCGCGCCGCGTCCGTCTCCCGACCGGCCGTCGGGGCGGATCACGGAGCAGTACGCCGAGCAGCGCACCCAGCGGCGCCCGCAGAGCCCACAGGGCACTCCCCTGCCGCGTACCGGAGGCGGGGCCCGTACGGGCGGCTCGTCGTCCCGGACCGGCGGCGGCCCGCGGTCGGGTGCGGGAGCGGGCTCGGGGTCCGGGGCCCGTCCGACGCCCCCGCGCAACACCGCCCGGTCCGGTGGCAGACCCGTGTCCCGCGGTGGCGGGCGCCCGGGACCCCGTACCAACGGAACCGGCAGGCGGCCCGCCAACCCGCGGCTGCTGCGTCAGCGGCTCATCGTGTTCGTCGTGGTCACGCTGCTGGTGGCCCTGGGCATCGCCGCGGCCCAGGGGTGCCAGGGGCCGCCGCGCGGTCTGGACGGCGACCGGGGCGTACGGGAGGACGTACGGCAGGAGCAGCCGTACGAGCCTCTGCGGGGCGAGTTGATGAGCGAGCGGTACGAGTCGACGCTGGAGTCGGAGGGCGGCTGACTCCCGGGCCGGTCGCGGAGCGGCTGACGCCCGAGGTCGATTCGCGAAGGGGTGGGGCTCGCAGCCCGGCCCGGAGAGCGGGTGGCGCTCAGGCCGGGTGGGCGTCGGCCGGTGTTCCGGGTCAGGGCTGTGGGCGGCCCGTCGCCACCGCGTAGAACGCGACCGCGGCCGCCGCGCCCACGTTTAGCGAGTCCACACCGTGGGCCATGGGGATGCGCACCCACTCGTCCGCCGCGATCAGGGCCTGCCGGGACAGGCCGTCGCCCTCGGCGCCGAGCATGAGGGCGACCCGGTCCATCCTGTGCGGTGCCGTCTCGTCGAGGGTCTTGGCCTTCTCGTTCGGGGTGAGCGCGAGGAGGGTGAACCCGGCCTCACGGACCGACTCCAGGCCCTTGGGCCAGGTGTCCAGCCGCGCGTACGGCACCGCGAAGACCGCCCCCATGGAGACCTTCACGCTGCGGCGGTAGAGCGGGTCCGCGCAGTCCGGGGAGAGCAGGACCGCGTCCATGCCGAGGGCGGCGGCCGAGCGGAAGATCGCACCGATGTTGGTGTGGTCGTTGACCGACTCCATGATCACGACCCGGCGGGCCGTCCTGAGGAGTTCCTGCGCCGTCGGCAGAGGCCTGCGCTGCATGGACGCGAGGGCGCCGCGGTGCACGTGGTAGCCGGTGACCTGCTCGGCGAGCTCGGGGCTGACCGCGTACACCGGGGCCGGGAGCTCGTCGATGACGTCGCGCATGAGGTCGACCCACTTCGCGGACAGCAGCATCGAGCGCATCTCGTAACCGGCGTCCTTCGCCCGCCTGATGACCTTCTCGCCCTCGGCGATGAACAGGCCCTCGGCGGGCTCGCGCTTGCGGCGCAGCTCCACGTCGGTCAGGCCGGTGTAGTCGCGCAGGCGCGGGTCGTCGGGATCCTCAACGGTGATGAGTTCGGCCACAGGGTGATACTGCCTTGTCCTGGGTGCGGTGCCAACGGCTGGGAACGGGTTGTGTTACCCGGGGTTACTCGGGTGTGACCGGGTGCGCCACCGCAGGGGTCTTCGGGCCCACGCTCACGACCTCGCCGATGACGATGACCGCCGGGGGCTTCACGTCCTCGGTGCGGACGGTCTCGGCGACCGTGGCCAAGGTCGCGTCCACGCGGCGCTGGGCGGCCGTCGTGCCCTCCTGGACGAGAGCGACGGGGGTGGCGGGCGACTTGCCGTGCTCGATCAGGGTCTCGGCGATCCTGCCGATCTTGTCGACCCCCATGAGGACGACGAGGGTTCCGGTCAGCCGGGCGAGGGAGGGCCAGTCGACCAGGGAACGCTCGTCGTCGGGCGCCACATGGCCGCTGACCACAGTGAACTCGTGGGCGACACCCCGGTGGGTGACCGGGATGCCGGCCGCGCCCGGCACCGAGATGGAGCTGGAGATACCGGGCACGACCGTGCAGGGGATGCCGGCCTGGGCGAGAGCCTGGGCCTCCTCCATCCCGCGGCCGAAGACGAACGGGTCGCCGCCCTTCAGACGGACCACGGACTTCCCTTGTTTCGCGTGCTCGATGAGCGCGTTGTTGATCGCCTCCTGCGCCATGAAACGGCCGTACGGGATCTTCGCCGCGTCGATCACCTCGACGTGCGGCGGGAGTTCGGCGAGCAGGTCACGCGGGCCGAGGCGGTCGGCGATGACGACATCGGCCTCGGCGAGGAGACGGCGGCCGCGAACCGTGATCAGGTCCGGGTCGCCGGGGCCACCGCCGACGAGGGCGACGCCCGGGGTGCGGGTGCGGTGGTGGGGCGCCACCAGGGTGCCGTCGCGGAGGCCCTCCACCACGGCGTCGCGGATGGCGGCGGTGTGGCGGGGGTCGCGGCCCCGCGCGCGCGTGGTGAGGACGGCGACCGTGACGCCCTCGCTGTGGCCGGTGGCGGGGGTCCAGGCCGTGGCGGCGTCGGCGTTGTCGGAACGGACGCACCAGACGCGCCGCGTTTCGGCCTCTGCCGAGGCCTGCGCGTTCGTCTCCGGGTCGCTGGTGGCGATCAGCGCGTACCAGGCGTCCGTCAGGTCGCCCGGCTCGTAGCGGCGCCTGGCCCAGGTGATCTCGCCCGTGTCCGCCATCGCTTCGACGGAGGGGGTCGCCTCCGGGGATACGAGGAGGATGTCGGCGCCTGCGGCGATGAGGGCCGGGAGGCGGCGCTGGGCCACCTGTCCGCCGCCGAGGACGACCACTCGGCGGCCGGTGAGGCGGAGACCTACGGGGTAGGCGGGGTGTTCGGCCATGAGAGGTGCGGCTCCCTGCGGGGCTTTCGGGGGTGGGGTGCTGCGGCTCTGAAGCGCCCCTGACG
>NZ_VJZE01000337.1 GCF_009377205.1 Streptomyces phyllanthi
GTCCACGGGCGCCGGACCGGCCCTCCCGCCTGCCGACTGCGGGCTCGATTCGAGGTGTCTGGTCAGCGGCGCGAGTGGCCGAAGAGTATGCGGTAGCCGATCAGCAGCACGAGGGATCCGCCGATGGCCGCGGCCCACGTGGCGCCGTCGTAGAAGTCCTTGGTGACGGGGTGGTCGAGCCAACGGGCCGATATCCAGCCGCCGATGAACGCGCCCGCGACACCGATGAGGGTCGTGCCGAAGAAACCGCCCGGGTCACGGCCCGGCAGCAGGAACTTGGCGATGGCTCCGGCCAACAGCCCCAGAATGATCCAGCTGATGATGCTCATGCCGTGAACCTGCCCTTTCGTTCTGTACCTGTGCTGTGCTCCTGCTCCGGCCACGCTGTGTTCACACGTGCCACGCCGGTCACATCCTCTGGTCGACCAGGTCGACCACCCGAGCATGGTGCAGGGCGTGCGTGGCGCTGCCGGTCATGCTGGTTGCGCCTGTCCTGGTGTGCCGGTTTCTTCGTGTCCTGTTGTCCGTGAGGACGACTCGGTGGTGTCTGCCGGTTGCACTGATCAGTAGGGTGCGCCCTATGACACAGTCCGCTTCGCATCCCGGCCTGCGGCGGACCCTCGGGGTCGGGGACGCAGTGGTCATCGGTCTCGGATCGATGGTCGGCGCCGGCATCTTCGCCGCGCTGGGGCCGGCGGCCGGCGCGGCCGGGTCGGGGCTCCTTCTGGGTCTCGGGGTGGCGGCCGTCGTCGCCTACTGCAACGCCATGTCGTCGGCGCGGCTGGCCGCGCTGTACCCCGCCTCCGGTGGCACGTACGTGTACGGGCGCGAGCGGCTCGGGGACTTCTGGGGGTACCTGGCGGGCTGGTCGTTCGTCGTCGGCAAGACGGCCTCGTGCGCGGCGATGGCGCTCACTGTCGGCGCGTACCTCTGGCCGGGGCAGGAGCACGCCGTGGCCGTCGCGGCCGTGGTGGCGCTGACCGCGGTGAACTACGGCGGCGTCCAGAAGTCCGCCTGGCTGACGCGGATCATCGTGGCGGTCGTGCTGGCGGTCCTCGCTTCCGTGGTGGTCGTGTGTCTCGGGTCCGGGGAGGCCGACGCCGGGCGGCTGGACATCGGGCTCTCCTCGGGCGTCGGCGGGGTGCTTCAGGCGGCCGGCCTGCTGTTCTTCGCGTTCGCCGGGTACGCGCGGATCGCGACCCTCGGTGAGGAGGTACGGGATCCGGCGCGCACCATCCCGCGCGCGATCCCGCTGGCGCTCGGCATCGCGCTGGCCGTGTACGCCGCCGTGGCCGTCGCGGCCCTCTCCGTGCTGGGGCCGGGCGGGCTCGGAGACGCCTCGGCACCGCTGGCCGACGCGGTCCGGGCCGCCGGGGCCCCGGGGCTCGTTCCCGTCGTGCGCGTCGGTGCTGCCGTGGCCGCGCTGGGGTCGCTGCTGGCGCTCATCCTGGGGGTCTCCCGGACGACACTCGCCATGGCCCGCGACCGGCACCTGCCCGGCGCCCTGGCCGCCGTGCATCCTCGCTTCCAGGTACCGCACCGCGCGGAACTCGCCGTCGGCACGGTGGTCGCCGTCCTGGCCGCCACCACCGACGTGCGGGGCGCGATCGGCTTCTCCTCCTTCGGTGTGCTCATGTACTACGCCATCGCCAACGCATCGGCGTGGACGCTGAGTCCGGCCCCGGTTGCGCGGGTCGTACCGGTGATCGGGCTAGTCGGCTGCGGCACGCTGGCGTTCGCGCTGCCTGGGGTGTCGGTGGCCGTGGGCGCGGTGGTACTCGCTGTCGGGGCGGCCGCGTACGGCGTACGGCGGTGGTGGGCGTCGCGGAGGCCGACGGCCAGGCGCTGAGCGGGCCGGAGCGGGCGGTCGGCGTGAACCGGCCGGGAGGCCGGGAGGCTGCGCGAGACCGGTCAGGAGGCCTGCGCGGCCTCCGTGCGTATCCGGAACTCCGTCCAAGGGGCGAGGTCCGTCTCATCGTTGGACGTGACGGCGGCCGGCTCGGCCGCGGGCGGACTGTCGAGCAGGGGCAACAGGCCGTACTCCGGGCGGAATCCACCGTCGCCATGCGGAGATGGAGGGCGGCGAGCAGCGGCGGCAGGGTGGACTCGGCGCGGGCGACCGCAGCCCCGTCCATGGGCGCGGGAAGCATGGGCCAGCCCAACGGGCGGGGCGTGCGGGCCTTGTCCGCCGCCCTGTTCAGCAACTGCTCGATCTCGGTCATGGGTTCAGGATGCAGGACGGCACTGACAGTCGGGCAGGCCTGTGGATAAGTGAGCGGGCGCTCAGGCGAGGCGTCCCCAGCGTCCGCACACGAGGCCGGACGTCTTGTCCGCTTGTTCCTCGCGGCCCTCCTCGCCACGCCGCTCTGCCGGCTCTGGTGAAGCCGCTCTACCAGCTCTGGGTGAACGGCCGGTCGCTCCGCACGATCTCGCGTCCGAGTGGCAGCAACGAGACCGGGATGAGCTTGAAGTTGGCGATGCCCAGGGGGATGCCGATGATCGTGACGCAGAGGGCGATGCCAGTGACGATGTGCCCGAGGGCCAGCCACCAGCCGGCGAGGACCAGCCACAGCACGTTGCCGACGCAGGAGGGCGCGCCCGCGTCGCGGCGTTCCACCGTCGTGTACCCGAAGGGCCACAGGGCGTAGACGCCGATGCGGAACGCGGCGATGCCGAACGGGATGCCGATGATCGTGATGCACAGCAGCAGGCCCGCGAGCAGATAGGCGAGGAACAGCCAGAAGCCGCTGAGGACGAGCCAGATTACGTTCAGGATTGTCTTCACTGGTGCCGACCTGCCATCTGCTCGAGACGGGCGATGCGCTCCGCCATCGGTGGGTGCGTGGAAAACATCTTGGAGAGTCCCTGGCCCGGGCGGAAGGGATTCGCGATCATCATGTGGCTCGCGGTCTCGATACGCGGCTCCGGCGGCAGCGGAAGCTGCTTGGTACCCGCTTCGAGCTTGCGCAGGGCGCCGGCGAGGGCCAGAGGATCGCCGGTCAGCTGCGCGCCGGACGCGTCTGCCTCGTACTCCCGGGAGCGGCTGATGGCGAGTTGGATGATGGATGCGGCGAGCGGGCCCAGGATCAGGATCAGCAGCATGCCGAGAAGGCCGGGGCCGTCGTCGTCATCCGAGCGGCCGATGGGGATCAGCCAGGCGAAGTTCACCAGGAACATGATCACCGAGGCCAGGGCTCCGGCGACCGACGAGATCAGAATATCGCGGTTGTAGACATGGCTCAGCTCGTGGCCGATGACGGCGCGCAGCTCGCGCTCGTCCAGCAGGCGCCGGAGTCCCTCGGTCACGCACACCGCCGAGTTGCGCGGGTTGCGGCCTGTCGCGAACGCGTTGGGCGCGTCCGTCGGGGAGATGTACAGGCGCGGCATGGGCTGGCGGGCCTGGGTGGAGAGCTCGCGGACGATGCGGTAGAGGGCGGGGGCCTCGAACTCGCTCACGGGGCGTGCGCGCATCGCGCGTAGAGCCAGTTTGTCGCTGTTCCAGTACGCGTACGCGTTGGTGCCGATCGCGACGGCTAGCGCGACGACCAGGCCCGTACGTCCGAAGAAGCTGCCGATGACGATGATGAGTGCGGACAGCCCCCCGAGGAGTACGGCGGTCCTGAGCCCGTTGTGCCGGCGGTGCACGGTACGCCCTCCAAGTCGTGCGGCAGGGGAACCCTTGCTTGCGGGTGCTGTCGACTCCACTTCTCAGTGGACCCTCCCGTACTGGTCAACGCCAGGCAGGGAGTCCCAGTTCCCTTGTGTGCGTTGGGGCGCTCGTCGGCCGTCCGGGTGAGAGCCATGCCCCGGCACGCGCGCGTGGGTCTCGGGCGCTCCACGCGCGCGTGCGGATGCCGTACGGGGTCAGAAGAGGCCGGTGGCGGAGAAGCGCAGGACCAACTGGGGTGCTCCGGACAGGACAATGCCCAGGAGGCCGGTCAGGGCGATAGCGGCCGCCAGCGGGGCCGGGGCGCGGTGTTTCTCGGGCTCGCCCTCGGGCGCGCGGAACAGCAGGGCCGTCCACTGGAGGTAGTAGAAGAGGGCGATCACGACGTTGACGGCCATGATCACGGCGAGCCAGCCGAGACCCGCGTCCACGGCTGCCGAGAACACGGTGACCTTGGCGAAGAGGCCGATGATGCCGGGCGGCAGTCCCGCGAGGCAGAGCAGGAAGAAGCCGAGGAGCAGTGCGGTGAGGGGGCTGGCCGCGTACAGGCCGCGGTAGTCGCTGACGCGGTTCAGCGGCTTCGCGCGGGCCACGAGCGCGGCCACCGCGAAGGCGCCGAGGTTCACGGCGGCGTACATCAGGGCGTACGCGACGGTGGAGCCGATCGCTTTCTCGGCGTCGTCCGAGTACGCCGCTGCCGCGATCGGAACCAGGAGGTAGCCCGCCTGCCCGACGGAGGACCACGCGAGGAGCCTGACCGCGCTGTACGCGCGCGTGGGTTGCTGACGGAGGGCGCCGACGTTGCCGATGGTCATGGTGAGCGCGGCCAGCGCGGCGAGGGAGGGGCCCCAGACGTCGGCGTACGACGGCAGGGCGACGACGGTGACGAGGATCAGTCCTGAGAAGCCGACAGCCTTGCCGACGACGGACAGGTAGGCGGCTACGGGGAGCGGCGCCCCCACGTAGGTGTCGGGCACCCAGAAGTGGAACGGTACGGCGGCTGTCTTGAAGGCGAAGCCGATGAGAGTGAGGACGACGCCGGTCTGGGCGAGCGTGTGGAGCTGCCCGTCGACGTTCTGGATCCTGTCGGCGATCTCGGTGAGGTACAGGGTGCCCGTGGAGGCGTACACGAAGCTGATGCCCATCAAGCTGACGGCGGTCGCGGTGACCGACGACAGGAAGAACTTCAGGGCGGCTTCGGAGGAGCGCCTGTCGCCGTACCGGAGGCCGACGAGGGCGAAGGCGGGCAGCGAGGCGACCTCCAGGGCGACGATGAGGGTCGCCAGGTCGCGGGAGGCGGGCAGGAGGGCGGCGCCGGCGGCGGACGACAGCAGCAGGAACCAGAACTCCCCTTCGGGGAGTTCCCTCTTGGCGTCCTTCAGGGCCGTCATCGACAGCAGGGCGGCGAGGAGGGCTCCGCCGAGGACCAGGAACTGGATGACGAGCGCGAACCGGTCCGCCGCGTAGCTGCAGACGTTCGCGTCGCCGGTCAGGCAGAAGGTGGAGCGGTCGCCGTCCAGCAGCGGCAGCAGGGCGAGCGTGGACGCGGCGAGACCCGCCACCGACACCCAGCCGAGCAGCGCCTTCCTGGCGTCGCCCACGAAGAGGTCGGCGACGAGCACGGCCAGTCCGACGACCGCGGTGATGGTGGGCGGCGCGATGGCGACCCAGTCGACGGACTGGACCAGGGACTGGGCCGCGGGCTGGGCCAGGGAGCTCATCGGGTGCCTCCTGCGAGGAGCTGCTGCACGGCCGGGTCGGTCAGGCCGAGGAGGGCCGCGGGCCAGAGGCCTGCGAGGACGGTGAGGGCGACGAGCGGGGCCCAGGCGGCGAACTCGTACGTCTGGACGTCCGGCAGTCCGGGAGCGTCCTGCGGGGCGGCGCCCATGCAGACGCGGCGTACGACGACGAGCAGGTACGCGGCGGTGAGCAGTGTGCCGAACGCGGCGATCGCCATGAAGGTGAGGAACGCGGGACGGCTGAGGCCCTCGGCGGGCCGGAACGCGCCGAACAGAGCGAGCATCTCGCCCCAGAATCCGGCGAGGCCCGGCAGTCCGAGCGAGGCGACCGCGCCGAAGGCGAGCAGGCCGCCGAGGCGCGGCGCCTTGCCGTAGAGGGCGGCGCCGGTCTCCTTGGCGAGGGCGTCGAGGTCGGTGGTGCCCGTGCGGTCCTTCAGCGCGCCGACCAGGAAGAAGAGCAGGCCGGTGATGAGGCCGTGGGCGATGTTCGCGAACAGCGCTCCGTTCATGCCGGTCGGGGTCATCGTCGCGATGCCGAGCAGCACGAAGCCCATGTGGCCGACGGAGGAGTACGCGATGAGGCGCTTGAGGTCCCCCTTGGCTCCCTGCTTGGCGAGGGCGAGGCAGGCCAGCGAACCGTAGATGATGCCGACGACCGCGAAGGCCGCGAGATACGGCGCGAAGGTGCGGAACCCGTCGGGCGTGACCGGCAGGAGGATGCGGACGAAACCGTACGTACCCATCTTCAGCAGGACACCGGCCAGCAGGACCGAGCCGACGGTCGGCGCGGCGGTGTGGGCGTCCGGCAGCCAGCTGTGCAGCGGCCACATCGGCGTCTTGACCGCGAGCCCGACTGCTACCGCCAGAACGGCGATGACCTGCACGGATGTGCTGAGCGGCCGGTCGTTGTCAGTGGCGAGTGCCACCATGTCGAATGTGCCCGCCTTGATTCCGATCAGGAGCAGGCCCAGCAGCATGACGACGGAGCCGAGCAGTGTGAAGAGGATGAACTTCCAAGCGGCTTGGGTCCGTTCCTCACCGCCCCAGCGGGCGATGAGGAAGTACATCGGGATGAGCACCATCTCGAACGCGAGGAAGAACAGCAGAAGGTCGAGGACGGCGAAGGTGGCGAGGGTGCCGGACTCCAGGACGAGCAGCAGTGAGACGAAGGCCTTCGGGGACGGGCCCGCAGGCATCTTGAAGTAGGAGTACAGCGCGCAGAGGAAGGTCAGCAGCGCGCTCAGGACCAGAAGGGGGAGGGAGATGCCGTCGACACCGAGGTGGATGCGCACGTCGAGTGCGGGGATCCAGCTGATGTCCGTGCCGGCCTGGATCCTCGACGGCTGGTCGTGGTCGAAGCCGAGCGCGAGGACGATCGCGGCGATGAGGACCGTGCCGGTCACGGTCACCCCGTGGCGGAGCACGGCCTGCTCGGGTGACTTCCCCTTCAGCCCGGGCGGGGCCGGCAGGAGAGCGGTGGCGGCGCCGAGAAGCGGGCCGACGACGAGGAACGCCAGAAGGAACTGCATCAGGGACTCGTTGATATCGATCACGCCTGCTCACGCTCCCGTGGCGACGAGGAGGGCGGCGACCGCCAGGATGACGGTGCCGGCGAGCAGCGCGCTCACGTAGGTCTGCACATTGCCGGTCTGGGCGCGTCGTACGGCCGCGCCGAGCAGGCGGGGTACGGCTCCGGCGCCGCGTACGTAGGTGTCGACGACCTCGCGGTCGAGGAACCGGACGAGGCTCGCTCCGGCCTGGACCGGGCGGACGAAGAGCGCCGTGTACACGACGTCGAGGTGGAAGCCGACAGCCGCGTGCCGGTGCAGCGGTCCGAGCAGCAGCCGGCCCGGGTCCGCGGGGTCGGGCGCGGCGGCCACGTCTCCGTACGCGGCTGCGTGGCTCGCGATCGCCTCGGCCTCGACCTGGGCGGCGTCCCCCTCGGGGTGAGCCGCGACCGCACCCAGCGGGACGCGGGCCGCGAGGGCGGTGGTGTGCTTCCAGGCCCCGTACGTCACCAGTCCGCCGACCAGCGCGAGTCCCGTGCCGAGCACGGACGTCGTGAGGGTCGGGGTCAGGTCGCGTCCGTCGAACCAGTCGGGCAGCAGCCCGGTTGCCAGGCCGAAGGCGAGGGACGGGACGGCGAGCAGCCACAGCACGGCGTTCATCGCGACCGGCTGCTTCCCGTGGTCGGGGGCCTCGATGCCCCGGCCCCGGAACGCGAGCAGCCACAGACGCATGGCGTACGCGGCGGTAAGCAGGGCCGTGAGCAGGCCGGACACGAGAACGACCCAGCCCGCGGCGCCGGGGACGCCCTGGGTGTGGCCGGTGGCGACGTGCTCGGCGGCGCCGAGGACGGCCTCCTTGCTGAAGAAGCCGCTGAAGGGCGGGATCGCGGCGAGGGCGAGGAGCGCGACGGTCATCGTCCAGTAGGCGTCGGGGATGCGGGCGCGCAGGTCGCTCATGCGGGACATGGCGGCCAGCGAGTTGGTACCGGCGGCGTGGATGATCACGCCGGCCGCGAGGAACAGCAGCGCTTTGAAGGCGCCGTGCGAGAGGAGGTGGAAGACGGCGGCACCGCGGTCACCGACGGCGAGGGCACCGGTCATGTAGCCGAGCTGGCCGATCGTCGAGTACGCGAGGACGCGCTTGATGTCGTCCTGGGCGAGCGCGGCGAGACCTGAGCCGACCATCGTGACCGCAGCCATGACGGCCATGACCAGCAGGGCCGCCGAGGAGGCGGCGAAGACCGGGAGGAGCCGGGCGATGAAGTAGACGCCGGCGGCGACCATCGTCGCGGCGTGGATCAGCGCGGAGACGGGTGTGGGGCCCGCCATAGCGTCGGGGAGCCAGGTGTGGAGCGGGAACTGCGCCGACTTGCCCGCCACACCCGCCAGGAGCAGCAGGGCGATGAGCGTCGGGTGGTCGAGTCCGCCGCTCGCGACCGCGCCCAGGACGGTCGTGATGCGGAAGGACCCGGCGTCCACGGCGAGCGCGAACAGGCCGATGAGGAAGGGGACGTCGCCGAGCTTGGTGACCAGGAAGGCCTTGATGGAGGCGGCGCGGGCCTCCGGGGTCTCCCAGTAGTGGCCGACGAGGAAGTACGAGCAGATGCCCATGATCTCCCAGCCGACCAGCAGCACCATCAGGTCGCCTGAGTAGACGACGAGCAGCATCGCGGAGGTGAACAGGGAGACGAGAGCGGCGTACGAGGGGTAGCGCGGGTCGTCGCGCAGATAGCCCGTCGAGTAGATCTGCACGCTGGTCGCGACCAGGCCGACCAGGACGGCGACCAGGGCGGCGAAGCCGTCGATGTGCAGGGCGAGCTCGATCGGGACCGAGCCGGTGGGTGTCAGCTCGGTGGCGGCGTCGACGGCCCGGCCACCGCCCTGGCGTACGGCGACCAGCACGGCGAGGGCGAAGGCCGTGAGGGTCGGCAGGACGGCGAGAGGGCGGACGAAGCCTGGGGCGGTGCGGCCCAGGAGCAGGCCGGCCGCGGCGCCCAGGAAGGGAAGGAGGGGGACGAGGGCGGCGAGGGTGGTCGTGGTCACGCGGTGGCCTCAGCCTTCTCGCCGGCCGTCTCGGGCGCGGGGGCGTCGCTGTCGGGGCCGTCGGTCTCGTGGCCCTCGGCGGTGTCGCGGAGCTTGTCGATGTCGGCGGTGCCGCGGTTGCGGTGGACGGCGAGCACGATCGCCAGGCCGATGCCGATCTCGGCGGCGGCGATGGCGATGGTGAACAGGGTCAGCGCCTGGCCGGAGTGCAGGGCCTCCTCGGCGGCCTTGCTGAGCCAGACGTCGAAGGCGACGAGGTTGAGGTTGACGGCGTTGAGCATCAGCTCGACCGACATGAGGACCAGGATGGCGTTGCGGCGGGCGAGGACGCCGTACAGGCCGGTGCAGAAGAGGAGGGCGGAGAGCACGGCGGGATAGGCGAGGTGCATCAGCGCGGCTCCTTCGCACTCGGGGTTCCGGACTCGGTGCGGGCGCCGGGGCGGTCGGTGGTGGTCGCCTTCGCCTTGCGGGAGAGGACGATCGCGCCGACGAGGGCGGCGAGGAGGAGGACGGACAGGGCCTCGAAGGGGAGGACCCAGTTCTGGAAGAGGGCCTTGCCGGTGACCTCGGTGGAGCCGGCGGCGGCGCCGTCCAGGTCGATCCAGGTCGTGCGGAAGGCGTCGACGACGACCCAGACCAGCGCGGCGGCCGAGGCGACGGCCACGGTGAGGGCGGCCCAGCGGTTGCCGGAGTCGGCGTCCGGGGAGCGGCCGATGGGGGCCTTGGTGAGCATCAGACCGAACAGGAGGAGGACCACGACGGAGCCTACATAGATGAGGACCTGCACCCAGGCGATGAACTCCGCTGTGAGCAGGAGGTACTCGACGGCGAGGCCGCCGAGCGTGACCACGAGCCACAGGGCGGCGTGCACCAGCTGCCGGGTGGTGACGGTGACGATCGCGGCGCCGAGGGTGACCAGGCCGACGAGGAGGAAGGCGATCTCGACGCCGGTCGGGGAGAGGAAGCCGTGGCCGGGGTCCGCCGCGATGGGGGCTCCTCCCTGCCCGAGTCCCCCTGCTCGGGCGAAGCCGAGAGCTTGGGGGAGGCCGGCGGCTGCGGCAGCTGCGAGGCTCATTCCCTGTCCTCCCGCCGGGGTCGGGGCTGGTCGGTCTGCTGCTTGGACTCGCCCATGGGCCGGGTGGGCCCCTCGGAGGCACGGGCCTGCTCGTCCGCGTGAGGTTCGGTACCGGTCCCGGTCGGGGCGGCGGGCCGGTCGGGGGCAGCAGGTCGGCCGGGGGCAGTGGGCCGGCCGGGGGCGGCGGTGGCCTGATC
>NZ_VJZE01000338.1 GCF_009377205.1 Streptomyces phyllanthi
CTCACCGCCTGCCCCACCCTTGCCGGGCCTATCGATTTTCGATAGTTTTCCATCGTGACTCGATCGAAGGAGGGGCGATGGGAAAGCTGACTGTGCTCACGCTGCGCACCGTGCTCGTGGTGCTGCTCGCCGGCTCGGTGTTCGTCCAGGCGGTGATGGTGCCGCTGCTGGCCACCGACCTGGAGGGGCTCAACGCGGACTACGCGTACCTGCGCACACCGCTCCTCGTCATCATCGTCCTGGGCGTCGTGACGGCCCAGGTAGTCCTGGTCTGCGTCTGGCGGCTGGTGACGATGGTGCGCCGTGGAACGGTGTTCTCCCACGCCGCCTTCCGGTACGTGCACATCGTGATCGGCGCGATCGTGGCGGCCGCCCTCCTGGTGTTCGCGCTCGCGGTCGTCCTGGCTCCGGGCGAGGCCGTCGCCCCGGGCGTCGTCCTGCTGCTGTGCGGGGCCGTCGTGGCGGTCCTGGGGGTCGCACTCGTCGTGCTCGTCCTGCGGATGCTGCTCGCCCAGGCCGTCAGGCGCGATGTCGAGGCGGCGCGGATGCAGGCCGAGCTGGAAGAGGTGATCTGATGCCGATCGCCGTCGACATCGACGTGATGCTGGCCAAGCGGAAGATGTCCGTGGGCGAGCTCGCGGACCGCGTCGGGATCACCCCCGCCAACCTGGCGGTCCTCAAGAACGGCCGTGCCAAGGCGGTGCGCTTCACGACCCTCGCCGCGCTCTGCGAGGTACTCGAGTGCCAGCCGGGGGACCTGCTCCGCTGGGAAGCCGAAGCACCACGGAGCGAGCCCGGCGCGGACGGAGCCTAGGCCGACGGTTTCCCCGTGCCCGGGCGCCGTGTTCGCGCCGCTCGCCGTACGCCGCCACGCGCACGGTGAGTGAGGGCCCCTACTGACAAAGCCCCGGGGCGGCGGACATGATCCACCCCATGGACCGTCTTCCGCTGCCCCTGGAGGGCATCACCGTCGTCGCCGTCGAGCAGGCCGTCGCGGCGCCCTTCGCCACCCGGCAGCTCGCCGATCTCGGCGCCCGCGTGATCAAGGTCGAGCGGGTGGACGGCGGCGACTTCGCCCGCGGGTACGACACGGCCGCGGGGGGTCTCGCCTCGCACTTCGTGTGGTGCAACCGCGGCAAGGAGTCCGTCGCGCTCGACCTGAAGGACCCGCGGGGCCTGGATGTCGTACGGCGGCTGGTGGCGGACGCGGACGTGTTCGTGCAGAACCTCGCGCAGGGGGCGGCGGCCCGGCTCGGTCTGGACGCGGCCACGCTGTGCGCCGGGCATCCCCGGCTGGTCGCGGTGGACATCTCGGGATACGGGTCCTCGGGGCCGTACGCGGACAAGCGGGCGTACGACATGCTCGTGCAGTGCGAGGCGGGGCTGGTGTCGGTCACGGGGACACCGGAGCAGCCGGTGAAGGCGGGCATCCCGGCGGCGGACATCGCGGCGGCCATGTACGCGTTCTCCGGTGTGCTCGCGGCGCTCGTACGGCGGGGTGCGACCGGGCGCGGCGGCCCGGTGGAGGTGTCGATGCTGGAGGCGCTCGCCGAGTGGATGGGGCATCCGCTGCACCACGCGATGCACGGCGGAACCGCCCCGGCGCGGACGGGACTCGGGCATGCCGTCATCGCCCCGTACGACGCCTATCCGACGGCGGACGGCGGGCGGGTGCTGCTCTCGGTGCAGAACGACCGGGAGTGGCGGCGGCTGGCCGAACAGGTGCTCGGGCGCCCGGAGTTGGGGACCGACCCGGCGTTCGCCACGAACGCGGCGCGGGTCGAACACCGGGAACGCACGGACGCGTTGGTGGGCACCGCACTCGGTGGGCTCGGCACCGACGAGGCGGTGGCCCGGCTGGAGGCGGCCGGGATCGCCTGTGCGCGCCTCAGGGACGTACACGAGGTGGCGGACCATCCGCAGCTGGCGGCCCGGGAGCGGTGGCGGGAGACGGGGACGCCGGTGGGGCCGCTGAAGGCGCTGCTGCCTCCGATCACGCTGCCGGGCGGGAACGAGGCACGGATGGGGTCCGTGCCCGCGCTCGGGGAACACACCGGAGCGGTGCTGCGTGCCGTGGGGATGACGGACGACGAGATCGCAGCACTGCGCCGGGAGGGCGTGATCGCCTGAGCGCGGGCCCGGTTCGAGCCCGCGGTGAGCGGGCTCCTACGAGCCCGTGGTGCTCAGCGGCCGCCGAACAGCGAGCGGCGCAGCCGGCGCAGCGGTGCGAAGAGTGAGACACGGCTCACCCTCGAACCCCTGCGGCTCCGCTCGCGCGTGTCACGCGCGGTGAGCTCACGCATCAGGGATGTCGCCTCGGCCGCCTCACGCTGCGGGACGGCAGGGCCGGCCAGCACCGAGAGATGGCGGTCGAGTCGCGAACTGGTCGCGCTGCTCCCGCAGGTGATCGCAGGGACTCGCGCCCTGCGCGCTGTTATCTGTTCCATGTCACTCCCCACCCGTACGAGTCCACCCGGCCCGGGCAGGGTAACCCTATCGCTCCCGGGCGGCACGCGTGTATCGCTGCCACAGGATTCACCTACCCCACAAGGGCGTTCACGACTACTCTCCGAATCCAACAGTTTCCAGGGCGAGTTGGGCGATCGGCTGGCTGGTGGGCTGCGGTGAGCCCCCATCGGGTTCGATGGTCACGGCGAGTGACGTCGCGTCATCGTTCATCCCGCCGGTCACCAGGGGCGTGTCGCCCTGGAACAGGCCCAATGAGCGCGGTTGCCTGTCGGGACGCATGAGCCAGAGCTGGTGCACCCGGCCGCTCGGCAGATCGTCGAGACCGCTCAGGGTGACGACGGCACGCCCTTCCTTGACGGAGGCGATCACTCCGATGCCCCGGCCCCGTGTGTCCCGTTCGCTCGTCGCGCGGGCGTCGGGGGCGGCGAGAATGTTGGCGATCTCACGTGACCGGTCCCGCTCGGCGTCCAACTGGTCCTGGGCGCGGTTCGCCTGGACCGCGAAGAGCGAGGCCACGACGAGCGCCGTGGCGGCCGTGGCGGTGGCCAGCGGAGCGAAGAGGGGCCGCGAGCGCCGCGCGCGCCTCGGGGGCGGTGGCGGCTCGGTGCCCCACACATGGGGCGGCAGATGCTGGGGGCGCGGGAAGGCCGCGTCCGGTATGGGGGCGTCCGGGGAGGGCGCTTCCTGGGGCGTGCTGCGTACGGCGGCGAGGACCCGGTCGCGCATCGCGAGCGGAGCCGGGGCCGCCGTCGACCACGCCAGCCGTACCGCGTCCTCGGACAGCGCCCGCACATCCGCGGTGCACCGCTCACACTTGGCCAGATGCTTCTCGAAGCGCGCCCGCTCACCGTGCTCCAGCGCGTCCAGTGCGTAGGGCGCGGCGAGCGAGTGCAGATCCCGCCGCGACGGCCTGCCGAACAGACTCATGCGACACCTCCCAGGCACTCGCGCAGCCGCGTCAGGCCGTCACGCATGCGGGTCTTGACCGTGCCGAGCGGCAGGGACAGTTGTTCGGCCACCTCACGGTAGGTGTAGCCGTCGTAGTAGGCGAGCGTCACCGACTGGCGCTGCAGGTTGGTGAGCCGTTCCAGGCAGTGGCGTACCCACTCGCGCTCCAGCCCGGCCTCCACCTCCTCGGCGACCTGGTCGAACGCGGGATGGTGGGCCCGCATGCCCTCGCGCTGCTCGCGTTCGGTGGCGGCGCGGGCGCTGCGCACCCGGTCGACGGCGCGGCGGTGCGCGAGCGTGAGGATCCAGGCCAGGGCGGTGCCGCGGCGGGGGTCGAACCGGCCCGCGGACCGCCACAGTTCCAGCAGCACCTCCTGCGCCACCTCCTCCGACTGGGCCGGGTCGCGAACGACCCTGCGCACTAACCCGAACACGGGACCGGACACCAGTCCGTACAGCTCCTCGAACGCCTTCTGGTCACCTCTGGCCACCAGGACCAGAAGCTCGTCAGCCTCCACTCGCTCCCCTTCCGCAGCTCCGGCCGTGCACGGCCATCCCCTCGCGTCAGGCATTCGCAACGAACCCACCTCCGGATGGGGTTACGGATGAGCCTGCCCGAAACTCGGGTCGCCTGACGGTGAAACAACCTTTCAAACGCTCCGTAAGAACGTTTGGGATTCGACCAATCCACCCTGCCGACCGCTCCGAATGGCGTTCGTCAGGCAAGTTGGCACAGAGGACGGACGGCATGACACCTACTTCCAGGAGCGGCGCAGCGCGCGGGATCAACGGCGCGGGGCGCAAGAACATCGCGACCCTCATCTGTGGTGCGCTGGCCGCCGGAGGTCTCACGGCCGTCGGCGTGTCCGCGCTGCAACCGGGGGCGGCCTCCGCCTCCAGCCACCGGGAGGCCCCGCTGATCTCGGGGGCGCCCCAGTTCGACAACACGGACCTGTACGCGTTCGTCAGCCCGGACAAGCCGGACACGACGACGATCATCGCGAACGTGATCCCCATGGAGGAGCCCGCGGGCGGACCGAACTTCTACCAGTTCGCCGAGGACGCCGAGTACGACATCCGCATCGACCAGGACGGCGACGCGCAGGAAGACCTGATCTTCCGCTACACGTTCAAGACGAAGACGAAGAACGAGAAGAGCTTCCTGTACAACACGGGCGTGGTCGAGAGCCTCGACGACGAGGACCTGAACATCACGCAGACGTACGACATCGAGCTGATCAAGCTGAAGAACCGGCGCGCGGTGTCCAGGACGAAGCTCGCGGACGACGTGTGGGTGGCGCCGTCCAACGTCGGCAAGGCGTCGATGCCGGACTTCAAGAAGCTGCGCGACGAGGCCGTCTACGAGACCGCGAGCGGTGTGACGACGTTCGCCGGGCAGGCCGACGACCCGTTCTTCGCGGACCTGCGCGTCTTCGACCTGCTGTACGGCGGTGACCTGTCCGAGGTCGGGCGCGACACTCTCAAGCAGTACAACGTCAACTCGATCGCGCTGCAGGTGCCGAGCGAGGCGCTCGCCGAGTCGAAGGACCAGCCGATCGTCGGCGTCTGGTCCACGACCCAGCGCGAGGGCGCCGACGGCCGGTACCGCCAGGTCTCGCGTCTCGGTATGCCGCTGGTCAACGAGGTCGTCAACCCGATCGAGGACAAGGACACGTTCAACGCGTCCTCACCCGTGGACGACGCCCAGTTCCTGGAGAACGTCACCGAGCCCGAGCTGCCGAAGCTCATCGAGGCGATCTACAAGATCGAGGCCCCGGACGAGCCGCGCAACGACCTGGTCGACGTCTTCCTGAAGGGCGTCGAGGGCCTCAACCAGCCGCCGCACGTCACCCCGTCGGAGCAGCTGCGCCTCAACACCTCCGTCGAGCCCACCAAGAAGCCGAAGCGGCTCGGTGTGCTCGACGGTGACAACCAGGGCTTCCCGAACGGGCGCCGGCTCACCGACGACGTGATCGACATCGCGCTGCAGGTCGTGGAGGGCGAGCTGGTCGGTGCCAAGAACGACCTGGGTGACGCGGTCAACAAGAACGACAAGAAGTTCGGCAAGTCCTTCCCGTACATCGGTCTGCCGACGGCCGGTTCGCGTGGCAAGAAGGTCGAGGGCAACACCACGGACAACGTGCGCAGCGCGATCGACGGCGGTGTGACCGGCGCGAGCGGCGGCACCGACACCACGCTCATCGCGAGCTCCGCCGCGGCGGGCGCGGGTGGCGTTCTGCTCATCGGCACCGGCCTCTTCTGGTGGCGCCGCCGGAGCAACGAGCGGGCCTACTACTGACCGGTCCCCTGCCGGACCACTGACCGGTCACTTGCCGGACCCCCGCTGAGGGGTCCGGCCCACCGACTGGCGCGGCCCGTATCCACCCATCCCCCACGGCGCGGGCCGCGCCTTTTGCCGGTCGGCACGAAACATCCCGTCACGGAACCTAGGAGAGGGCATGTCCCCGCGTACGAACGACAGCGCGCCGGAGAGCGAAGGTCCGGCCGAGGACGTCCTCGCACGTGAGGGAAGCGAACAGGACGCAAAGGCCGCTGCTCCCGCCGCGGACGCCGTCAAGGGCGGGCGTGAGCCCGTCGAGCCCACCCGGCACCGGGTGCTGCGGCTCGCGGCGTGCGCGGCCGCGCTGGCCGTCGCGATCACGTCGGGGGCCATCGCGCTGGGTTCCCGCGACGAGCAGCCGGTGAGCGCGTCGAGCTCACCGGGCGTCACGGCGGAGCTGCTCGCGGGCGGCGACCTCGACGCGAACATCGAGGCCCTGCAGGCCCATCTCCGCGAACAGCCGAGGGACCACAACTCCTGGGCCACGCTCGGGCTCGCGTATGTGGAGCAGGCCCGCACCAAGGGCGACCCCTCCCGCTACCCGCAGGCCGAGAAGGCCCTGAGGCGTTCGCTGGAGCTGCGCCCGGACAACGACACGGCACTCGCGGGCCAGGCCGCCCTCGCCGCGGCCCGCCACGACTTCGAGGGCGCCCTGAGCAAGGCGGACCGGGCGCTGGAGCGGAACCCCTACAGCGAACGGGCGCTGTCCACACGGATCGACGCCCTCGTGGAGCTCGGCCGCTACGACGACGCCACGAAGGCCGCCGACCTGGCGGACGAACGGCGCCCCGGTATCCCCGTGTTCACGCGGTACGCGTACGTGCGTGAACTGCGCGGCGACACGAAGACCGCCGAGCGGGTCCTGAAGCAGGCCCTGGACTCCGCGAGCGGACGCGGTGACATCGCGTACGTGGCCACACAGCTCGGCCAGCTCGCCTGGAAGCAGGGCGACTACAAGAGCGCGCTCGACCACTACGCCCGCGCGCTCGGCGCCGACGACGAGTACGTCCCCGCCCTGGAGGGCCGCGCCCGCGCCGAGGCCGCGAGCGGCGACCGGGACGGCGCGATCCGCACCCTGGAGCAGGTCGTCTCGCGCTTTCCGCTGCCGGGGCCGCTCGTGGAACTCGGCGAGCTGTACGAGGTGAAGGGCGACAAGGAGAAGGCCCGCGACCAGTACCGGCTGGTGAACGCCTGGACCTCGATCGCCCGCGCCAACGGCGTCAACGCCGACCTCGACACCGCGCTCGCGGACGCGGACCACGGTGACCGCGAGGCGGCCCTGCGCGCGGCCCGCGCCGAGTGGAAGCTCCGCGAGACGGTCCACACGGCGGACGCGCTCGCCTGGGCGCTGCACGTCAACGGCCGCAGCGAGGAGGCCCTGCCGTACGCCCGCCGCGCGGCGGCCACCGGCTACAAGGACGCCACGTTCCTCTACCACCGCGGGATGATCGAGCGGGCCACGGGCGACGAGAAGGGGGCACGGGCCTCGCTGAGGGCGGCGCTCGACCTCAACTCCGGCTTCTCCCCGCTGGGCGCCGAGAAGGCCCGTAAGGCGCTCAAGGCTCTGGAGGCCGCCAAGTGACGCTCCACCGGCGTGTGTTCGCCTCCTGCACCGCGGTCCTCCTGGCGGTCTGCGCGCTCGTGCTCCTGCCCGCCGGAACCGCGAGCGCCCACCCCCTCGGCAACTTCACCGTCAACCGGTACGACGGACTCGTCGCCGCCCCCGGCACGCTCCGCGTCCTCCATGTCGAGGACCTGGCGGAGATCCCGGCGACGCAGGCCGAGTCCGCCATCAAGAAGCAGGGCATGGAGAAGTGGGCCCGGGAGCGGTGCGCCACGGCCGCCCGGGACAGCGAGGTCACGGTCGGCGGCGAGGACGTGGCGCTGACCCTCGCGTCGAGCCGTGCCGAGGAGCGGCCCGGACAGGCCGGGCTCAAGACCCTGCGCGTGGAGTGCCGGCTGACGGCCCCGCTCCCCGACAAGGCCGCCTCGGTACGCTTCCACGCCGCCGTGGACTCCGGCCCGGGCTGGCGCGAGGTGACCGCGCGGGGCGACCGGATGACGCTGACCGGGTCGGACGTACCCGAGAAGTCCATCTCCCGGGAACTGGCCTCGTACCCCGAGGAGTTGCTGTCGTCGCCGGAGGACACCGCGTCGGCGTCCCTGCGCGTGCGGCCCGGCGGGCCGGCGCTGGCCGCCGACGAGGGCGGCGCGCCCGGTGCCTCGATCCTGCCGCGCGGCGCGGACCGCTGGACGAAGGCGCTCGACGACCTGGTGGCCCGTCAGGACCTGACCGTCGGCTTCGCCGCTCTGGCCCTGGGCATCGCGGTGTTCCTCGGCGCGATGCACGCGATGGCTCCCGGCCACGGCAAGACGATCATGGCCGCGACCGCCGCGGCCCGGGGCAACGCCACGTTCCGCGATGTCCTGCCCATGATCGTGTCGGTGACCGTGACGCACACCCTCGGCGTGGTCGCCCTGGGCCTGCTGATCGCCGCCGGGTCGTCCGCGGCGCCGTCCGTGATCACCTGGCTCGGCATCGCGAGCGGCCTCCTCGTGATGGCGGCGGGCCTGACCCTCGTACGGCGGGCGCTGCTGAACCGGAAGCTGATGCGTGGGCATGCGCACGGGCACGACCACGCGCACGGTCACGACCATGACCACGAGCACGAGCACGCGCACTCTCACAGTCACGATCACGAGCACTCACACGAGCACGAGCACGAGCACTCCGGCTCCTCCGCTCCCGAGCCGGAGCGGGCGCTGGTCCTCGCCCACGCGCACGCGGAGGCGCCGTCCGAGACCCGCGTGCTCGCGCACTCGCACGCACCGGGCCACGCAGGCGGGCACGGCCACGGCGACAGCCACAGTCACGGCGACGGCGACGGCGACGGCGACGGCGACGGCGACGGCGACGGCGACGGCGACGGCGACGGCGACAAGCACAGCCACGGTCACGACCACCCACACGGCCACGACCCCGACCACGACCACGACCACTCGCACGACCGCAAAGCCACCCTCTTCGGCGGCACCATCACCCACACCCACGGCGGCTTCACCCACAGCCATCCGGTGGCCCCCACCCTCCGCGGCACGATCCTGCTCGGCTTCGCGGGCGGGCTGGTGCCCAGCCCCTCCGCGGTGGTCGTGCTCGTGGGCGCGGCGGCGCTGGGGAAGGCGTGGTTCGGACTGTCGCTCGTGCTGGCGTTCGGTGTCGGGCTGGCGTTCACGCTGACGGCCGTCGGGTTCGCCGTGGTGAAGGCGGGCGACGGGATGAGCCGGCTGCTGGACCGGCGCCCGCGACTGGCCCGCGGAAGGCTCTTCGCGCTGGCAAGCAGGACCGTGCCCCTGGCGTCGGCGCTCCTGGTCGTCGTCCTCGGGGCCGGATTGGTGCTCAAGGGGGCGGCATCCGCACTCGGCTGAGCTACTTTTGGGGAGATATGACGCCGGCCGCAGGAATCGCGCGGATGCGAATGGGGGGCACCCGTGTCCGAAGAACCGGGCAATGAGCGTGTGATCGCGGGGCGCTACCGCCTCCTGTCCCCTCTCGGCGAGGGCGGCATGGGCACCGTGTGGCGGGCCCGCGACGAAATCCTGAACCGCGAGGTCGCCGTCAAGGAGGTCCGCGCCCCGGCCGGACTCCCGGCGCCCGAGATCGAGCGCATGTACGCCCGTCTGGAGCGTGAGGCCTGGGCCGCGGCCCGGGTCGCGAACCGGAACGTGGTGACGGTCTACGACGTGGCCATGGAGGAGGGCCGCCCCTGGATCGTCATGGAGCTGGTCCGCGGGCTCTCGCTCGCCGACGTGCTGGACGCCGAGGGTCCGCTCTCCCCGCAGCGCACCGCGCACATCGGCGCCGAGGTCCTCGCCGCGCTCCGCGCCGCCCACGAGGCGGGCGTACTGCACCGGGACGTGAAACCGGCCAACGTGCTGATGGCGAACGACGGACGTGTCGTCCTGACCGACTTCGGCATCGCCACGGTCGAGGGCAGCTCCGCGCTGACCATGACCGGTGAGGTCATCGGCTCTCCCGAGTTCCTCGCCCCGGAGCGTGCGCTGGGCCGCAGACCCGGACCGGAGTCCGACCTGTGGTCGCTCGGCGTGCTGCTGTACGCGGCGGTCGAGGGCAACTCGCCCTTCCGCCAGGACACCCCGCTGAGCACCCTGCGCGCGGTCGTCGACGAGGAGTTGCCGGCGCCGCGCCGGGCCGGACCGCTGGCCCCGGTCATCGAGGGGCTGCTGCGCAAGGAGCCCGCGGAGCGGATCCCGGCCGACCGGGCGGAGGAGGACCTGCGGACGGTCGCCGCCGGCGGCACCCCGCAGACGGGCGCGGTCGCCTCCGTTCCGTACACCCCGACCGTCGCGGCCTTCCCCAGCCCGGACCCGACGGCGCCCACCGGTCCGTACCGGAGCCGGCCGTCCACCCCGCCGCACCCCGTCC
>NZ_VJZE01000339.1 GCF_009377205.1 Streptomyces phyllanthi
CCCCCGGGGAGCGGGGCCGCACTGGCGGCCGCGCTGAAGAAGGCGCAGGCGGCCCGGATGGCGCGTGGGGGGAGCGAGGGCGGCGTGCGGATCCGGGTGGATCCGCTGGATATCGGGTGAGAGGGGCTGCGTGAGGGAGCTCTGAGCGCTCGGTGCGTACCCGTGAGGGGAGCTGATCGCCCTCCCTCGCCGCTTCCGGGTCACTGCCTCCCGGTCGGGTACCGGGAGGCAGACAGGGACGGGTCAGCCGCTGCGAGGGCCCGGGAACGCCGTGGGCCTCGCCTCTTCGCGGAGGGTCGGGCTGCCCGCCGTCGGCTGGCTGGGCATCGAGCGCGCCGCCGGGACCGTGGGCACCGTGGGGATGCCGGTGTTGACGTTGACCGTGCGGGAGCCCGCGGGCTCCGGGGCGCGGTCGAGGTCGGCCGCGGCCACCGTGGCCTGGGCGGCGGCGCGGCGGGCGCCGTAACGGCGGTGCACCGCCTGCTTGGTGACTCCGAGCGCCGAGCCCACCGCGTCCCACGAGAAGCCCAGGGAGCGGTCGAAGTCCACGGCCGCCGTGACCAGGGTCTCGACGCTGTCCCGCAGCTCCTGTGCGAGGCGGACGGTCGGGGCGGGGGCGCGTCCGTAGACGACGAAGCCCGTGGAAGGCCCGGAGCGGCGCGGGCGGTAGACGTTGCCCAACTGGGCGGTCAGGGTGCGCAGTGCGTCCACCTGCCGGCGGACCCGCTCGATGTCCCGCACCAGCAAGTGCAGGCTGGCCCGGGCCTGGGCGTCGTGGGTTGCGTGGTCGGCCATGAACAAGCCTCTCGAACCGGCGTTGAAAAGGTTGGGAAGAAGGACGGGCCGCGGTACGCGGCCTGTTGGTCAATCTTTCTTGACCAACGCGCTTCGGAGTCTGTGGTCACGCTGCGGGGGCGTAAGGGCATATGCGTACGCCCCCGGGTGGTGTTTCCCGTCCGCACGCCCCGAGGCCTCCGGATGCCCCGGCGCCCTGTGCCCCGGCGCCCCGACGTCACCGTGCCTCATAGACTGGTGCGTCGCCCCGCCCACCCGGTGCCCGGAGATGTGCGGGGCGGTCCGAACTCCCGCCCGAGAGGCCGACAGTCACCCATGAAGCTCGTCTTCGCCGGTACCCCCGAGGTCGCCGTTCCCGCTCTGGACGCCCTGATCGCCTCCGGGCGGCACGAGGTGGCCGCCGTCGTCACGCGGCCCGACGCGCCGGCGGGGCGGGGGCGGCGGCTCGTCGCGAGCCCTGTCGCCGAGCGCGCGGAGGAGTCCGGCATCGAGGTGCTGAAGCCCAACAGGCCCAGGGACGAGGACTTCCTGGCACGGCTGCGGGAGATCGCGCCGGACTGCTGCCCCGTCGTGGCGTACGGCGCCCTGCTGCCCCGGGTCGCCCTCGACATCCCCGCGCACGGGTGGGTCAACCTGCACTTCTCGCTGCTGCCCGCCTGGCGCGGCGCCGCACCCGTACAGCACTCCATCATGGCGGGGGACGAGATCACCGGGGCGTCGACCTTCCTCATCGAGGAGGGCCTCGACTCCGGGCCCGTGTACGGGACCGTCACCGAGGCGGTCCGGCCCACCGACACCAGCGGTGACCTCCTCACCCGGCTCGCCTTCGCCGGGGCCGGGCTGCTGGCCGCGACGATGGACGGGATCGAGGACGGGACGGTCAAGGCCGTTCCGCAGCCCACCGAGGGCATCACGGTCGCGCCGAAGATCACCGTCGAGGACGCGCACGTCGACTGGTCGGCCCCCGCCCTCCGTGTCGACCGGGTGGTGCGCGGATGCACGCCTGCCCCCGGTGCGTGGACGGACTTCCGCGGCGAGCGCCTCAAGCTGATCCAGGTCACGCCGGTCCCCGAGCGCACCGATCTCGCCCCGGGCGCGCTGGCCGTCGGCAAGAACAACGTGTACGCCGGGACCGGTTCGTACGCCGTGGAGCTGCTCTGGGTCCAGGCCCAGGGCAAGAAGCCGATGCGCGCCGCCGACTGGGCCCGCGGGGTACGGATCGCCTCCGGCGAGAGCCTCGGGGCCTGACCCGGGCCCTCGAAGCCTGACCCACCCGAGGCGTCCCGGGCCCACCCCAGCGACGTACGCTGGGCATCGCACCCCAAATCCCATATCCGGAGCACCTTTTTCGTGAGTGAGCAGTCGCGTCGGCCGCGCAGGCCGGGCAAGCCCTACCGCCGGCCCCAGAAGGACCCCGTCCGCATCCTCGCCTTCGAGGCGTTGCGGGCCGTGGACGAGCGGGACGCGTACGCGAACCTCGTGCTGCCGCCGCTGCTCAGGAAGGCGCGGGAGAAGGGCGACTTCGACGGGCGCGACGCGGCGCTGGCCACCGAGCTGGTGTACGGGACGCTGCGGCGGCAGGGGACGTACGACGCCGTTCTCTCGGCCTGTGTCGACCGGCCGTTGCGGGAGGTCGACCCGCCCGTGCTGGACGTGCTGAGCCTGGGCACGCATCAGCTGCTCGGCACACGGATCCCCAGCCATGCCGCCGTCTCGTCCTCCGTCGAGCTCGCGCGGGTCGTCCTCGGCGACGGGCGCGCCAAGTTCGTCAACGCCGTGCTGCGGAAGGTCGCGCAGCACGACCTCGACGGATGGCTGGAGCGCGTGGCGCCGCCGTACGACGACGATCCCGAGGATCATCTCGCCGTCGTGCACTCGCATCCCCGCTGGGTCGTCTCCGCCCTGTGGGACTCGCTCGGGGGCGGGCGCTCCGGCATGGAGGAGCTGCTCGAAGCCGACAACGCCCGCCCCGAAGTCACCCTCGTCGCCCGGCCCGGGCGGACCACCGCGCGTGAGCTCCTCGACGCGCTCGGGGACGAGGCCGCTCCGGCCCTCTGGTCGCCGTACGCCGTGCGGCTCAGCGAGGGCGGCGAGCCGGGCGCCATCGACGCCGTACGGGAGAACCGTGCGGGCGTGCAGGACGAGGGCAGCCAGCTCGTGGCGCTCGCCCTCGCGGGCGCACCCCTGGAAGGGCCCGACCGGGCATGGCTGGACGGGTGCGCCGGGCCCGGTGGCAAGGCCGCGCTGCTGGCCGGGCTCGCCGCGGAGCGCGGTGCCGTGCTGCTCGCCTCCGAGAAGCAGCCGCACCGGGCCGGGCTCGTCGCCAAGGCGCTCGACGGGAACCCGGGCCCGTACCAGGTCATCGCCGCCGACGGGACGCGGCCGCCGTGGCGGCCCGGCAGTTTCGACCGGGTGCTGATGGACGTGCCCTGTACGGGACTCGGCGCCCTGCGTCGGCGGCCCGAGGCGCGGTGGCGTCGGCGTCCCGAGGACCTGGAAGCGTTCGCGCCGCTCCAGCGCGCGCTGCTGCGGACCGCGCTCGACTCCGTCCGCGTCGGCGGTGTCGTCGGGTACGTCACCTGCTCGCCGCATCTAGCGGAGACCCGCGCCGTCGTCGACGACGTGCTCAAGCAGTACGGCTCCGCGGCCGATCTCATCGACGCGCGGCCGCTGCTGGAGGGCGTACCGGATCTGGGCGAGGGACCGGACGTACAGCTGTGGCCGCATCTGCACGGGACGGACGCGATGTATCTGGCGCTCATCCGCCGGGTCGCGTGACCTTCGGGACGGGTTCCGGTGGCGCACCCCCGCCGTCCTCGCGCGCGAGCCGGTGGGGCCACCACACCTTCGGACCGACGTCCAGGAACAGGGACGTGACCAGGACGGAGCGTACGACGAAGGTGTCCAGGAGCACGCCCAGGGCGACCGCGAAGCCGATCTCGGCGAAGGCGACCAGGGGGAGCGTGCCGAGGGCGGCGAAGGTGCCGGCCAGGACCAGGCCGGCGGAGGTGATGACCGCGCCCGTCGCCGCCAGACCCGTCACCACTCCCGGGCGGGTGCCCTGACGGGCGGCCTCCTCGCGGATACGGGTGGTCAGGAAGATGTTGTAGTCGATGCCCAGGGCGACGAGGAAGACGAAGACGAACAGCGGGAAGTCGGTCGTCTCCCCCGCGTAGTCGAAGGCGTACCGGAAGGCGAGCGCGCTGATGCCCAGGGCGGCGGTGAACGACAGGATCACCGTCGCGACGAGCAGCAGGGGTGCGATCAGGGCGCGCAGCAGGGCGCAGAGGATCAGCAGGACCACGACCAGGACCAGCGGGATGATCAGGACGTTGTCGTGGGTCGTCGCCCTGTCCATGTCGAGCAGGGCCGCCGTGCCGCCGCCCACCTTGGCGTCGGCGTCCGGTACTGCGTGGACGGCGTCCCGGACGCGCTCCACGGTCTGTTTCGCGGCCTCGCTGTCGGCGGGGTCGCTCATGGTCGCCTCGAACAGGACCCTGCCCTCGTGCTCGGGTTTCGCGCCCGGCGGCAGACCCAGGGAGTCGGGCACGACACCGGGTGTCGTGGCGACCGTGCGGCCGACCTCCTCGGCCTGTGCCCGGTTGCTGACGATGAAGAGGGGATCGCCGCTGCCCGCCGGGAAGTAGCGCTCGGACACCTCCTGGCCGACGATCGAGTCCGGGGTGTCGGTGAAGGCGTCCGCGTTGCTGATGCCCTCGGCGCGCAGCTGGATCATGCCGAGGGAGCACAGGGCGAGGACCGCCGCCGTGACGGCCCAGATCATGCGCGGGCGGCGGGCGATCCCGCGCCCGGTACGGGCCCACACACCGCGCTCGGCCGGGTCGGCCGTGCCGTGGTGCGGGATCACCGGCCAGAAGATCCACCGGCCGAAGATCACCAGCAGCGCGGGGAAGAGCGTCATCATCGCGAGCAGGGCGACGGCGATACCGATGGCCGCGACCGGGCCGAGGCTCTTCGTCGAGTTCATCTCGGCGACCAGCAGGACGAGCATGCTGAGCACGACGGTGGCGCCGGAGGCGATCACGGCCGGTCCCGCGCGGTGCAGGGCCAGGGCCATCGCCTCGTGGCGGTCCTCGTGGCGGCGCAGCTCCTCGCGGTAGCGGGCGACCAGCAGCAGTGCGTAGTCGGTGCCCGCGCCGAAGACGAGGACGGTGAGGATGCCCGCGCTCTGGCCGTTGACCGTCAGGCCGCCGTGCTCGGCCAGCAGATAGATCAGCGCCTGCGCGGTGAACAGGGCGGCGATCACGGCGAGCAGCGGGACCACCAGCAGAGTCGGACTGCGGTAGGTGATCAGGAGCATCACGATGACGACGCCCATCGCCGCGAACAGCAGCGTGGAGTCGATGCCCTCGAACGCCTCGGAGAAGTCGGCCGACGTACCGCCCGGGCCCGTGATGTGGACGGCCAGTCCGCCCCCGCTCTCCCCGGTGACGTCACGGATCGAGTCGACCGCGGGCGCGATGCGGTCCCAGCCCTCCTCGTCCATCGTGATCGGGACCAGCACCTGGGCGGCCCGGGGATCGGCCTCCCGGTCGTAGACCGGCCCCCTGGTCTCCGCGCCGCGGATCCCGTGGTCGCTGAGCTGCTTGAGCTGCCGTACGTCCTCGTCGATCCGCGCCCGGTCCTCGGCGGTGAGGCCGCTCTCGCGCGCGTATACGACCACCGCGGGGATCTGCTCCGGCCTGAAGTCCTCGGAGATCTCCAGGACCTGGGTCGACTCGGCGGAGCCGGGAAGCCACGACTGCGCGTCGTTGTCCTGGGCGTCGGAGAGCTTCAGCGCCAGCGGCGCCGTCAGGAAGAGCACCACCACCCACAGGACGAGCACCAGCCACTTGGCGCGGCGCCCGCAGACCAGGTACGCGACGCCCTTCCCCCGCCCGTCCCGCGCCTCCGTCATGACCACCCCCGCAGCCGCACGCGGAGCCGGTCCACCGCTTCCGCGCGGAGCCGTCGGGCGGGCCGGTACGGCGTGGGCGCCCGCGGGGAGGCAGCGGCGGAGGGCATCAGGTCCGGACCGGGGGCAAGGGGCCGCGCCGGGCATGGGAGGCTTGTGCCATGGCCGTGCAGATCAACCCCAGTATCCTGTCCGCCGACTTCGCCCGCCTCGCCGAGGAGGCGAAGGCGGTCGAAGGGGCCGACTGGCTCCATGTGGACGTGATGGACAATCATTTCGTCCCGAACCTCACGCTCGGTGTGCCGGTCGTAGAGTCGCTGGCCCGTGCGACGGACACCCCGCTGGACTGCCACCTCATGATCGAGGACGCCGATCGGTGGGCGCCGCAGTACGTCGAGGCGGGTGCCGGGTCCGTCACCTTCCATGCCGAGGCGGCCGCCGCGCCGGTGCGGCTCGCCCGTGAGATCCGTGCCAAGGGCGCCCGGGCCTCCATGGCGCTCAAGCCCGCGACACCCGTCGAGCCGTACGAGGACCTGCTTCCCGAGCTCGACATGGTGCTGATCATGACGGTCGAACCGGGCTTCGGAGGCCAGGCGTTCCTCGACATCATGCTGCCCAAGATCCGCCGCACCCGCGAGTTGATCACCAAGCACGGTCTCGAGCTCTGGCTGCAGGTCGACGGCGGCGTCTCGGCCTCCACCATCGAGCGCTGCGCCGATGCGGGCGCGGACGTCTTCGTGGCCGGCTCGGCGGTGTACGGCGCCGAGGACCCCGCCGAGGCGGTACGGGCCCTGCGCACGCAGGCGGAGTCGGTGACGGCCACGGCGGCCTGGGCCTGCGCCCACTGATGCCCCAAAAACCTGCCCCAGGAACCTCGCGGGGCCCCGGAACGTTGACCGGAAACCCCGCGGAGCCGCTGGGGAGAGCCCGGTCGGCGGGCCGTTCGAGCCCGTGGACGAGCGACTCCATGGCCAAGGGAATGTGAACGCCGCCCATCAGGGCTGATCCAATACGCCGGATCTGCAAGGATGAACGGCGTATCCAGAGTGTGAACAGCAGTGAGGAGATGGCCGTGTCGGGTATGTCGGCGGGCCGGTCAGCCATGCGGATGGGACCCGCTGAGCTGGTGCAGGCGGCGGCGATGGCCCGCCGCTTCTACCTCGAGGGCAAGTCCAAGATCCAGATCGCGGAGGAGTTCGGCGTCAGCCGCTTCAAGGTGGCCCGGGTCCTGGAGACCGCCCTCGAACGGGATCTCGTACGCATCGAGATCCGCGTCCCGGCCGAGCTGGACGCCGAGCGCTCCGACGCGCTGCGCGCCCGCTACGGCCTCAGGCACGCCGTGGTCGTCGAGTCGCCGGCCGAGGCGGAGGAGTCGCCCGACCCGGAGAACCTCGGCGAGGTCGCCGCGGATCTTCTGGGCGAACTGGTGACCGAAGGTGATGTCCTCGGGCTCGCCTGGGGCCGCTCCACCATCCACATGGCGGCCGCCCTCGACCGGCTGCCGCCCTGCACGGTGGTGCAGCTGACGGGCGTGTACGACGCCGGGACCGCCGAGCGCGGCTCGGTGGAGGCCGTCCGCCGGGCCGCCCAGGTCTCGGGCGGTGACGCCCACCCCATCTACGCGCCGATGCTGCTGCCGGACGCGGCCACCGCGGCCGCGCTGCGCCACCAGACCGGGATCGCCCGCGCCTTCGAGTACTTCGACAAGGTCACGGTCGCCTGCGTCTCCATCGGCTCCTGGGAGGCGGGCATCTCGACGGTGCACGACATGCTCACCGAGGAGGAGCGCTCCCACTACGCGTCCCTCGGTGTCGCCGCCGAGATGTCGGCCCACCTCTTCGACGCCGAGGGGCGCCGGGTCGGACGGGACCTCGGCGAGCGGTGCATCACCGTCAAGGCCGACCAGCTGCGCCGTATCCCCGAGGTCGTCGCGATCGCGGGTGGCCAGCGGAAGGCTGCCGCCATTGACGCGGTCCTCCGGTCGGGGCTGGTCACCAGCCTCGTCACGGACACGTCGGCGGCGGACTCCCTGCTGATGGCGGGGCCTGCGCCTCGGCATGCGCTGAACAGAGCGGACCCCGACGGGCCGTAACGCTCTGCCTGCGACCGGTGCGTCTCGTCCGCCTGGTCGGGATGTGCGGGCGGCCGCGGGGCCGATGCGGCTGGTCGCGCGGTTTCTCGCGCCCCTTTCCGGGGCGAGCCCGGGAAAGGTGTGCAACGATGATCACTACGACTCGATCAGGGCGGTGCTGAGATGAGCGACGGCACTCTCGCCGAAGCGCTGGCCGCCGGGGGCTGGGCCCATATCGAGCTGGACCTCGCCGGAGTCACCGACAAGCCCGCCTTCATGGACCGCTGCGTCCGTGCGCTGGCGCTGCCCGGGTACTTCGGGCGCAACTGGGACGCCCTCGCCGACTGTCTCGGGGACCTGTCGTGGGCGCCGCCCGCGCGGGGGCGTCTGGTCATGATCCGGAACTGGCGGGAGTTCGCCCTGGCGGTGCCGAACGACTGGAGCATGGCGCAGGAGGTGTTCGCCGAGGCAGGCGACCGCTGGCGCGGCACCGGGACCCCGCTCCAGGTGGTGCTCGCGCTCGGAGAATCCTCCTAGGGCGTCCCCGGCCGCTCGGACGATCCGTCCGGACCGTGGACGCCTGCCGCCGTGGGAAAATGAGGTACGTGCTCTTCCCCCTGGCTGACCTGTCGGGGGGCCACCTCTGATCGACTGGGATGTGCAGCACGTGCGTTTCCTCAATGACATCCGGCCCGCCTACGACCTGACGTACGACGACGTCTTCATGGTGCCGAGCCGATCCGCGGTCGGGTCCCGCCAGGGCGTGGACCTCACCTCCCCGGACGGCACGGGCACCACCATTCCGCTCGTCGTCGCCAACATGACCGCCATCGCGGGCCGTCGTATGGCCGAGACCGTCGCCCGGCGCGGTGGGCTCGTCGTCATCCCCCAGGACATCCCGATCGAGGTCGTCACCGAGGTCATCTCCTGGGTGAAGGGCCGGCACCTCGTCCTGGACACGCCGATCGTCCTCGGCCCCCACCAGACCGTCGCCGACGCCCTCTCCCTGCTGCCGAAGCGGTCGCACAACGCGGGTGTGGTCGTGGACGAGGACCACAAGCCGGTCGGTGTCGTCACCGACACCGACCTGTCCGGCGTCGACCGCTTCACCCAGCTCGCCGAGGTCATGTCCAGGGACCTGCTGCTCCTCGACGCCACGATCGATCCGCGCGAGGCCTTCCACACCCTCGACGCCGCCAACCGCCGGTACGCCCCCGCCGTCGACCCCGACGGCAGGCTCGCCGGCATCCTGACCCGCAAGGGCGCCCTGCGCGCCACGCTCTACACCCCCGCGACCGACGCGCACGGCAGGCTGCGCACGGCCGCCGCCGTCGGTATCAACGGCGATGTCGCGGGCAAGGCCAAGCAGCTCCTCGACGCGGGCGTCGACACCCTCGTCATCGACACGGCCCACGGCCACCAGGAGTCGATGATCAGCGCCATCAGGACGGTCCGGGCGCTCGACCCGGCGGTGCCGATCGTGGCGGGCAACGTCGTCGCCGCCGAGGGCGTGCGCGACCTCGTCGAAGCCGGCGCGGACATCGTCAAGGTCGGTGTCGGCCCCGGCGCCATGTGCACCACCCGCATGATGACGGGGGTGGGGCGGCCGCAGTTCTCCGCCGTCCTGGAGTGCGCGGCCGAGGCGCGCAGGCACGGCAAGCACGTGTGGGCCGACGGCGGTGTACGGCATCCGCGCGATGTCGCGATGGCCCTCGCGGCCGGTGCGTCCAACGTGATGATCGGGTCCTGGTTCGCGGGGACGTACGAGTCGCCGGGCGATCTCCAGCAGGACGCCAACGGGCGCCTCTACAAGGAGTCGTTCGGTATGGCCTCCGCGCGTGCCGTCCGGAACCGCACGTCCGACGAGTCGGTGTACGACCGCGCCCGCAAGGCCCTGTTCGAGGAGGGCATCTCCACCTCGCGCATGTTCCTCGACCCGGCCCGCCCGGGTGTCGAGGACCTGATCGACTCGATCATCGCGGGCGTCCGCTCGTCCTGCACCTATGCGGGCGCCGCCTCCCTGGAGGAGTTCGCCGAGCGGGCCGTCGTCGGTGTCCAGAGCGCCGCCGGCTACGCGGAGGGCCAGCCCCTGCACGCCAGCTGGAACTGAGGAGCGAAGGGGGGGCGCGAACGTTTCGGGAACCCCCGGCCCATGGTCGAGAGCCCTCGCGCAACGATCATGCACGCGGCCCCGGTGAACGCAACGATCTTGCGGAGGTACGCAAGGTTGCTGCGTTACGCCCGCGAAGCGATGATCAGTAGGCTCGTGCGCTGTACGTGGCGTGGCGGGGACCTCCTGCTCGGTGGGTCCCTGCCTTGGGCTGCCGCCGGTCCTCACCCGCCCTGACCGGCAGCGATGAAGGAGCCGACGCGTGCTCGACCACGGCGCACCCCCGCAGTCCCCGACCC
>NZ_VJZE01000033.1 GCF_009377205.1 Streptomyces phyllanthi
CTCCCCTACCGAGAACCCTGATGAACACACCCCCGACCGCACCGCCGGCGACGAACGGCACCACCCGACGACCGACGGAAGGAGAACTGGAACACCAGCGGGCGGCGATCGCCGCACTCGGCCACGAACTACGGGCCCTGGTGGACGCCACCGTGCGCACCTCGGCCCCGGCGGAGGCCCTGCACCGCGTGGCGGACGGCGTCCGCCGGATCACCGGGCAGCTGACCGGGCGGCGGCGCGAGCGAGCGGAGATCCCGGCCGTGGACGAGTTCCCCGGGGGGACGCGGATGTACAGCCCCGTCACCGGCGCCGGCAGCCCTCTCGCCCCGCCCATGCGGGTGACGCCGGCCGACGGCGGCCTCATCGGACGGTGCACCCTCGGTTTCGCCCACGAGGGGCCGCCCGGCTATGTGCACGGCGGTATGAGCGCCATGTTGCTGGACGAGTTGATGGGCCGGGCCTGCGCCGCGGCCGGCATGCCCGGCATGACGGTCTCCCTGCAGGTGCGCTACCACCGGCCCGTCCCGCTGGAGACTCCCCTGAGGGTCCACGCCCGCGTCACGGGCACCGAGGGCCGCAAGATCTTCGTGGACGGCTCGATCAGCACCGAGGGGGAACCGTCCACCACCGTGGTGACCGCGGACGGCGTCTTCGTCACACCCGACCCCGACCGCACGCGTGCCTTGTTCCCGAGCCTGCGCGGAACAGTGTGAGGGCCCAGGGGCCGCGGAGCGTGCGGTAGGCAAGTCGGACGCTCCTCGCCCGAGGAAACGGTGAGGCGAGTGTGCGTGCCAGGCGTCGCGCGCCCGGCCGGGGATATGACACAGGCTCTGACGCGCCCGCGGCGCACTTCCGCGGTTTCAGCGCGACGGGCGGCAGTACGGCACCTCGGTGAGCGGTTCGCAGGCCTCAGCGGTGGTGCTGGGGCAGTGGGCTCAGGAACAGAAGTCGGCGATGGTGCCGGTGAGGATGTCGGTGAGGCGGTTCAGCGAGTCGAGGTCGACGTACTCGGTGGCCGCGTGGGCACCGGCGCCGTCGACGCCGAAGAGCAGGCAGGGGATGCCCGCGCGGTCCAGGAGGGCGCAGTCGGTCCAGTAGGGCTCGGCGCGTACCGCGGGCGGGCGGCCGAGTGCCCGCTCGGCGTGGTGGGTGAGGGTGCGCACGATGAGTGCGTCGGGGTCGGCCTGGAAGGGCTCGCGGTGCAGGCCGCGGGTCAGCCGGTAGCGGAAGTCGGGGACCGCGGTGGTGAAGTGGTCGAGTACGGCGGTCAGTTCGCGCTCGACGCTGTCGGCGCTCTCGCCCGGGACGGTGCGGCGCTCCAGGGTGATGCGACAGTGCGCCGGGTAGGTGGAGGGCTCCTCGCCTCCGTGGATGACGGAGGCGTGCACGGTGCCGGTGCCCAGCAGGGGGTGTGCCGGGCCCCGCGCGAGGCGCTGTCCCAGTTCCTCCAGCGCGACCAGGAAGTACCCGGCCTTGGCGATGGCGTCGACACCGAGCTCGGGCCGCGAACCATGGGCCGCGCGGCCTTCGATCTCGACATCGAACCAGGCGAACCCCTTGTGGGCGAGGGTGACTTCGAGGTGGCTCGGCTCGGTGACGATCGCCGCGTCGGCGGTGAAGGACTCCAGTACCTCCTCGGTGCCCGAGCTGCCGTGCTCCTCGTCGGCGACGCAGGCGAGGATGACGTCGCCGCGCAGGGGGCCGTGGGCGGTGGCACGGGCGGCGGCGACCATCATGGCCGCGATACCGCCCTTCATGTCGAAGGTGCCGCGGCCGTACATCCTGCCGTCGCGGACCCGCGGGTCGAGCGGGTCGCCGTCGTAGTCGGCGAGGCCGACCGTGTCGAGATGGCCGCCCAGCATGAGGGAGCGGCCGCCGCCGGTACCGCGGGCGGTCGCGACGAGTGAGGGCCGGCCGGGGCGCCCTTCCAGGCGGTGGACCTCGAAGCCGCGGGCAGCCAGCCATTCGCCGCAGAAGTCGGCGATGGTGGTCTCGCCGGCCCCACCGCGTACGAGGTCCGGATTGACGGAGTCGATGGAGACCAGCCGGGCCAGCAGGCGGCTCGGGTCCGGGTCGAGGGGCTCGGGAGTCGCTGGAATCGAGGGGTTCTCGGGGAGCATGAGGGCCTTCCGGATTGCTGATGCCGCCCCGGGAGCCGGGGCGGGACGGCGAACGCGTCTGCTGCCGGCGCCGCTGAGAGCCGTGATCAGTCCTGGCCGGCCAGGCGCAGGAGGGTCGTGGCCAGGACGTCGACGCCATGGGCGCAGGCTTCGGGGGTGGAGTACTCGCGGGGGTTGTGGCTGATGCCGTCGTACTCGCCGCGTACGAAGATCATGGCGGTGGGGCAGAGCGCGGCGATCTCCTGCGCGTCGTGGCCGGCGCCGGAGAGCAGGGAGATGTGGTCCAGGCCGTGGTCGTCGGCGGCCTGTGCGATCACCTTCCGCACTCCCTCGTCGAAGGGGACGTAGGCGGTCCTGGCCATCCGCCGGGTGGTCAGCGACAGGCCCGGCCCGCTGTTCTCGAGGTCGCGCAGGAACGCGGCGAGGGCTTCTTCGGCGCGGGCCATCGAGGCGTCGTCGGGGTTGCGCAGGTCGACCGTCAGCTCGGCGCGGGCGGGGACGATGTTGGTCAGGTCCGGGTGGACGACCAGGTGGCCGACGGTGGCGCGCAGGTCCCCGTACTCGCCGGAGTCGACCAGGGCCCGCAGGTGGACGATGATCTGCGCGGCCGCGAGTCCGGCGTCGGCGCGCAGACGGGTGGGGGTGGTGCCGGCGTGGGCGGCGCGGCCGTGGATGGTGATCTCCTGCCAGGAGATGCCCTGGACGCCGGTGACGACGCCGATCTCGACGTCGTTCTCGGCGAGGACGGGGCCCTGTTCGATGTGGCATTCGACGTAGGCGTGCGGCGGGGCGAGACATACGTCGGTGGGGCCGTCGAAGCCGGTGCGCGTGAGTTCGCCGCCGAGGGTGAGGCCGTCGCGGTCGGTCAGGGCGTGGGCGTACTCCAGGGTGAGGCGGCCGGCGGCTACGGCACTGCCGAGCATGTCGGTGCCGAAGCGGACGCCCTCCTCCTCGGTGAAGACGCCGACCTCGATCGGGCGGCGGGTGGTGATGCCGCGTTCGTCGAGGGTGCGGACGGCTTCGATACCGCCCAGGACGCCGAGGCAGCCGTCGAAGGCGCCCGCGGTGGCGACACTGTCGATGTGCGAACCGGTCAGGACCGGGGCCGCGGTGGGGTCGGTGCCCTCACGGCGGCCGTAGATGTTGCCCATCCGGTCGATGCGGACGGTCAGACCGGCCTGTTCCATCCACATGATCACCTGGCGGCGGCCGACCGCGTCGGCGTCGGTCAGGGCAAGGCGGTCGACACCGCGCAGGCCGGTGCGCTCGTCGTCGTAGGCGCCGATCTCGGCGAGGTCCATCAGGGACTGCCAGAGGCGGTCGCCGTTGACGGTGATCGTGTCGGGGGTGGGCGTCATGGACTGTCTCCTGGAGGTCATCCGAAACGGTCGGGTGGGTGGCGTGTGCGGGTCAGCCGGCTCCGGTCGCGACCGAACCGGGCCGGCCGCCACGCGCTCGCGGCAGTGGTGCATGTGCTGTGCCCGCGGCCTGTCCCGGGACCGGCCATGAGGGCGCTGCGTGACACCACCGCTGTGTCCTGGCCGGGCAGGGTCAGGTGGGAGCAGGCCGGGGCCGGCGAGCGCGGCTGCGAAGTGGGGCGGCGCGCTGACGCCCCCCTCGTGGTCCGGCCGGTCCAGTGCGGAGTGATGAAGGCGCGGTGGTTCGACGCGGGGTTTTCGGGTGTCGCGTGTTCAGTGATCGGCGGTGGCGTGCGGGTTGGCGGCCGGGCCCTCGGTGCTCAGCAGTACGACCACCGAGGTCGCGTCGAGCCCCAGTGCCGTACGGCACTCGTCGGTGCCCCTGCCGGTGAGCGTCGCGCGGAGACCGGCGAGCGCGGCGGCCCCGCAGGGACCCGAGGAAATCCCGAGGGCCGCGAGGCGGGCGGCCGCGCGGGCGCTGTCGCCGTCGGGGACGGCGACAGCGGCATCCAGCCCCCTGCGCAGGTAGGGCCAGGCGATGCTCGAGGGGGTGCCGCAGTTCAGCCCGGCCATGGTGGTGTCGCCGGTGGTGACGCTGACGGGTTCACCGACGGTGAGGCTTTCCAGGACGCAGGCCGCGGTCTCCGGCTCCACCGACAGCAGCGCGGGAGCCCGTCCGGTGGGACGGCTGCGGTAGTGGGTGACGACGGCCTGGGCCAGTGAACCCACTCCCACCGGTATGGAGACGAGATCAGGTCCCTCGGCCACCCCCTGTGCCGCCAGTTGCTCGTCGATCTCGGCGCAGAGGGTGGAGTAGCCCTCGACGATCCACCCCGGGATCTGTTCGTAGCCCGGCCAGGCGGTGTCCTGGACCAGGACGGCGTCCGGGACGGCAGCCGCCTCGGACGCCAGGCGCACGGCCTCGTCGTACGGCCCCGCGACCTCGGTGACCTTCGCCCGCTCGGCGGCGATGGCCGCTACGGCCCGCGGGTGCACGCCCTGCGGGACGAGGACGTGGGCGCGCTGCCCCAGCAGGCGTGCCATGCGGGCCACCGCCCGGCCGTGGTTGCCGTCGGTGGCCGTCACCAGGGTGACCGGGCCCGGCTGCCGGCCGTTCGCGGCCCGCTCGGCGAGGGTGCGGTGGACCGCCCAGGACGCGCCCAGGGCCTTGAACGCGGGCAGCCCCAGACGGCACGACTCGTCCTTGACGAAGACCCGGCCGACCCTCAACTCCTCTGCCAAGGGCGGAGTTTCGGTCAGTGAGGTGGGTGAGTAGCCGGGCAGTGCGGCGTGAAAGCCCCGTACGTCGGAGGGTGCGGGTGCACATCGCCAGGTACGGGAGCCGGGCGGCGCACACCACGGCGGCGTACGGGGAGAGGAAGCGTTCTCAGACACACGATCAGGGTCCGACGGCTCCCTGCGATCGGTCCAGCGAATGTTTTCGACCTATACTCATCGAACAATCCGATGAATGAGCCTTGTCGCTCCGCAAGGGCGAGGAGGGCGGGCTGGCGATGTTCGACCTGCACCGGCTGCGTCTGCTGCGCGAACTCAAGCATCGCGGCACCCTGGCGGCTGTCGCCGCCGCCCTGTCCTATGCCCCCTCCTCCGTCTCACAGCAGCTCTCCCAGCTGGAAGCCGAAGTCGGCGTACCGCTGCTGGAACCGGTCGGACGGCGGGTGCGGCTGACCGAGCAGGCCGAGATCCTCGTCGCCCACACCGAAGCGGTCCTCGAACGCCTCGAGCGCGCGGAGGCGGACATCGCCGCCTCCCTGACCGACCTGACCGGCACACTGCGCATCGCCTCGTTCCAGACCGCCGCCCTGTCCCTGGTCCCGACCGCGCTCAGCCTGCTACGTGACCTGCACCCGCACCTGCGCGTCCACGTCACACACAGGGAACCGGAAAAGGCCCTGCCCGCCCTGCAGGCCCGCGACTTCGACCTGGTCCTCGCCGAGGAATACCCCGGCAACCCCAACCCTCGCCCCGCCGAACTCGAACAAGAGGACCTGCTCGACGACCCCCTCCACCTCGCGCTGCCACAACCGGCCGAGGACACGGACACCGGCGGCCCCACGGCGGCACTGCGCTCACTCGCCGACCACCCCTGGGTGATGGAACCCGAGGGAACCACCGCCCGGCACTGGGCCATGACCCTGTGCCGCAACGCCGGCTTCGAACCCGACGTGCGGTTCGAGACCACCGACCTCCTGCTCCACCTCCGCCTGGTCGAGCAGAAGCACGCCGCGGCTTTCCTCCCCGACCTCGTCTGGAACGGACAGCCCCCGACCGTCACCTTGCGGCAGCTTCCCCGCGGTCAGCGCACGCGCCGCCTCTTCACCGTCGTACGCCGCGGACGCAGCCAGCACCCGGCCATCCTGGCGTGCCGGGCCGCCCTCCACCGAGCGATCATCCTGCGTTCCCTCCGGACGTCGGCAGAGCACGGGGATTGACGGCATCGCCTGCGGAGGGCCGACCCCCTGCTCGAGCGAAGCCGAGAGCTCGGCGGAGTCGGCGAGTGACAACAACGCCGCGGGGGCCCCTGCTCGAAGAGCCTGGGGGAGCGCGTGCCGGACCCCGCGACGCCGGGATGATCCAAACGACGGGGCCTAGCCGACCTCCACCCCCAGCAGTTCCCGGAACGCCTCGCCCCCTTCCGGGGTCACCTTCACCGCGCGCCCGGAGCCGACCCGCCGTACCCACTGTCTCTCCAGCGCTGTGGCGCACAGGGCCGCTCCCAGCGCCCCGGCCAGGTGGGGCCGGCGCTCCGTCCAGTCCAGGCAGCTGCGTACCAAGGGGCGTCGGGTGCCCGCGGGATGCTGGTAGCCCAGGGCCTCGGTCAGCCAGGCTCGGCCGGCTGGAGTGACGGCGAGTCCGCAGTCGTCGGCGACCAGGCCGCGGGTGATCACCGCGTCGGCCAGGGCCACGCCCAGCCGCCCTGCCAGATGGTCGTAGCAGGTGCGGGCCCTGGCCTCGGCGCCGAGCCGCACCGATTGGCGCAGGTTCCGCGGGCGGGGGACGCCCGGGGCGTACGAGGCGAGGGCTTCGATCAGTGCGGCTGCCTCCGGGCCGGCCAGCCGGACATACCGGTGCCGGCCCTGGCGCTCCTCCGCCAACAGCCCGCCCTTGACCAGGCGGGAGAGCTGCTCGCTGGCCGTGGACGGCCGGACGTCGGCATGCCGGGCGAGCTCGCCCGCGGTCCAGGCGCGGCCGTCGAGCAGGGCCTGGCAGAAGGCCGCCCGGGTGGGGTCGGCGAGCAGACCGGCGGTCTCGGCGAGCGGGGACATGCGGCCATGATGCCGCAGGCACGGTTCGGGCTGGGCCGAACCGTTCCGGCCCTACCGTCGGGGCCATGACGCACAAGGTGCATGAGTTCGACCGCTACGCGGACGTGCGGGCGGCGCTCGCCGATCCGGCGCTCGTCCCGGAGCTGCCTGCCGCGGATGACGGTCCGCCCGGGGCGAGTGTCTCCTGGCTGCGTGCCACGGTGGCCCGGTTCTGCTCCGGGGAGCCGCACCACCGGCGACGGGCTCTGGTCGAAGCCGAACTCGCCCGGCTGGAACCTGCCTCGCTACGGCAGGCGGTGGCCGCGGGACCGGAGGCAGACGTCCGGACGCGGGTGGTGCGTACCCTCGCCGAAGCCCTGGGGATGCCTCAGCCCGGGGCGGTGGCGCAGGCAGTGATCGTGGTGGCCGGAGCCTACTTCGGAGGCGGTGACGCGGCGGCGGACGAGGCGGTGGCCCGGTTGGTGGCGCGACTGGCGCCGGACCCGGCCGATGAAGCCGCTCTGGAGGCCGCCGCCAACCGCATCGGGTTGCTCGTCCAGGCATGCGACGCGACGACCGCGCTGGTCGAGGCCGCGGCCGACAGCGGCGACGTACCGCTGGCCCGGGTGCTCCGGGAGGTTCCCCCGGTACGGACCATGCGTCGTATCGCGGCCCGGGCCACCCACGTCTCGGGCCGGGAGATCGCCGAGGCCGACGTGGTGCTCCTCGGTCTTGCGACCGCCAACCGCACGCACCCCGTGCCCCTCGCCTTCGGCGCCCCACCCCGCGTCTGCCCCGGCCGTCGCCACGCCCTCGCCCTGGCCGACGGCCTGCTCCGGCGCCCGCTGCCTCCCTTCGCCCGCCTGCACCACCAGGCCACCCCGCTGCTGCTGCCCAACGCCTGGGACTACGCCTCCGCCGCCGCCCTGGCGGCACAGGGCTTCCAGGCCATCGGCACCACCAGCCTGGGCGTGGCCGCTGCCCTCGGCCTGCCGGACGGAGCCGCCGCCACCGTCGACGCGACCGTGGCGCTCGCCCGTCGGCTCGGACAGGGCTCCTTCCTGTTCACGGTCGACGCCGAAGGCGGCTTCAGCGATGACGTGGAGGAAGTCGCCGAGCTGGCACGCAAGCTGTACGACGCGGGCGCGGCGGGTATCAACCTCGAAGACGGCCGCCCCGACGGCACGCTCGCCCCCGTGGAGTCGCACGCTGCGAAGATCTCCGCCGTCAAGGCCGCCGTACCCGCGCTGTTCGTGAACGCGCGCACCGACACCCACTGGCTGGACCTCCGGCAGGAAGAGACCTCGACACGCCTCGCGATCTACGAACAGGCCGGTGCGGACGGGGTGTTCGTGCCCGGGCTGTCGGACCCGGACGGGATCGCCGCACTGACGGAAACCCTCGTCACACCGCTGAACATCCTGTACTCACCGACCGGTCCCACCCTCTCCCGACTGGCCGCGCTGGGCGTGCGCAGGGTCAGCCTCGGCTCGTTGCCCTACCGCAGGGCCCTGGCCGCGGCCGTGGCCACCGCGACTGCCGTCCGGGACGGACAGCCCACGGACCTGAGTGCTCCGTCCTACGCCGAGGTACAGCGGCTGGGGCTGCCTGCCGGGACACCTCGGAGATCCGCCCAACTACGTGGGCACGTACGCGTTCTCCCGGATGGCAGGGAGATGCGCGGCTGTGAGAATCGTCCATGAGCTGTGCGTCGGAGCGGGCCGGACGCACTCCGGCGTTGTCCCCCTCGGGTTGGAGCTGGTTCGGCCGGCCGACGCGTCACCGGCGACGAGCAGCACCCGAGTGGTACAGGGAAGGCAACGCGTGAACCGTCAGCAAGTGGAATTCCATGCCTCGTGCGGGCACCTGATCTCGGCTCCGGCCGACCGTGCCGGGCAGGACGTCCGTTGCCCCCACTGCCACCAGGTGGTCCGGGCCCCGTCGGCCGATGTTCCGTACGCTTCGCCCGTGCTCGTTCCCGCTCCGGCCGTTTCGGCGGAGCCGACGGCCCTGACCGCCCTCTACGTGACCGCGCTCGTGGCGGGTGTGCTGGGCGCCGCCTGTGTCTACCTGGTCATGTTCAACGAGCTCTCCGAGTCCGAGCTGATCACGATCACCCCGCTGTGGTTCTTCCCGATCGTCTTCGGCCTGTACGGCTTCGTCTCCCAGCGGCTGCTGCGCCGTATCGCCGCGGGGCGCGCGGGAAGCCTCGGCGAGGCCGCCCGCATGTCGATCGACGTGGCCGGTTTCTGGGCGGTCCCGGTGCTCTTCCCGTTCCTGGTGCTGAGGTGGCGCAGCTCCCTGCTCGTGTCGCTGGCGGCGGCGGGTTTCTGGGCCGTACTGCTGTGGCTCTTCTTCGCAGTGCTCTTCCCGACCCTCTGAGCGCGGCCCCGGCGCCACGGCCGGCCGGTCTGCCCTCCCAAGGGCCCAGTAGCGTCGGCGCCATGCGCTACTTCCACGTCGACGTCTTCAGCTCCCGCCCCTACAGCGGCAACAGCCTCGCCGTGTTCCCCGACGCCACCGGGCTCGACGGCGCCCAGATGGAGCGGATCACCAAAGAGCTGCGGCACTTCGAGTCGATCTTCCTGAACCAGGAGACCGATCAGGACGCCGTCTGGAAGGCCCGCGTCTTCGACCTCTTCGAGGAACTCGACTTCGCCGGGCATCCCGTCATCGGGGCGGCCTGCGTGCTGCACGCCCTGCACGGCACCGGAGACAGCGGGACATGGACGCTCCGGCTGAAGGCCCGCACCGTGGAGGTCACCACGCTGCGTCACGGCCCCGGGCGGTACGCGAGCATCCTGGACCAGGGACCGGCCTCGTTCCTCGGCCGCCCGGAGCCGAGGGACGCGCCGGACATCGCGTCGTGGTTCTCCCTGGACGCGGACGACCTGGATCCGGAACTGCCCTGCGAGGTCCTCTCGACCGGCCTGCGCTACCTGGTCGTCCCCGTACGTGAGGGCGCCCTCGAACGTGCTCGTATCACCACGGACATCTCCGCCCGGCTGGACGGCCTCGGCGCCCGGTTCGCCTACCTTCTGGACGCCACCACCCTGGAGGCACGGCACTGGAACAACGACGGCCTCACCGAGGACGTGGCCACCGGCAGCGGCGCCGGATGCGCCGCCGCCCACCTGCGCCGCCACGGCAGGATCGACGACGGCGAGCTCGTGGTCCTGCGGCAGGGCCGCTTCACCGGACGCCCCAGCGAGATGACGATCAGTGCTCACGGCAGCGGGCAGGACATCCGCTCCGTACGGGTGGGCGGCGACGTCTCCTTCGTCGGCGAGGGACACCTCCAGGAGCTGCCCCGATGACGGCTTCGGCCCTGCGGCCTGCTCCACGGTGACGTCCCGCGACCGGGGGCGCCTCAACCCCAGTGTGCCGGGGGGTGCGTGGTGCGAGGGCGCCGGTCGAGGGCGACGCGCGTCATGATGCCTGCCAGCGCCGAACGGGACGACACGGAGGTCTTCCGGTAGATGGCCGACAGGTGGGTCTCGACCGTGCGGTGACTGATGTACAGCTTCGCCGCGATGGCCTGGTTGCTGAGTCCTTCGGCGACGAGTTCGGCGATCTCCCGTTCGCGTGTGGTCAGTTCGTCGAGTTCCGTGGGTTCACGCAAGGCTTCCTCTGCCCGGGGGCGCACCATCGAGGCCAGGTCGGACAGCAGGCGCGCACCGCCGTCGTCGGCGAGCCGGCGGGCCCGCTCCCACATCCTGAGCGCGCGCGGGCCGTCGCCTGCTGCCTGCGCCTGGACAGTCGCCAGCAGCAGGCAGTACGCCTCCCAGAGCGTGGCGCCGGAGGGTGCGTACGCCTGCGCGGCACGCTCGAAGAGGTCTGCGGCTGCGCGGGCGTCACCGTGGTGCTGGGCGAGCGCCGCCTCAGCGCGCAGTGCCGCCCCGCGCTGGCCCTGAAGCCCCATCCGGTCGGCTTCCTCGACTGCTCGTGCGGCCCAGCGCGCGGCCTGCTCGGTGTCGTTGACCGCGATGGCGGTGCTGACGAGGGTGTCCAGCTGCCCGGGGCGTATGGAGGGCTGCAGCCCCAGCAGTTCGGGGCCGCCGGCTTTCAGGATGGCGTCCCGCGCACGGTGCGGGTCGCCGCTCACGAGCGCAGTGTGACCGAGTACGCATCTGGCCAACGACGCCCACCAGTGGCTGCTTCCGCCTGCCGCGGCCACGGCTTCCTCGGCGGTCGTCAGGGCACTCGTGTCGCCCAGGGGGCGGCTCAGGAGAAGGACCAGCGACTTGAAGCACAGAGTGAAGGCCAGGAGATCGCTGCTGCCGATGGCTCGTGCGACGGACTCCGCCTCCTCGGCCGACTCCAGGGCGGACGGCAGCCGACAGGTGTTGAAGTGCACGAAGGCCTTGCTGCTCAACAGGTGGGGCAGGACATGGACCTGACCGCTGCGGCGGGCGACGTCCAGCCCCCGGTCGGCGTGGCGTTCGGCGTCGGCATAGCGTTCGAGCAGGGCTTCCGCCCAGGCCAGCCACACCAGCGCCTCGCACAGGTCCGTGAGGTCGGGGTCGGTCAGACCGTCCGCGAGCCCGGCGGCGGCATCGGCGAACCGGCAGGCCTGAGCCGTCTCCCCTTCGTAGGCCTCCCCCAGCGCCGCCAGCGCCAGGGCACCCGTCTCTCCCATGGGGTCACCGTGTGAGCGGGCCACCGCGAGGGTCCGCTCGATGTCGTCGCGGACGTCGGGGTAGGAAACGGTGTTCAGGGCGGCCATGCCCAGCGCGAGCCCGAGGGAGACCGTCTGGCGGGGATCGGGGCCGGGACTGCGGGACAGTTCCCGCCGCAGCAGAGCGGTCGCTTCCGGGGAGTGTCCGAGATGCCGTTCCATCATGGCGCACAGCGCTGTCGCATCCCTGCGCAGTGACGCGTCGTCCGGCCCGGACCCGCTGATCAGCGTGTGGAGCAGATCACGGCTCTCCCGCAGACTGCCCCCCACACCGAGTGCCCTCGCGCGCGCCAGCGTCAACTCACCGCGCTGCCCTGCGTACGCGGGTGTGTCCGGCATGAGCCGCAGGACGACGTCCAGCAGATGAGCAGCCGTCGCGGGCGCCGTGTGGGTGAACTGGGCGGCAGCCTCCCTCAGTACGGCCGCCGACACGGGATCCCAGCCGACCAGCGACTTCTCGACATGGTGGGCGCGCTCGGCGGCGGAGGCGCCTGCCCGGGCCAGTTCGTCCGCCGCACCGCGGTGGATCTCCGCTCGGCGTGGTGCGGCGGTGTTCTCGTAGACCAGTGCCCGCAGGAGTGGGTGGCGCAGTGACCAGCGGCTGTCGGATCCCCTCCGCAGCACGTCGCGCCGCGCCAGTGCGCCGACGCAGTCGTCGAGTTCCTCCACTGTGGTGTGTCCGGTCGTCAGGCTCAGCATCGCGGGCGTGGCGTGGTCACCGAGGACCGCCACCGCTTCGACGGTGCGGCGCTGTGCCGCGGTCAACGCGCTCAGTTCGTCCAGGAGCAGCGATCCCAGCCCGCTCGGCACCCCCGAAGCGGTGTCGCCGTGGGCCCGGACGTCGGTACCGCGCGACGACGCGCCGTGCCGGTAGGCGTGCAGGAGGCAGAGGAAGTAAAGCGGGTTGCCCTCGCTGGATCGATGGATCTCCTTCGCGTCGCGCGGGGGCAGGTCGGAGGCCAGCACCTCGATCGACTCCAGCTCGGGCAGTGGTCGCAGCGCCATGCGCAGCACCGCTCCGCTGTCCACACCGCGTGTCAGAGCCGCGGCAAGGGAGTGCGGCGTCTGCCGTTCCCGACGGGCCACCACTACGAGCACCCGGCCGCGCACCGGGTGCCGGACCACAAGGTCCAACAGCTCCAGGGACGCGGGATCCGCCCAGTGCAGGTCGTCCAGCACCATCACCAACCCGCTGCGCTCCCCGAGCCTGGTCAGCACGTCCGCGACGGCACGATAGAGGCCGAATCGATCACGGTGGCCCGCGGCCGACGCCGAGCCCCGCACACCGCCCGCGCCGCGCAGCACCGGTGCCGCCGCCTCGGGCACGGCATCCGAGTCGAGAAGGGCACGATCGACGTCGGCGAACGCGTCCGTGAACGTCTGGAACGGGGTGTGCCGCTCGTACTCCGTGGCTCTGCCGCGCAGCACCGTCAGCCCGCCCTGCCGCGCCCGGGCACAGAACTCGCTCAGCAGCCGGCTCTTGCCCATGCCGGCGTCTCCGGCGATGTCGACCACAGCGGGAGCGCCGTCCTGCCCCAGGCTGCCGATCACCGAGTCGAGCCGCCCGAGTTCCTCGGCTCTGCCGACCAGCATCGTCGCCGTCTCGTCCAACGCTGCCACCAGCGCGTCTCCGTTCCCCACCGAGTCGTGATCATTCCCGAGTGGCCGCCCCTCCGCGACCTTGCGCGCACAACCAACCGCCATCTCACAGAACCGTCAGTACGTGGACTCGGTTCACTCACGTGCTGGTTCCTGGCGGAGGCATCGGCCGAGTTCTTCGGTGGGCTTGAACAGTACGGCTCCGGCTGCTGAGGCCACGTCTGGGAGACCGTGTCCGGGCCGCCCCGCAACCGTACGAGTCCCGGCCGTCGTCCCCCTCCAGAGCCCGGGTGATCGCCGCCCGTGCTGTTCCGAGTGGAGGACAGATGACGGACACTGCCGTCGACGCGCCCCATGCAGCCGGCGGGCATCGGGCAAACGGCCGGCGTGGCCGACGGGGGCGGATGTTCGGACTACTGGGTTGTGGCGTGCTTCTCGCCGTGCCGTCCACCCTGCTCGTCGTACGGCTGACAGGGCTGGACGCGGGAACACCGCTCGCGGTGCCCGTGGTGCTCTTCCCCTACGGCACCGTGCTCAGTGTGCTCGTGCTCATCGCCATGCTCGCCGTTCCCGCTCTGCGCCCGCGCTGGGTGGCGGTGGCGGTCGTCGCACTTCTCACAGCTGCGCAAGTCACCCTGCTGGTACCACGGTTCGTGCCGCGCCAGCCGCATGCACCGGCACAGGCGGCCGAGTTGCGTGTGGCCACCCTCAACGCCCATGTGGGCAGGGCGGACCCTCGTGCGTTGGTGCGGCTGGTCAAGACCGAACGGATAGACGTACTGGCCGTGGAGGAACTGCCGTCCGACGGCATCGCCGCGCTCGCCGAGGCCGGCCTGGACCGGCTGCTGCCGTACCAGGAACTGCGTCCCGAGAACGACTCCTCGATCTACTCGCGGATCCCGCTGGCCCGTGGCGGCCCGCTGGACGCCGACACCGCGTGGCCGCAGACCACCGCGGACGTGAAGGTGGGCGGACGAACCGTACGACTGGTCGCTGTCCACACGTACTACCCGCTCGGTGACGCGAAGCGCTGGACCCGGGACATGACCGCGCTCGCCTCCGTCGCGCGCAACAGCGGCCCGGACACTGTCTTCCTGGGGGACTTCAACGCCTCCCTCGATCACGCGCCGATGCGCGAACTGCTCGCGTCGGGCCTCACCGACACCCATGCCGAACTCGGCCGTGGATGGGGCCGGACCTGGCCCGTCGGCATGACACTCGTACCGCCCGTGATCCAGCTCGACCATGTCCTGCACGGCTCCGGTCTGGTGGGGGTCTCCGTCACCGAACGGACCGTGCCGGGCACGGACCACCGGGCGGTCGTCGCCGTGCTGGCGCTGCTGCCTTCGGCAGAGCGTGCCGGGTGACGCGGAGTCGTCCGAAGAGGGCGCGGGTACCGACGACGCCCAGGGTTCGTAGCCCCGTCGGGCAGGCCCGTCCCGCCGCCCGTGCGGGCGGCGGGACGGGCCTGGGGTGAGGTCCACCGGACTCGGCGGACCGACGCGTGTGCCGGAAGGCCGGCGGGAGCCGGCAAGGCTGCCGAGACAAGTTGGCGGGCTGGGAAGCCATGGTGGCTTCCCAGCCCTGTGGGTGAGGCCGCAATGAACAACCTCGTTGACTGGAGAGGCCGTTAAGGGGTGGAGGTCATGGATCCCATGAGCAGGACCGCGCGTCGTCGGCTGAGTCCCCGGCCCAGGCTCGCCAGCAGCCGGTTGGGGCGGCCGGAGATGGCGCTCGGCGGTGGGGTGCGGCGGTCGAGTGCCCGTAGTGCCGTCGCCACGACCTGGTGGGGCGACTGGCGTTTGGCGCCGCCGTCCGCAGCATCCGTGCCGATGACGTCGAAGAACTCGGTGCTGGTCGCGCCGGGAGACAGTGCGAGGACGCGAAGCCCGGTGCCGAGCGATTCCTGCCACAGGGCTTCGGTGAAGCTCAGCACGAATGCCTTGGCCGCTGCGTAGACGGCCATGTTCGGGACGGGAAAGTACGCGGCCATGCTCGCGACGTTGATCAGCACTCCCGTGCCGGCGGCTCGCAACGGCTCGATGAACGCCCGGCTGATGTCGACGACGTTGGCGATGTCAACGGAAATCTCCTCCTGGAGCCGCCCCGGGTCCTCGGTGTGGAACGCGCCGAAGGTGCCGAACCCCGCGTTGTTCACGACACTCGTCACCGTCAGGCCGCGCTGCGCCACCTCCGCGGCGAGGGTCTGCCCCGCGGCGGGTCGGCTCAGGTCGAGCGGAACGGCCGTGGCCTGGACGCCGTACGCCGCGGTGAGTTCGGCGGCCAGTTTCTCGAGTCGTTCCCGACGGCGGGCGACAAGGACGACATGCGAGCCGCGCTCGGCGATCTGGCGGGCGAACTCCATTCCGATGCCGGCGCTGGCACCGGTGATGAGTGTGGTCTGGCCGCGGTAGTCGACGGCGCTCATGGGCTGCTCCCGGGAGACGGCGGACGTGCTCAACAGCGGTACCGTACGCCTAATGTGTCACTCAGTGCCAACTAGGTACGGGGAGACAATGCAGTACTGGGTGCAGGTTGGCGTAGGGTACGGACCATGAACGATCGCGAGGGCCGCCCGGCAGGACTACGAGAGCGCACCCGGCGAGCAGTGCAGGCCGAGATCGTCGAGGCCGCGATGCGGCTGTTCCTCGAGCAGGGTTTCGAGGCCACCACCATGGAGCAGATCGCGAGCGAAATCGGTACCTCGCGGCGCTCGCTGTTCCGCTACTTCGGCACGAAAGAAGACATCGTGCTGGGCGACCACGCGGACCACGGCAAAGTCCTGCAGGCTGCGCTGGAAGCGCGTCCGGCACACGAGCCGCCATGGGAAGCGCTCCGGGCGGCCCTCAAGCAGCTCGTCGAGTCCCTCCCGTACTCGCCCAGGGACTTTCTCAAGATCACCAGCATGCTCCACGCATCGCCCTCCCTCCGAGCGCGCCAACATGAGAAACGGCAGCAGTGGACGGAGCTGCTCGTGCCGGACATCGCCAGACGGCTCGGCGCCGCGGCGGACCCGATGGCCGAGGTGCGGGCCCGCGCGCTCGTCGCCTGCGCCCTGTCCTGCTCCGAAGTCGCGACAGAAGTCTGGGTCCGCAGCGAGGGCACCGTTGATATGGAGCAGGCCTTCGATGAGGCGGTTGCCGCGGTACGCGGATAGGTGCCGGCGGTGCCGGCGGTGTCGCACTGGTGGCGGCGACCATTTGAGGCGTCGACGGCGCGGGCGGGCTGGCTGGCTGGCTGGCTGGCTGGCTGGCTGGCTGGCTGGCGCAGAAACACACTCTGCGCTGCGCGGTCCAGCGGCGGACAACGCCGCCACGGCCGGCACCAGGGCCACGGCGCCGGCCGTGAGGGTGAAGAGCCGGCCGTACTCGGTGGCGGTGAGCGCCTTCCGCGGGCAGCGCGAGCAGACCGCCCAGCCACACCGCCGTGGCCGGCAGATGCAGCGCGGAGACCGGGATCGCCACCGGGACCCGGATACCGGCCGAGGCGTGTTCGGCGGCGGCCCGGGTGAGGGCCCGGCCTGCGGAGAACAGCGCTCCCGCCCAGCGCGCTGCCGTTCCGAACCGCGGTGCCGGGCGGGCTGATCGGATGCCGCTCGCCTGCCGGGGTGACCGGTCCGCGGTACGGCACTCGTACCCGGGCCGGTCATCTCGTCCGCGCCCGATCCGCTGGTCAGTGCAGCCGGGCGGTCAGGCGGTACCGGCCGGACGGCAGCCGGTAGGAGGACACCCTGCCGTCGTGACCGAGGAAACGCACCCCGTCCACTCGCGCCAACGGGGTGCGCCCCTCCCGGACAGCGTCGGCGGAGGCGGCCGGAAGGCGCAGGGTCGCCTCGCTGTTCGCGGGCACGACCGCGTCGTACAGCAGGGTCCGGCCGGCGTCGTCGAGCGCCCACTCGCTTCTGATCTCGCCGTACGGTGACTCGTACGAGCCGGACACCCGCGTGATCCTTCCGGTGGGATCGAGGTGGGGTTGCAGCACGAAGTGTTTGAAGCCGGGGCTGTCCGGGTCGCGCGCGATGCCGGCCATGTACGCGTACATCCACTCCATGATCGCGCCGTAGGCGTAGTGGTTGAAGGAGTTCATGCTGACCGGGCCGAAGCCGTCGTCCTCGGAGTAGGAGTTCCAGCGCTCCCAGACGGTGGTGGCGCCGTTCCTCACCGAGTACAGCCAGGACGGCAGCGCGTCCTGGTGCAGCAGCTTGTACGCCAGGTCCGCGCGGCCCTCGTCGGTGAGGACGGGGGCGAGGACGTTGACGCCGAGGAAGCCGACGGACAGCGTGTTCTCGGCGTACCCGACCCGGCTGCTGTTCGGGTGCGCCGCCTTGTAGGCCGCGTCGTTGCCGATGTTGTCGGCCAGGTGCCCGACGAGGGCACGGCGTTGCGCCTCCGTCTCGTAGAACCCGAGTTTCAGGACCCACAGCAGTGCCGACTGGCTGTTGTCCTCCGTCTTCTGGTCGGGGTCGGCGCCCGGTTCGATCGGGGACGCGTCACCCAGGCTGGACCTGACCGTGACGCGGTCGCCCTCCGTGCTCAGGTACTTGGTGATGAACGCCTGCTTGATGCGTCCGAAGAGCTGCTCGTACTCCTTCCCCTCCTCCGTCCGGCCGATCGCGCGGGCCATCTGTGCCATCAGCTGCGCGACGTAGCCGTAGTAGACGTCGCTCATGAGCTGGGCGCTGGTCTTCTGCGGCGCCAGCCAGTCGCCTGTGAGGGATCCTTGTCCGGCGTGGGAGTCGCCGGTCTGCTCCCGGATCCAGTCCAGGTAGCGGGTCATCGCGGGCCAGTTGTCCTTGACGATGGTCACGTCACCGGTCATCTGCCACACGGTCCAGGGGAGGATGACACCGCAGTCCGCCCAACCGCTGCCGCCTCCGGGGAAGTTGTACCGTCCGCCGGGGGCGACCCCGGTGAACTGAGCCTTGTCCATGCCGTAGATGGTCTGGGAGTCGACCACCGTGTCCTGGAAGTGGCTGAGGAAGACGCCGGCGTCCGCGTTGTACAGGCCGGTCACGGAGAAGACCTGTGTGTCGCCGGTCCAGCCGAGGCGTTCGTCGCGCTGCGGGCAGTCGGTGGGCACCCAGAGGTAGTTGCCGCGCTGGCCCCACCGGATGTTGCTCGCCAGTTTGTTGATGTCGGGGTCGTTGGTGGTGACGGTGCCGGTCTCGCGGATCGCGGAAGTGGCGACCTTTCCGGTCAGGCCGGTGATCGTGACGGTGTCCGTCGTGGTGACGGACACGTAGCGGAAGCCGTAGAAGGTGAGGGAGTCCTGATGGGTCTCGCCGTGCCGGTCGCCCTTGAGGATGTACGTACTGGTGGCCTTGGCGCTGCGGAGGTTGGCCCGGTAGACGGACCCCTCGGGGCCGTCCGCGCCGGCGCTGTCGTCGTTGAGCATCTCGCCGAACCTGAACTCGACCCGGGCACCGGCCGGGCCGCGCAGGCTGTAGCGGGCGACCCCGACCATGTTCTGGCCGAGGTCGAAGACGGCGGTGTCGCCGGCGCCGATCGTGACGGAGGCGGAGGCCGCCTTGTCGGGGTCGGTCACGGTCCGGGCGGGGTCCACGACGATGCGCCCCCTGCCGCCCGGGCTGCCGTCCTGTCCGGTCACTCCGGTGGCGACGGTGATCGACCGCGGTCGGCGGTCCCACTTCGGCATCAGACGTGCCGTTTCGCCCGGGTAGGCGAGGAGTCGCACGTCCGGGTGCTTGTCCTCGAGGGCGACTCGCTCCACGTCCCCCCAGGCGGAGTCGTCGAACCCGTGCGCCGTCCAGCCCGGCAGTTCCCTTCGGGCGTCGTAGGTCTGGCCGTCGTAGATGTCGTCGGCACGGCAGGGGCCGGTGTCGGTGGCCTTCCAGCCGCCGTCCGGCCTGGTGACGACCGTCTGCGACGTGCCGTCGGCGTACCGGATCAGCAGTTTGGCCTTGACCGCCAGGGCGTTGCCGTCCTTGGAGTAGTACGTGCTGCCGTCGGAGACGCGGCCGTTGTACCAGCCGTTGCCCAGGACGAAGGCGAGAGTGACCGCCCGCTCCCCTGTCACGTGATCCGTGACGTCGTACGTCATGTAGTCGATGCGCGTGTCGTAGTTCGTCCAGCCCGGGGGCAGCAGCTCGGTCGTGGTGCCGCCGTCCAGCGGAACGGTCACGTGGCGCCCGTTGACGTGGGCCTCGTACACACCGAGGGCCGAGACGTACAGCCGTGCCTCGCGGACCTGTGGCTGGTCCTCGGGGAGGCTCGCCGTCCTGAGGTGTTCCTCCTTCCTCAGCATCGGCGCGCCGGGTGAGTGGGGTGTCTTCCCCTTCATACCGATCCAGTGCGCGCCGTCCCATCCGGCCGCACCGTCGGTGCTCATGAGGCCGGTCTCGAATGAGGAGGGGAATGCGACACCGACCGGGTGGCCTTCCGCGTCCCAGACGGTGACGGTCCAGTGATAGCGGGTCGAGGGGCTGAGCGGTTCGCCCGCGTAGCGGACCGCCACGGAGTCGGAGGAGCGGACGCGCCCGCTGTTCCAGACATCCGCGCGGGCGGTGGACAGCTTGTCCGGCGACGTCGCGACGATGATCTGGTACGCGCCCTGCTTTTGGCCGCGGGCTGCCGACCCCATGCGCCAGCCGAAACGCGGTCGGGCGGCGTCCACACCCAGGGGACTCGTGCGGTGTTCCACGGTCAGCCCGCACACCGCGGCATTCTCCGTGTGGGGGGAGGATGCCGCGTGCGCGCTTCCGCCGCCCGCGCCGCCGGCCACTACAGGCACAGCGCCTGCCGTCGCCACGAGCACGCTCCGGCGGCGGACTCCCCCGCCGCCGGGACGACCGCTGTTCTCGGCATCACGGGCCGCACCGTCCGCGTCGTGTCGCGCATGGCTCACACCTTCGTCCTTTCGGTTTCCCGCAACGTGTTCCCGGCACCGGTCAGGGGCCGGCCTGGTAGTCGGCGTCCATCTCGCCGAGGAGTCGCTTGGGCGTGGACTGCCCGCTGAAGATCTCCTGGAGGCCGCTGAGCATGGTCTGCTGGACCTTGGCGTTGGGCCAGAGCTGGTCCATGAACGGCACCGTGCGGTCCTCCTGGATGAACGTGGACAGTTCCTCCAGGGAGGGGTCGACCGCATAGCCCGTGTCGGGGAGTGAGGGCAGACCCCCCTGCTTCTTGACGAAGAGGTTCATGCCCTTGGGCGACATCACGAAGTTCACGAACTTCAGCGCCAGGTCCTCGTTCTTCGCCTTGGCGTTCACTCCGTAGCCGGCACCCGCCGCGGCCGGGATGAGGGTCCCGGACGGGTCGTCGGTGGCCGGCAGTGCCTTGAAGCTGAACGTGCCCTTCGGGTTCTTCCCCTTGAGGAGGGCGATCACCCAGTTGCCCTGGACGATGCCGAGCGTCTTGCCGGTGGCGGCGAGGCCTTGGCTGGCTTCGTAGTTGGTGCCCAGTGGGTTCTTCTGGAAGCAGCCGGTCTTCTCCATCGTGAGGTACTTGTCCAGGGCGGTGGTCCACGGCGACTTGGCGAAGGTGACCTGGCCGCCCTGCATCTTCTTGTCGAAGTCCCGGTCGTCGCCGTAGACGGTCGTGGCGACCAGCGCGTACAGGACGAGCTGGGTCACCCAGTTGTCCTGGTTGCCCAGCGCGAAGGCGGGCGTTCCCTTGGCCTTCGCTGCCCGGCAGAAGTCCAGCAGCTTCGTCCAGGTGTCCGGCGGGGTGAGCCCGGCCTTCGCCATGGCCTGCTCGTTGTAGACCGCGCCGATGCCGTTGAGCCCGAAGACCGCGTTGTACGTCTTCCCCTCGTACTGCGCCACGCTCTTGACGGCGTCGGGCAGTTTCGCGGCCCAGGGCTGATCCGAGAGGTCCCGCAGGTAACCGGGCTTGGCCAGGACGTAGGTGGCGCCCGGGTTGCCGTTGCCGGGCCAGACCGACATGACGTCGGGTGCGGTGCCCGAGGACAGCTGGGTCCTGATCTGCTGCTGGTACTGGTCGGCACCGCTGGTGGTGAAGCGGACCTTGACGCCCGGGTTGGCCTTCTCGAACGCCTTGACCACGTCCTCGACCGAACCCTGGTCGACCGAGGCGAGGGTCAGCGTCTTCGAATCGCCGCCGGAGCTTGCCTTGGTGCCGCCGCTGCAGGCGGCGAGCACGGCGGCGGCCGTCACCGCTGCGGCCAGGGTCACGGGTGTGCGTGTCTTCATGATGTCCCCCTCGGGGAAGAGCCACCGGACGTGGGTGAAGGGCGGGCGTCGCGAGTCATCCCCGCAGCCCTCCCGCGAAGCCGTTGATGATGCTGCGCTGCAGCACGAAGTAGACGATCAGGACGGGCAGGATGCTGGTCACCAGGGCGGCGAAGATGAGGTTCCAGTCGGTGACGTACTGGCCGACGAAGCCGGCGATGGCCACCGGCATGGTCTGCTGGGCACTGCCGCTGAGGTACAGCAGCGGGGTGAAGAAGTCGTTCCAGACGGCCACGGCGTTGAGTACCAGGGCCGTCACCGTGACCGGTTTGAGCATCGGCAGGACCACGTACCGGAAGCTCTGCAGGGATGTGCAGCCGTCGATCAGGGCCGCGTCCTCGAAGTCGCGGGGCAGCGCCCGCAGGAAGCCGACGTACAGGAAGACGGTGAACGGCACCTGCAGGCCGGAGTAGAAGAGGACCAGCGCCCACGGGGTGCCGAGCAGCCCCATGTCGCGCATGGTCTGGTACAGCGGCAGCGAGGCGAGCTGGAAGGGCAGTACCAGGCCCAGGAGGAACATCAGGTACGTACCCCGCGACCAGCGGGCCGCGACACGAGCCAGGGGGTACGCCGCCGCCGACGAGACGGCCAGCACGATGACGACACTGCAGACCGTCACCAGCACGCTGTTGCCCAGCGCGCCGCCGAGCGCGCCCTGCTGCCAGGCCTGTGTGAAGTTGTCCAGGGTGGGCGAGGAGGTCGGAGTGATCGGGGACGAGGTGTCCGACGCCGGCCGCACGGCAAGGTTGACCAGGACGTACACCGGGAAGCCCACGACCAGGGCGATCGCGATCATCGCGAGTTCCAGCGCGAGGGTGCGCCTGCGGTATCGGTTCATGAGGCGGCCCTCTCGTTGCGGGACAGCACGAGGTACTGCCCCGTGGAGGCGACGGCCACGATGATGGTGAGGACCACCGCGAGCGCGATGCTGTAGCCGAACTCGCCGAGGGTGAACGCGTCCTTGTAGATCAGTGTCGAGATGGTGTCGGTGGCGTGCCCCGGCCCGCCGCCCGTCAGCGCGTAGACCTGGTCGAAGAGCTTGAGCCCTCCGATGATCGACAGCATCAGGTTGATGGTGAAGGCAGGGGCCAGCAGCGGCCGCGTAACCGACCAGAAGCGCCGCACGGGCCCCGCCCCGTCGATGGCCGCCGCCTCATGGACCTCCTTCGGCACCGACTGGAGTCCCGCCAGGAAGATGACCATCGAGTAGCCCGCGAACTGCCAGACGATCACTGCGACCACCGCCCACAGTGCGAGGCGCGGGCTGCCCAGCCAGTCCTGTCGCAGGCCGCCCAGTCCGACGGCGTCCCACAGGCTGTTGACCGCACCGTCGGGGCCCAGCAGATTCCGCCAGAGGTAGGCGGTCACGATCGGGGTGATCACGGCGGGCGCGAACAGGAACACCCTGAGCAGGTTCCGGGACTTGATGGCCGTGTTGACTCCGAGGGCCAGCAGGAGGCCCAGTCCGTTCTGGACGACCGTGATCGACACGGCGATCAGCAGCGTGTGCCCGATGGCCTGCATCGCGTCGGGATCACGGAGCATGTCGGAGAAGTTGTCCAGGCCCACGAAGGAGAAGTGGGGATCCAGACCGTCCCAGTCGGTGAAGGCGTAGTAGAGACCGCGGGCGCTCGGCACCAGGACGACGAACGTGAACAGCAGCAGCGCGGGCAGCGCGAACCACCAGGGCGGCGTGGTTCGCGCCCGCCGGACTCGTGGTGCCGGTTCCGCGTCCGGAGACCGCTCGCGGTCCGGACGCTGCTTGTGCGGGGCCAGGGCCACCGGGGCACCTCCTTTTTGAAACGTTTCATACACACTGCTGGACAGGGTTTCGATCAATGCGAGGTTCAGGGTCGTGCCGTCGTCCGGCTGGTTCGGGCCTGCGCAGGGTCGGAAGACTCGCCCTGGTTTTGGGTAACGTTCCCCACAAGGTGTGGCCAGACCCTAGAGAGCGGCCCGCGTGACGTCAAGATGCCGCACATGCTGCACGATTGTTACGGCGGTGAGGCCGCTCAGATCCTCTGCGACACCTGCCGATCCACGGACTCTGCCCTACACTGATCGGCAACGTTTCCCACGGGGAGGAACCGGATGGAGCCGCCGGCACCACGTCGCAGGGTCACCATCGTCGATGTCGCGCGTCACGCCCAGGTGTCCACGACCGCCGTGTCCAAGGTGCTGCGCAACGCGTACGGAGCCAGCCCCGAGATGCACGCGAAGGTCCGGCGCGCGATCGACGAGCTGGGCTACCGTCCGCACGCCGGAGCCAGAGGCCTGCGGGGGCAGACCTACACCATCGGCGTGATGCTGCCCGACATCCGCAACCCCTTCTTCCCCGAGATCCTCGACGGCATCACCGCAACACTGGAAGGCACCGAGTACCAGGTGTTCCTGGGGCCCGGCTGCAACGGGGAGAAGGCGGAGGCCCGCGTCACGGAAGCGATGATCGACCGCGGCATGGACGGCATCATCATGATCGCGCCCGTGTCGTCGCGCGCCCACCTCGAACACGTTGCCTCCTCCGTGCCGACCGTCGTCGTCGGCCGGCACGGGTCCTCTCCGGTGTACGACACGGTGGCGGACGACGACATCGAGGGTGCGTCCTTGGTCGTCGGTCACCTCGCCGGACTCGGGCACCGCCGGATCGCCCACATCGAACATCGCGAAACCGACCCGACGCGGCTCGCCGAGATGCCCAACGCCCGGCGCGCCGACGGATACAGGCAGGCCATGCGCGCCCATGGCCTCGCGGAGTGGATCGACGTCGTCTCCACGAGCTACACCCAGGAGGGCGGCTACCAGGGCGCGAAGGAGCTTCTGGACCGCCCCCACCCTCCCACGGCCGTGTTCGCCGGAGCTGACGTCGTTGCCATGGGTGTGCTGGAAGCGGTCGCCGAGGCCGGGCTCTCCGTTCCGGGTGATGTCTCGGTGGCCGGCTACGACAACACCACGTTCGCCGCGCTCGGCCCGATCTCACTGACCAGTGTCGACCAGGCGGGCTACGAGATCGGCAGGAACGCCGCCCGCCTCCTCCTGGACCGGATGGCCGACCGGCAGAGGCCCCCGGTCAGGATCAAGCTGTCCCCCGCGCTTGTGCCGCGCAGGACCACCGCCCCGCCACCGGAATAGGCCAACGGCGCCGCACCGCGGCGGGGAGCCCGAGCGCGAGGGCCACCGGCTGTTCGCCGCCGAGCCGGCACGGATGGGTGCGAAGGTCGCCGAGGGCGAGATGGCCTGGGGCCTGCGAAGGTCGCCGAGGGTGGGATGACCTGAAGCTGACGCCCATGACCGTACCGAGCACGGACTTCGCGCGCTCCGACGCTTCCGTCGACGGTGTCCGCCGCCGGTGGCCGGCCACGGCGGCAGGCGACGTGGAGGCCATGCGCGCCCTGACGCACGTGCTCGGATCACTCGTGGCGCGTACGTGGACCGTTGTACTGCTGGTCGGTGACCGGCTCGGCCCAGGTGGTCTCGGTCGTGGCCTCGCCCGCGCCCTCCCACATGGTTCCGGGGCCGCGCCGTCGGCGGTGCCGCCCCGGATGTGGCCGCCTGTGCGGTCAGGGCGTCAGGAGGGCCTTGATGGCACGGCGCTCGTCCATCGCCTTGTAGCCCTCCGCGACCTGCTCCAGGGGCAGGGTGAGGTCGAAGACCTTGCCCGGGTTGATCCGGCCGGAAAGGACACGGTCGATCAGGTCGGGCAGGTAGCGGCGTACGGGGGCGGGGCCGCCGCGCAGGCCGACGTGGGAGAAGAACAGTTCCACGCCGTCGAACCGCACCTCGTGCGGGACGCCGACGAAGCCGACGTTGCCACCGGGCCGGGCGGAGTGCAGGGCCTGCCGCATGGACTCGGCGGTGCCGACGCACTCCAGCACGGAGTCGGCGCCGATGCCGCCGGTGAGGTCCTTGACGCGGGCGGTACCTTCCTCGCCGCGTTCACTGATGATGTCGGTGGCACCGAACTCGCGGGCGAGCTTCTGGCGGGATGCGTGGCGGGACATGGCGATGATCCGCTCGGCGCCGAGTTCCTTGGCGGCGATGACGCCGCACAGGCCGACGGCTCCGTCACCGACGACGACGGCGGTTGAGCCGGGCCGGACTTCGGCGGCGAGGGCGGCGTACCAGCCGGTGCCCATCACGTCGGAGACGGCGAGCAGGCTGGTCACGAACTCGTCGGCCGGGTGGCCGTCCGTGGCGACGAGGGTGCCGTGCGCGTTGGGGACGCGGACGTACTCGGCCTGGCAGGTGCTCATGAACTCGCGGTGCAGGCAGGAGGACTGCCAGCCGTTGCGGCAGTTCGCGCAGGTGTTGTCCGAGGTGGCGAACGAGCCGACCACGAACTGTCCCGGCTTGACGGAGGTGACCTCGCTGCCGACCTCCTCGACGATGCCGACGTACTCGTGCCCCATCGGGTGGGGATCACCGATGGGCTCCAGGCCGCGGTAGGGCCACAGGTCCGAGCCGCACACGCAGGTGGCGACCGTGCGGATGACCGCGTCGGTCGGCCGGCTGATCCTCGGGTCGTCGAGGTTCTCGAAGCGCACGTCGCCGGGGGCGTGTATGACTGCTCCGCGCATGGGTGGGTCTTCCTTCACTGCGAGGGTCCATGTACCGCAGCCGGGGTCGGGAACGGCTGCTCACGGTCGACCCTCACACACGAGGGCAAGGGCGATAAGCGGAGAAAAACATCCTGGGAGAAGAACATCCTGGGAGTGAATTCTCCCCCCTTTGCCAGGGGGGATCGGTGCCATGCTGGGAAGCATGAGCAGCAACGTCCCCCTCAACGAGCTGGGAGAGTTTCTCAAGAAGCGCCGCTCGGAGCTGAGCCCCCGCACAGTCGGACTCCCCGAGAGCGGCCGGCCTCGCCGGGTGGCGGGGCTGCGCCGTGAGGAGGTCGCACAGCTCGCCAACATCAGCACCGACTACTACACCCGGCTCGAACAAGGACGTATGCAGGCCTCCGCGCCGGTACTGGACGTCCTCGCCCGGGCACTTCACCTGGACGACGACGAGCGGGGCTACCTCTTCCAGCTCGCGGGCAAGACGACCACCCGCACCCGGCGCCGCGGCAGGCAGAAGGTCCAGCCTCAACTGCAGCGGGTCCTGGACGACCTCACCGCCACCCCGGCCCTCGTCCAGGGCCGGCGCGGGGACATCCTCGCCTGGAACTCGCTGGCCGCCGCCCTGGTCACCGACTTCTCCCGCATCCCCGAGAAGCACCGCAACTATCCCCGGATCCAGTTCAGCGACCCGGCCATGCGCACCCTGTACGCCGACTGGGAGACCTCGGCACAGATCTCCGTGGCCCAGCTGCGGATGGAGGCCGCGAAGTATCCGGAGGACCCCCGTCTGATCGAGCTGGTCGGTGAACTGTCCACGCGCGACAAGCAGTTCGCCAAGTGGTGGGGCGACCACCGGGTCGCCGCCCGCACCGTGGGCACGAAGACCCTCAACCATCCGGTCGTCGGAGAACTCGTCCTGGACTGGGACACCCTCACCGCCAACACCGACCCCGACCAGCACCTGACCGTCTGGACCGCGGCCCCCGGCTCGCCCACTCACGACAGGCTGCGCATCCTCGCCTCCTGGGCCGCCGACCACAACATGTCCGCGTCACAACCACCCATCTGACCCCTCTGAACGCGGTGGATGAATGCCGCGCCGTACAGCACTGGTGCGGAGAGGCGCTGTCACGGACTCCCGGCCCGCGGCCGCCTCGTGACGGCAGCCCGAACCGGAGCGAGGCGCAGCCCCGGCACGCCTGCGGGCCGACCGGCCGCAGGCGGAGGTGACCGTCCAGGTCATCCACGACACCGTGCGGGAGACCGACCCGCGCCGACTCCCGATGCCGAGCCGGCCGTTCTACTTGATCCGGAATTCGGCGAGTTGGAGGCGGTAGCGGGTGGACTCGTCGGAGGCCGGTCTGCCGAGCCTGGTGGCGCGCAGACGCAGGTAGCGGCCGGTGGCGGAGGTGAGTGTGTAGGTCTGGGCGGCTCCACCCGGGTTGGCCTGGCCGGTGACGGTGCGGACGGTGGTGTAGGAGGCGGCGCCGTCGGCGCGGGTCTGCAGGGTGAAGTCGACCGGGAAGCCCGCTGTGCCACCACCGGCCCCGCCGGTGTCGGTGCGCGGGTCGAGGGTGACGGAGCCGATCGCCCGGTCGGCGCCGAGGTCGACCTCGAGCCACACCGGCGTGTCGCTGACATCGGCGGAGGAGAAGTCGATGCTGGTGAAGCCCTTGGCGCCGGCCACGCTGGTGGCGGTGCCGTCCAGCACCCGTGTCTTGCCCCAGTCGCCGTTCTCGAGGGTGTAGTTGCTGGTGACGGTGGTCGCGGCGGTGGGCACGGTGAGTTCGGCGAGCTGGAGGCGGTACTTGGACGTCTCGTCGGACGCGGGGGTGCCGAGCCTGGCCGCCTCCAGGCGCACATAGCGGGCGGTGGTCGTCCTGAACCCGTACGTCTGCACCAGCCCGTCGGGATTCGGCTGGCCGGTGACGGTGCGGACGGTGGTGTACGTACTGGAGCCGTCGGCGCGGGTCTTGAGGGTGAAGTCGACGGGGAAGCCGGCGGTACCGCCGCCCGCCGCAGGCGTGTCGGTGCGGGGGAAGAGGCGCACGGCGTCGAGGTCGGTGTCGGCCCCGAGGTCGATCTCCACCCACACGGGGTTCGCGCTGACGTCGGCGGAGGCGAACTCGTTGCTCGTGTAGCCCCTCGCACCGTTCACGCTCGTGAGTGTGCCGTCCGTGAGCCGGTTCCTGCCCCAGTTGCTGTTCTCCAGGCTGTTGTTGCTGGTGACGGGCCTGCCCAGGGCGAGGTTGTCGAGACGGCCCGTGCCCGTCGCCGTGAACGTCCATGTGCCCGGCTGCACGGTGAGGTACACGTACGAGGAGTCCTTGCCCGCGTAGGTCAGTCCGCTGACGCTGCCGGTGGAGGAGCCGCCGGTGAAGACCGTCGTGCCGTTCGCCTTGATGACGGGCTGGGAGCCGCCGTAAGTGGGCACGCCCACACGGGCGGTCGTGCCGCTCGGCGAGGTGAGCGTCAGGGTCACCTGGGTGCCGTCGCGCACGATGCCGAGGCGGATGTCGCCCTGGACGGTGGGCGTGACCGTGTTGATCCTCGTGAGGGTGCCGGTCTGCGGGACGACCTCGTACTTGGTCCAGCCGGGTTCCGTGGGGCGCACACCGGCCGCGTAGGCGGACAGCGCGTACAGCGGGCCGCCGTTCCACGCGTGGTTGTCGGTGCCGTCGGCCTTGGTCCACAGCTCCCACAGCGTGTGGCAGGCGGGGTCGGCGACCTGCGCGGCGAAGCGGTTGCGCATCCGCTCCTCGGCGACCGTGGCCGCGCCCATCAGATACAGCGCCTCCAGGACGTAGAACTCCATGTACGGGCTGGCGTTGAGGTGCGTGCGCAGCACCTCGGTCACGCCCCGGTGACGGGAGGCGGGGGCCAGGCCCGCCACGACGGCGAGGGCGTTGGCGCGGTCGTCGGTGTCACGGGTGTAGCCGGGTGAGCGGTACTCGTTCCGCGAGGAGTTCCACAGCACACGGTCGAAGTTCGCCTTGACGCTGTCCTGTTGAGCCTTCCATCCGGCCACGTCGCCGCTGTTGCCGCTGAGGTCGGCCAGCTTGGCGGCGGTGTCCAGGGCGAGGTAGTACCAGCAGTTGTCGAGAACGCGGGCGTCGATGTTGGAGCCCCAGTCCTCCCAGTCCCAGTCCCCCGCGCGGTGGGTGACCAGGCCGTCGCCGTCCAGGCTCCACAGGTTCAGGTACCTCTTCACCGCCGGGTAGGCGCCGGTGACGGCGTCGGCGTTGCCGGTGTGGAGGTAGTACGTCCAGAACGACCACACCGAGGCGAGCATCTGGGTGGGCAGTTCGGCGGTCCAGATGACCGACGGTACCGGGGAGAAGAGTGCCCCGCTGGACTTCTGCCAGGAGGCCAGCTGGGAGATGGCCTTCTTGCCGAGTGCGTGGGAGCGGGTGTCGAAGGTGTAGAAGCCCTCCTTGAGCTGGTTGACCACATCGCCCCACCACTGGGCGCGTTCGCGGGTGGGGCAGTCCATGTAGTTGTCCCGCATGTTGACGTACATCGTGCGCGCGGCCTTGCTCCACAGGGTGTCCAGGAAGGCGTCGCTGCTGCTGAACGACCCGGCGAAGTCGGTGTCGTACCCGGACTCCCGGTACTTCAGCTCCAGGATGGTCACGCCGGCCGGGATGGTGTACCGCACGGCCGTCCCGCTCATCCAGCCCAGCGACTCGAACTCCTGCACCCCGCCGGTGCAGACGTAGGTGGCGCGCACGTTGTAGCCGGTCCCGGGCTCGATCCCCGTCAGGTTGGCGCCGTCGTCGTAGTGGTCGGTCTGGACACCGATCACCGCACCGGCCGGGGCGTCCACCTTCAGGAACGGGGTGACCTGGAGGTTGGACGGCAGGGTGGCGGAGATGGCTGTGGAGCCCTGTCCGGTGGACGGCAGTGAGGCGGCGTTCGTGTACGACTTCAGGCCCGAGTAACGGAACTGCGGGATCGGCCGCTCCACCAGAGCGTTCCAGGGCGCGGCTCCCGCGGCACCGGCGTCGGTGGGGGCCGTCCAGGAGCTGTCGTTGAAGCCGGGGGACCGCCAGCCGGACATGACGGTGGCGTTGCGGGCGTCGTAGTGGATGTTCGACTCGGGCAGCCGGAAGTTGGCCTGCGTACCGCTGGTGTTGTTCGAGTAGCCCGGGTGGACGGTGTGCTTCCAGCTGGTGTCGCTGACGAGCCGGCTGGTGGTGGAGCCGGTCGTGATGTCGGACTGGAACAGCAGCCCGCCCCTGCCGCTGCTGTTGTGCGAGAACCCCTGCTTGCCGAAGTGCCACACCAGCAGCGCGACCGTGTTGCCGCCGCTGGTCAGGTACGGCGCGAGGTCGATCTCGTCGTAGTAGGTGTCCGTGCGGTTCGGTCCGCGCTTGAGCCCGCCCTCGAAGACCACCAGCGTGCCGTTCACCCACAGCCAGTACTTGGAGTCGGCGGCAATCTGCGTCACGGCCTTGGAGGGTGCGGAGGAAAGGGTGAACGATCTGCGGAAGGCCACCCACTGGTTCGTCGTGCTGGACGGCGCCCAGATCCACTTCGCCGTCCACGAGACAGCGGCGGACGCCGCCGGTGCAAGGCCGGGAAGGACCAGGGAACCCAGGGTCGGAGCGAGGGCCACGGCTATGGCCGAGCGCAGGGCGGACCGGCGGGAGACGTGCTGCATCGAGGGAGCCTTCCCAGGAGTGCTGTGGGGCAGCGGGTCGGTTGAGGAGGTGGTGGGGCGAGTGGGTCCCCGGGCGGACGGCCACGGGTCACGGCACGGAAGGCACCGGGCCCTTTTGCCTTCTGAGCTGGGCCCATCTGCCTCGCTAGGGGTGTCGAGTCACCTGGTGGATGGGGGCGAGCGTCGACGGGGAGCATGCGTCCTGAATCGATTCAATCCTGTATCTGCAGGCGCGATCCTGAGCCCTCAGCACGACCATGTCAATAATCCGCGCAGGAAAATGGGTAACGTTACCCGTCAGAAGTCCGGCGACCCTCCGCCCACAGCACCGGTACTGAGGCACGCGCCGGATGTCTTCGTGGCGGACGGCCGGTCCGCAAGCCGGGCTTGGTCGTCTGGCTGCTTCCGGTCGGGCCGTTGTCGGGCTGTTCCTGTTGGGCAGCGTCCGGGCGACAGGGCAGCCGGCGGGGCCGGCCGTCCACAACACGTGCACCGAAGATCGTCGGCGTGCTGGGCGAATGACCGACGGAGCCGGACGAAGCCCCCTCCCCCGGTCATTCGCCCAGCAGCCGGCGCAGCCAGCGCAGCCGGGCGGCACGGGCGTCCACGGAAAGCGCGGCCTGCGGCACGAGGCCGTCGAACCCGTGGAAGCCGCCCGGCCATACGTGGAGTTCGGCGCTGCCGCCCGCCTGCCATACCCGGGAGGCGTAGGCGACGTCCTCGTCGCGGAAGGTCTCCGCGGAGCCGACGTCGATGAAGGCCGGAGGCAGGTCCGAGAGGTCGTCCGCGCGGGCCGGAGCGGCGTACGGCGAGACGTCGTCGGTCCCGCGTGCCTCACCCAGCAAGGCGCTCCAGCCGGTCTCGTTGGCGGTGCGGTCCCAATGGCCGAGGCCTGCCATCTGGTGGGAGGACGGTGTGTCGTTGCGGTCGTCGAGCATCGGGCACATCAGCACCTGGCCGATGGCGCGGGGACCCCCGCGGTCGCGTGCGAGAAGCGCGAGCGCTGCGGCGAGTCCGCCACCCGCGCTGCCGCCTGCCAGGATGATGCGGTCCGGGTCGCCGCCGATCTCCCTGGCGTGTTCCGCCGTCCACAGCAGTCCCGCGTAGCAGTCCTCCACCGGAGCCGGGTGCGGATGCTCCGGGGCCAGCCGGTACTCCACCGACACCACGACCAGGCCCAGTTCCTCGGCCCAGTCGAGTGGGAGTGCCAGCCGGTTCGTGCCCACGACCATGCCACCGGGGTGCGTGAAGTAGACGATCGGGCGTGGGCCCGGCGCACCGGTGGGCCGGCAGATCAGCAGCGACACGTCCGGTGCGCCCGGCGGGCCGGGCACCGCCCGTTCCCGCACCTCGAAGAGCCCACCGCGGCTCAGTTCCTCGTCCGTCATGAGCGCGAGCAGGGCGCCGATCTGCTCGCGCGCGGCGGGGATGCCGTCCGGGGTCGCCGTGGTCGGCGCCAGGTCGCCGAGCTCCACGAGCGCGGCGGCCAGCTCCGGATCGAACGGCGGAGGGGGCGTGGTCATCAGGTTCTCCTTGCGGATCGGTCGCGGACCCGGGCGCGGCATGCTCGGAAAGCGCGGGCAGCGTCGCGCAGGCGTGCGGTGGGGTGTCCGCTCGTTGAGCGCGCGCCGAGCCCGCGACGAGCACGGCGCCCGCCGAGGTGGACAGGGCTGTGGCATGGATGGAAGGCGGCGCTTCGGCGTGCGCCGGGAAAGGCCACGCCTGCGACACTCATGACACCGCTGACGCCCTTGACCGCGGGGTCGCATCCGTCCGGCCGAGCAGCGGGATGCGCGGCTTCTCGTTGACGCGTGCGGTGCGGGGCGCCTGCGAAGCCAGTGCTGTGACCGGGAAGGTTCACCGGCTCGCGACGCCCGGCACGGCTCCCCCACGCTCGGCTTCTCCCCCACGCTCGGCTGCGCTCGAGCGGGAGGTGCCCCCACCGCGGGAGGGACCCCCACCGCCGCGTTGTCGCATCACCCGAGTACGTCCAGTACACGGGCGATGCTCCGCCTTGCGATGCTCCCCCACTGCCTGGACGGCGTGGGAGGTGCCCCAGCACCGGACGCCGCGAGGTTTCCGGCAACCTTCCCGGCCACAGCACTGGGCGAGCGGCACGGTAGCCGGGCGCACCGTTCGCCGTCCAGCCCTCCTCACGCATCGGCAAGGATTCCCGGGACAGCCGCTCGTGTCGCTTTCAGGCCGATTCCCGCACGTGGATCCGGAGCGGGTCCTGGATGGGGCCGACGGGGGCCTGCCTGTGTTCCAGGGCGTCGATGATGCGGCGGGCCAGGCCCCGCGCGACGGCGTCGGTGTCGCGGACGACCGTGGTCAGCGGTGGCCTGGCCAGAGCCGCGCCGGGGATGTCGTCGACACCGATCACGGCCAGGTCGTGCGGTGCGCGCAGCCCGAGGGACTGCAGGGCGACCAGCACGGCCATGGCGACGTCGTCGTTGAACGCGCAGATGCCGGTCACCGGTGGGTCCGCGGCGAGCCATGCCTTCACCGCTTCCACGGCACGGTCGGGATCCAGGGGGATGGTTCGGACGTCCGGTTCCGGAAGGCCGAGTTCGTCACAGACCTTGCGGACGCCCTCCAGTCGCGGCCGGGCCAGCACACCGAGCCTCGTCAGGTCCGGGTAGGCGTAGCCGAGCCGGCGGTGCGCGTCGGCGAGGTGGCGGGCCTGCGCCGCGCCGATCGGTTCCTCCGACACCAGCGGAGGCCGGGCCTTCCCCTGCGCCGAGCCGTGCATCGCCATGACGACCTCGATGCCGGCCGCCCGCATCGCGTCGGCCTCGGACTCGGGAAAGTCCTGCAGGGCCAGCACCGCCGCGGGCGTGACGGTCTTCCAGATCTCCCGCAGGGGCCGGGCCGGATGAGCCGAGGAGTGCACGAGGAAGGTGAGCTCGTGTTCGGCGAAGGCGTTGGTCAGCTGCTGGATGAGCCGTCCGAGGACATGCTCGATCGGCCAGTCCGGCAGCAGACCGAGCACGATGTCGGAGCGTCCCGTCCGCAGCGCGCGCGCCGCTGCCGACGGCGCGTAGCCGAGCCGGGCGGCCGCGTCCCACACCCGACGGCGCGTCGCCTCGGGGATCTTCTGGTGCGGGGTGTCGTTGAGTACGTAGCTCACCGTCGCGCGCGAGACTCCGGCCTCCCGTGCGACATCCCCGCTGGTCACCCGTCTGCCGTTGGACGTCCCGGCCATGCACCCCACCCTCTGACAGACACCTCTTGTCAAAGCCCACGACTGCGGGCTAGCTTACCCGCACAGTTTACCTACACGTTTAAGTGGCGCGATTAAGTAACGTTCCGCGGCAGGAGCACGTCGGCTCCGGCCGGGCGCTGCCCCCTTCGGGCCCCACGGCCCCCCGTCCCCGGTACTCGACGAAGAGGACCCATGTCTGACCTGAAAACCACCCCGAGGAGCCCCTGGAAGACCGCGATCCTCGCCGGCATGGCCTCCTACCTGGACGCCGCGGCCCTGGTGACGTCGGGAATCGCGATCGGCGGTTACTACGCCGCTCCTCTCCAGCTCAGCGCCGGGACCATCGGGTCCCTGCTGGGGTTGCAGACCCTGGCGTTCGCGGCCGGTGCGCTGTTCGGCGGCCGACTGGGTGACCGGTTCGGCCGCCGGACGATCTTCACCTTCTCGCTCATGCTCTACGCGGTCGGCGTCCTGCTGCTCCTCGTGGCAGCGGGCCCCGCCCTGCTGTACGCCGGTGTCGTGGCCACCGGTCTGGCCATCGGCGCGGACCTCCCCGTCTCGCTCGCACTCGCCAACGAGGAGGCGCCGGAGGGCAAGAAGGGCACCATGGTGGTGTTCTCCGGCATGCTCTGGCTCGCCGGCATCGTGGCCGTGCTGGGCCTGAGCTCCTTCATGGGAGTGCAGGGCATACTCGGCGGGCGGATCCTCTTCGCCCATCTGCTGGTCGTGGCGGTCCTCGTCCTGCTCCTGCGCCTGACCCTCCGTGAGTCGGCCGAATGGGCGGCCGCACGCCGGGCCGCCCAAGCGCGCACGACCGCGGACTCCGAGGCCATCGAGTTCAGCCGTGTCCGGGATCTGTTCCGGGCGCCGACCCTCTACGCCCTGATCGCGACGGGCCTGTACTACGCCACCTGGAACCTCGGCGCGAACACCCTCGGACAGTTCGGCACCTACCTGTGGACCTCCCTGGCCAAGGGGGAGGTCGCGCAGTACTCGCAGCTGACCCTCATCGGACTGCCGGTCGGCTTCCTCGCCGGTCTGGTGTTCATGCGGGTCGTCGACCGTCCCGCCAGGCATGCCTGGTTCGCCTTCGGCACGGCTCTGATCGTCATCGCCTGGGCGCTGCCCGCGCTCCTGGGGCCCGGCAAGTTCACCCTCGTCGCCGTCATGCTCGTCTCCGGCCTCGGCAACTCCTTCGCCGGCGAGTCCATCTACAAGGTCTGGTCCCAGGAACTCTTCCCCACCCTGCTGCGGGCCACCGCCGGCGGTGTGACGATGGCCTTCACCCGGGGCGTCGCCGGACTGGCCGCCCTGGGCACACCCGCCTTCGCCCTGGGCCACACCCGGCTGTTCTTCGGCCTGCTCCTCGGCTTCACGGTGGTCGCGGCGGTCGTCGGCATGGTCTGGGTGCCGCGACTGCCCAAAGCCACCCACCAGCCCGAAGAGCCCGCCGACCCGAGCGGCGCTCCCGAAGCGGAGACGACCGGAAAGGCGGCCCTGTGATCCGCCATCACGACTTCCAGCACAACGGCAGGACGCTGCGCTCCACGCTGCACATCCCCGAAGGACCGACCGGGACCCGCCGCCCGACCGCCGTGTTCGTCCACGGCTTCACCTCCAACCGGCTCGAACTGCCGAACTTCGTCGCCATGTCCCGGCTGCTGGAGGCCCATGGAATCGCCTCGGTCCGTTTCGATCTCTCGGGCCACGGCGAGAGCGACGGCGACTTCTTCGACGTGACCATCACCGGTGAGATCGCCGAAACCCGCTCGGTGCTGCGGACGGTCCGGACCCTCGACTTCGTCGACCCCGACCGTATCGGGCTGGTTGGCATGAGCATGGGAGGCGTGGTCGCCGGCATCGTCGCCGCCGAGGAACCGGGCATCGCCGCGCTGTGCCTGTGGTCCCCGGCGGCGGTCGCTCCGTTCGAGATCGGCAAGGGCTTCCTCAAAGGCCGCGACATCGCGGCAGAGGTCGAGGAGAAGGGCTACTTCGACGCCGACGGACACCGGATGAGTTCCGCTCTCGCCGAGGACATCGCGGGTCTCGACGTCTACGGGCGGTCGAGCGGGTACCCGGGCCCCGTCAACATCCTCCACGGCGACAAGGACGACATCGCTCCCCTCGCGTACGCGCGCCGCTACCTGGACCACTACGACGGCAACGCGCACCTCGAGATCGTCGAGGGCGCCGACCACGCCTGGGCAACCGTGCCGCACCGCACCACGCTGCACCGGTCCACGCTGCGATTCCTCCGGAGGCACCTCCAGCGATGAAGACGCCGAGCATCGAGGCACTCCGCACGACGGACACCACAACGACGGTCATCGGGCTGCACACCGCGGACGACTCCGGTCTCGTGGCCACCCCGCACCCCGCACCCCGTCTGTCGTGGAGGCTGGCGAGCGCAAGGCCGGACGTCCTGCAACACGCCTACGAAATCCAGGTGTCGGCCGACCGGTCCTTCAGCCACACGGCGTCCAGCGGGGAGGTCGAGTCCGACCTGGTGACCGACCACCCCTGGCCGGCCACTCCGCTGCGCAGCCGCGAGGTCCGTCACTGGCGGGTCCGTGTCCGCACCGACCTGGGGTGGACGGAATGGAGCGCACCGGTCCGCGTGGAGGCGGCGCTGCTCGACGAGACGGACTGGACGGCCCGTCCCGTCCATGTCCCCAGTGACCGGGGCCGCACCTCCCCCGGCCCCGTGCCGCTGCTCCGCCGGGAGTTCACGCTCCCGGCGGAGCCGGCGTCCGCTCGCCTGTATGTGACCTCGCTGGGAGTCCACCGCACCGCGATCAACGGCCGTTCCGTCTCCGACGAACTGCTGGAACCCGGCTGGACCAGCTACCCCAACCGGCTGCTCTACGCCACCTACGACGTCACCGGCCTGCTCACCACCGGCCGCAACGCCCTCACCGCCGCGGTCGGCGACGGCTGGTACCGCGGCCATCTCACCTGGCACAAGAACCGCGGCGTCTACGGCGACACAACGGCACTGCTCGCCCAACTCGAAGTCACCCTGACCGACGGCACCACCGTCACGGTCGCCACCGACGGCCACTGGCGAGGCGGCTACGGCGACCTGCTGGCGGCGGACCTGTACGACGGCTGCGAACGCGACCTCCGCCACGAGCCCCACGGCTGGCAGCTGCCGGGCTTCAACGTCCGCGACTGGGAGCAGGCCGCCACACTCCCCCTGCCCGCCGGGCTGACCCAGCGGGCCCACCCACCCGTACGCGTCGTCCAGGTCATCCGGCCCGAGCGACGGACACTGCCCGACGGCACCATCGCCGTGGACGCGGGCGAGAACATCACCGGCTGGCTGAGGCTCCGCGCCGGCGGTCCGGCAGGAAGCACCGTCACCGTCCGGCACGCCGAGGTCCTGGACGGCGACGGCCGCCTGCTGACCAGCCTCCTGCGCGGCGCACGCGCCACCGACCAGTACACCCTGTCCGGTGACACCGTCGAACTGGAGCCGGAGTTCACCTTCCACGGCTTCCGGTACGCCGAGATCCGCACCTCCCCCGGCGTCACCATCGAGGCGGTGGAGGTCGACGTCGTGGCCGGCGACCTGCGCCGCATCGGCGGGTTCCACTGCTCCGACGAGCGCGTGAACACGCTGTACGACAACGTCGTACGCTCCCAGCGCGGCAACTTCCTCGCCGTACCCACGGACTGTCCGCAACGCGACGAGCGGCTCGGCTGGACCGGCGACATCATGGCCTTCGCCCCGACGGCGTGCGCCACGTTCGACAGCCGTGCCTTCCTCGACAGCTGGCTCACCGACCTGAGCATCGAGCAACGACCGGACGGCGCGGTGCCGTTGGTGATTCCGGATGTGCCGCTCGGTGATCTGCCGCCGACCGAGCTGCCGTTCGCCGGCACCGCCGCGGGCTGGGGCGACGCCGCCACCGTCGTACCGACCGCTCTCTTCGACGCCTACGGCGGGCGCGAACTGCTGGGCCGCCATTACCCGGCGATGCGCGCGTGGGTCGGGTTCACGGTCGACCACCTGGACGAGGACGGGACGTGGAGCGGCAACGCGCAGCTCGGTGACTGGCTCGACCCGGCCGCGCCCCCGGAGGACCCGGCACGCGCCACCACCGACTCCGCCTACGTCGCCACCGCCTTCGTCGCACACAGCGCCCGCCTGCTCGCCGACGCGGCCCGCGAGCTGGGCCACGTCGACGACGCCGACCGGTATGCGGCCCTGCACCGGCGTACCGCCGAAGCCGCCTGGCGGAAGTGGGGCGACCACGCCCGGACCACCCAGACCGGATGCGCGCTCGCCCTCCAGTTCGACATCGTGCCCGCCGCCGAACGCGCCGCGGTGGGCGAGGCCCTCGCCGCCCTGGTCCGCGCGTGCGGCGGACGCATCGCCACCGGCTTCCTCGGCACACCCTTCGTCCTGTCCGCCCTCACCGGCACCGGCCACACGACCGAGGCGTATCAGCTCCTGCTCAACACCGAGTGTCCGGGCTGGCTCTATCAGGTGGCCCGTGGTGCCACCACCATGTGGGAGCGGTGGGACGCCATACGTCCCGACGGCAGCATCGACGTCGAGAAGGCCGGGACGATGCTTTCGTTCAACCACTACGCCTACGGTTCCGTCGCCGCCTGGCTCTACCAGTCCGTCGCAGGGCTGCGGGCCGCCTCTCCGGGCTACCGCGCCATCGAGATCGCTCCCCGCCCCGGCGGCACGCTCACCTCCGCCGAGGCCTCGATCGCCACCCCGTACGGCACGGCATCCGTCGCCTGGTCGCTCAGCGGCACCGCCTTCACGGTGGACGCCGTACTGCCACCCGGCACGACCGGACGTTTCCTCCCGCCCGAAGGCTGGCGCTCCGCACAGGCCATCAGCCGACTCGGATCCGGAACCCACCGCCTGGTCCTGCTTCCCGACGCCAGTCCCTGAACTCACCGCGACCGTCGCACCTGACCGTCGCACCTGATCGTCGCACCTGCCAGACGGCCTGAGCATCCGTCCGGGGTCGGTAGCCGCTGCCCCTCACCCCTCACC
>NZ_VJZE01000340.1 GCF_009377205.1 Streptomyces phyllanthi
AGATATGTATAAGAGACATGGTGAGGAGGGTTTCCACGCGGGCTCGGGTGGCGTCCAGTTCGGTGGGGGTGATCAGGGGGGAGAGCCGTCGGGCCAGCTCGCCGTCCTTCCCCAGGGTGGCCCGCAGTGTGGTCAGGACCTCGATCGCCTCCGCCGTGAGGGGCTCCCCGGCCCAGCCCCACAGGAGGGTGCGCAGTTTGTTCTCGGCGTTGAAGGTGACGCCGTGGTCGATGCCGTACAGGCGGTTTCCGTCGGCCGGCAGCAGGTGGCCGCCCTTGCGGTCGGCGTTGTTGATCACCGCGTCGAGCACGGAGAGGCGGCGCAGCCGCTCGTCGTCGGCGTGTACCAGGAGGGCCGTCCTCCCGTCGCCCACCTCGGCGAAGCCGATCGCCTTCCAGCCGTCCTCGGGCTCCTCGCCGTCGACGAGCGCGAGGAGCTCGGCGCCCGGCTGTCCCTCGATCCACAGCTGGCACATGCCCTCGCCGTACGGCCCGTCGCGCAGCACGGTGGGCGGCACCAGGCGCCAGCCGGTCGCCTCGGAGACCTCGTACGCCGCGACCTCGCGCTGGGCGAGCGTCCCGTCCGGGAAGTCCCACAGGGGTCTCTCGCCGGCGACGGGCTTGTAGACGCAGGCGGCTTCCTGACCTTCGTACGTCACCGTGCAGTACAGCGCCGCGTTGGACGCCTCGCGGATGCGGCCGCGCACGGTCAGCTCGCCCTCGGCGAGCAGCTCGGCGGACGTCACGCTCCGCGGCGGTATCCGTTCTGGCGCGGACATACGTGTCCCTCCGGGTCGAGCGGCAGGCTGCACAGCGGGCACGGCGGACGGCCCGCGTTGACGACGTCGAGGGCACGTTTGGCGAAGGCCCGGGCCTGTGCGCCGGTGAGCCGGACGCGGAGCATCGGCGGACCGTTCTCCTCGTCCTGGAGCAGTCTCTCCTCGGCCTCGGCCAGGTCCTCCTCGGAGTCGGCGTCCAACTCCACCAGGGCCTGAGCCTCGACGATCATGCGCTGCTCGTCACCGTCCCAGGCCAGCGCCATGGTGCCGACCCGGAACTCCTCCTCGATCGGCGCCTGGAGCGGAGCCGTGTCGGAGATCTCGGAGGGGGCCACGGCCGGGACGGAGGCGCTGCCCCCACTACGCCGTACGACCTCGTCGAGCAACTCGTCCATGCGCTCGGCGAGCGCGGCCACCTGGGTCTTCTCCAGGGCGACGCTGGTGACTCGCTGCCCTGCGGAGGCCTGCAGGAAGAAGGTACGGCGCCCGGGCAGCCCGACCGTACCGGCCACGAAGCGGTCCGGGGGGTCGTAGAGGAACACCTGACGGGACACGTCCTGTCTCCATTGAAATCGATGTCGGGACCGACCGCCGCGGCTGCCGACGCTGACACGTGCAGTACCGCTGCGACCGCTTCACCCTACTGCGGTTGACGATCACGGTGCGCCCGCATCACCCCCGACCGGGGCGTCCGGGCTCTGCGCTTCCTCGCGAGGGGCGAGGGAGGCGAAATCCCCGGTGTCGCCGAGGCGAACGAGAAACGGACGCAGCCGGGTGTAACGGATCGCTGTGATGGAACACGGTTCCACGGAGATCCGCTGGAAGAGGTCGAGATGAAGCCCGAGAGCGTCCGCGACAAGGGACTTGATGATGTCGCCGTGCGAGCACATGAGGTACACGGCGTCGGCACCGTGATCACGCTCCACGCGCGCGTTCCACTCCCGTACGGCCGCCACGGCCCGGTCCTGCATCGCCCGCATCGACTCCCCGCCGGGGAACTCGGCCGCCGACGGATGCGCCTGGACGACCTCCATCAGCGGCTCGTCCTTGAGTTCGGCGAGCTTGCGGCCGGACCAGTCGCCGTAGTGGGCCTCCCCGATCCGCTCGTCGGTGTGCGGGCTGAGCTCGGGGCGGGCGTCGAGGAGCGGCCGGATGGTCTCCTGGCAGCGCTGCAGCGGGCTGGCGACCACCTCGGAGATCGGCAGCCCGGCGAGGCGCCCGGGCAGCGCGGCGGCCTGCGCGGCCCCGCGCTCGTCGAGGGCGACGCCGGGCGTCCACCCCGCGAGCAGGCCCGAGGTGTTGGCGGTGGACCGTCCGTGCCGGACAAGGATCAACGTGGGCATGCCACCCAGACTAAACGGGGCTTACTCGGGCTCCGCCGGGGTGTGCGCTGCCCGGCTTCCGCGCCCGGACCGACGGCGGAAGGACGCGCCCTGTGATCGTCGACTGCGCCGTGTACCGAGACGGGCACCGTACGGAGGGGCCCGAGGACCTGTCCGACGCGCTGGCGGTCGCGCGGGCGGACGGCGGCTTCGTCTGGATCGGGCTGCACGAGCCGACCGAGAGGGAGTTCGACCTGGTCACCCAGGAGTTCGGGCTGCACCCGCTGGCGGTCGAGGACGCCCTGAACGCGCATCAGCGGCCCAAGCTGGAGGTGTACGAGGATTCGCTGTTCCTGGTCCTCAAGCCGGTCGTGTACGAGCCGGCGGGCGACACCGTGTCCACCGACGAGATCATGGTCTTCCTCGGGGAGGGGTTCGTGGTGACCGTACGGCACGGCGGGGGCTCGCCCCTAGGTGTCGTACGCCGGCGTCTGGAGAGCGAGCCCGAACTGCTCGGCAAGGGGCCCACGTCCGTGCTGTACGCGCTCGCGGACGCCGCCGTCGACCACTACCTGGACGTGGCCACCGAGTTGCAGACGGACCTGGAGGAGCTGGAGGCGGAGGTCTTCTCCCCGGACGTCGGGAGCTCGCGGCACACCGCGTCCCGGATCTACGGCTTCAAGCGGCAGATCCTGGAGTTCCGCCGGGCCACGGGGCCGCTGGCCGTCCCGATGTCCCGGCTCGCGGGCACGGGCCTGTACAGCACGGCCGTGCCCTTCGTGGACGACCGCGCGCAGCCCTTCTTCCGTGATGTGAGCGACCACCTCACGCGCGTGAACGAGTCCGTCGAGGGCCTGGACCGGCTGGTGTCGGACGTCCTCTCGGCCCACCTCGCGCAGATGAGCGTCCGGCAGAACGACGACATGCGGAAGATCTCGTCATGGGCGGCGATGGCCGCCGTCCCGACAATGGTCGCGGGCGTCTACGGCATGAACTTCGAGCACATGCCCGAGCTGCACTGGGAGTGGACGTATCCCGCGGTGATCGCGGTGATGGCCGTGATGGAGGTGCTGCTGTTCCGGCTGTTCAAGGGGCGGGGCTGGCTGTAGCACGCGTGGGGGCGTTTCGGACCCCACGCGCGCGCGTATGGACATGGACGGGGACGAGGGGATGCGGACGGGGGATCGTGTGCCGGAGTCCGGGCCGACCGGGGTTCTAGGCGAACTCGGGTGCCGTGCTCGCCGGGCCGCCGAGGGCGTTGCGGCGCTCGGGCATCTTCAGGGAGACCATGCGGCGCCAGCCGCCGAGCCGCTCGTACAGGTAGATGGCGTGGATGCCCGCGGCGAGGACGGCGGACTTGGCCTTCGGCCAGCCGAGGATGCGCCCCATGCCGGCCATCACGGCGAGGCTGACGTCCCGGTACACCCTGATCTCGGCGAGGGCGCACTCGCGCAGGGTGCGCTGGATCATACGGCCGTGGCCCGCGGCCGCGAAGCGCAGCAGCTCCTCGTGGCAGTACGCGAGGTGGTTGTCCTCGTCGTCGGAGATCATCCTGACCGCGCGGCCGATGACGGGGTGGTCGGCGAAGTGCTTGCGGAGGAGCTCCATCTCCTCGGAGGCGCGCTGTTCGGTGACCCTGCTGTGCGCGAGGTAGACGACGATGTCCTGGACGGTGAGCGGCTGGTCACCCTTGAGCTTCTCGTGGGCGAGGCCGATGCCGTTCCTCTCGAGGAGCATGGTGTAGTCGGCGGCCCGCGGGACCTCCACGGGTTCGAGGCCGCGCTTCTTCATGAGGGCGTTGAAGATCCGCCCGTGCTTGTCCTCGTCGGCGCCATGGCGGGTGATCTTGGGTGCGAGCGCGCGCTCGCTCTGCGGGACGAGCGCCGCGATACGGGCGTTCTCCCAACCGCCCTGCGACTCCCCGCTGGCGGCGATGGAACAGAACAGCCGGAACGACTCGTCGTTGTCGAGGATCTCCTGGAACAGACTCTTGGCCGAAAGCATCTGTGGCACCTCTCTGCAGGGTTCCGCAAAGAACGAGTCAAATGCGGTGGCAGGGGGGCGGCAACACCTGTGTCGGACAAATCCGCCGAACGGAGGACGGGCGGGGTCTGAGGGGCGCGTAACGAGATGGACCGCGCCGTCACGCGCCGTACGGTCCGCGAGCGAGTGCCGAACGGTCCGTGCGGCGCGTAACCAAGCGGTGCGGTGGGGCGTTGTGTCCCGTGACGGCCGTGGCGGGGAAGACCCCCCGAGCCCCCACCACGGCCGCGGAAGACTTCCCTCCCGTTACGCGAGCCCGGCCCGCTCCAGGGCCTCGGCACCCGCCCGGAGCGAGGCGGTGCGCTCCTCCAGCGTGAAGCCCGCGGGCGCCAGCGTGAGCGTGGTGACCCCGGCCTCGGCGTACGCCTTCATCCGGTCGGCGATACGGTCCACGGAGCCGAGCAGCGCGGTCTGGTCGATCAGGTCGTGCGGGACGGCCGCCGCCGCGCCCTGCTTGTCGCCGCCCAGGTACTTGTCCTGGATCTCGGCGGCCTCCTTCTCGTACCCCATGCGCTGGGCGAGCTGGTTGTAGAAGTTCTGCTTGCGGCTGCCCATGCCGCCGACGTACAGCGCGGTGTACGGGCGGAACGTGTCGGCGAGGGCGGTCACGTCCTTGTCGTCGCCGACGGCGATCGGGAGCGTCGGGCAGACGTCGAACCCTTCGAGGGTCCTGCCGGCCTTCTCGCGGCCTGCGCGCAGGTACTTGATCGCGGTGTCCTCCAGGTGGGCCGCGGAGGGGAAGATGAGCAGGGCGCCGTCGGCGATCTCACCGGTCTGTTCGAGGTTCTTGGGGCCGATCGCGGCGATGTACAGCGGGATGTGCTCGCGCTGGGGGTGAACGGTCAGCTTGATCGGCTTGCCCGGGCCGCCGGGGAGCGGGAGGGTCCAGTGCTCGCCCTCGTAGGAGAGCCGCTCCCGGGTCATCGCCTTGCGGATGATCTCGACGTACTCGCGGGTGCGGGCGAGGGGCTTGTCGAACTTGACGCCGTACCAGCCCTCGGAGACCTGGGGGCCGGAGACGCCGAGGCCGAGGCGGAAGCGGCCGCCGGAGAGGGAGTCGAGGGTGGCGGCGGTCATCGCGGTCATCGCGGGCTGGCGGGCGGGGATCTGGAAGATGGCCGAGCCCACGTCGATGCGTTCGGTGTGGGCGGCGACCCAGGTGAGTACGGTGGCCGCGTCGGAGCCGTAGGCCTCGGCGGCCCAGCAGACGGCGTAGCCTAGCCGGTCGGCCTCCTGGGCCACGGCGAGATTGTCCGCGTCCATTCCGGCGCCCCAGTAGCCGAGGTTGATCCCGAGCTGCATGGCCGATTCCCCTTACCGATCAGTAATGTCTTGTGGCGGGAACACTAGCGTGTGGGTCGGGGCGGAAATCCGTTGTCCACAGGCGCCCCGCTCAGGCGGTGCCGGACAGTAATGTCGCGTCCATGGAGCAGAGGCATCTCGGCCGTACCGGCCTGCGTGTGTCCCGGATCGGGCTCGGCACCCTGACCTGGGGACGTGATACCGACGAGCACGACGCCGCGGACATGCTGAAGGTGTTCTGGGAGGCGGGCGGGACCCTCGTCGACACGGCCGACGTGTACGGCGACGGGGAGGCCGAGTATCTGCTGGGGAAGCTCATGGAAGGGCTCGTGCCGCGCCGGGACCTGGTCATCGCGACCAAGGCGGGCAGCGTGCCGGACCCCGACCGCCGCTTCGACGGCTCGCGCGGCCATCTGCTCTCCGCGCTGGACGCCTCCCTGGCCCGCCTCGGCACGGACTACGTGGACCTGTGGCACGTCCACGCCTACGACGCCGACACCCCGCTGGAGGAGACGCTCCAGACACTCGACCTCGCGGTCAGCAGCGGCCGGGCACGGTACGCCGGGGTGTCCAACTTCTGCGGATGGCAGCTCGCCAAGGCCGCGACCTGGCAGCTCGCGGCGCCCGGGATTCGGACCCGGCTGGCCAGTACGCAGATGGAGTACTCGCTGCTCCAGCGCGGCGTGGAGCGCGAGGTGCTGCCCGCGGCACTGGACCTGGGCGTCGGTCTGCTGCCGTCCTCGCCGCTCGGCCGGGGGGTGCTGACGGGCAAGTACCGGCACAGCACACCGCCCGACTCACGGGGCGCCTCCGAGCATCTCGCCCCCTTCGTCGCGCCGTATCTCGACGAGACGGCGAGCAGCATCGTGGACGCCGTACAGACGGCCGCGGACGGTCTCGCCGCGACACCGCTCCAGGTGGCCCTCGCCTGGGTCCGCGATCGCCCCGGCGTGGCCGCCCCGATCGTCGGCGCCCGCAACGCGCTGCAGCTCACGGCGGCGTTGTCAGTGGAGGCCCTTACTCTTCCTGACGAGATCTGCCGGGCGCTCGACGACGTGTCGGCGCCCGTGCACCGCTATCCCGATCACGACTGGAGCACGCTGTGAGCACGGAGCCCGAGGACGCGACCGACGGGCGCGAGACCGGAGACGGGCCACCGGAGGCCGCGGACGGCACCCACGGCGCCCCTGAAGCCGAGGGCACGGATGCCGAGGGCACAACCGTCGAGAGCACGGCTGCCGAGAGCACGGCTGCCGAAGGCACGCCCGAAAGGTCGGAGGCCGAGGCCGAGTTGGTGGCCCAGCAGGTGGAGCGGGAGCGGATCGAGCGGCGGAAGGCAGAGAAGAAGGGGCCCGTCGCGAGCGGGAGCAAGCTCAGCGGGACGGCCGCCGATCTACTCGCCGCCGTACGGGCCGTGGAGAGCGGCCACAAGCCCGTGTCGACCGCGTTCAGCGAGCCCGAGCCGGCGCCCCGCAGGGCCGCGCCCGAGCCCGTGCGGCGGCCGGAGCCCCCGGTGCCCGTGACCCCCGCGGCTCCGGCCGCCCCCGCGCGTGAGGCCGTCGAGGCCGTACGCGCCGTACTGGCCGAGGGCGGGGCACCCGAGTCCCTCGCGCCGCAGGTCGCCGCCGTGCTCGGCGAGGGCGCGGACGGTGGACTGCGCGCGGATCCCTGGCAGTTGCTCCGGGTCTTCGGGGTGCGGCCCGAGCAGGCCGACGGCTTCGCGCGGGCGTTGCTGGGCCCGGAGTGCGGACCCGACGACGAGCGGCGGGCCCGGGCGGTCACCGTGTGGTTGCTGGAGCAGGCGGCGCTCGCGGGCCACACGGCCCTGGAGATGCCGGCCCTGACCGCCGCGCTCGCCCAGCGCTCGGTACCGGACCCTGACACGGCCGTGCAGAGCGCGATCGCGGAGGGTGAGGCCCTGGTCTTCCAGGACGCCCTCGACGACGCCCCTCCGGGCACCGACAGGGCCGAGGACGACGACGAGAGCGAGGAGCGGCCCGTACGTGTCCTCGTCGGGCTCGAGCGGTACGCCCTCGCGGAGGAGAGCCTCGCCGACGGACTCGCCCGGGTGATCAACTCCGTGCCCAAGGAGGACGGTTCCGCAGCCGAGTGGGAGCGGGCCGCCGCCTCGGCACCGCGTTCCGCGGCGGAGCTGATCCGTGCGGCCACCGGGCACGGTCTGGTGCTGCACACCGGCGGCGAGGCGTCCCGCGCGGAGCCCGCGGCTCTGGTCGCCGCCGCCCGCGCACTCGGTCTGCGGGCATACGCGGCCACACACACCGCGGACGGCCGGCGCGAATTCGCGGAGCTCCTCGCCGCCGCGGGGTACGGAGCGGCGGAGACCGGCCCGGAGGGGCAGGGCGAGTCCGGGGCTCTCGACGGCCAGCGGTCCAAAGACTCCTCGGAAAGCCCCGCTGACGTCCTGGGAGCCGTGGTCACCGTGGCCGGGCTCCTGTCGGGGGCCCAGGGGCCCGGCCGGGACGGGGAAGGGGCGCTGGACCTCGACCTCCTCGTCGTGCTCGACGCCCCGCAGCTCGACGTCGAGAGCGCGGCCGTGCTCGCCGAGTCGCTGCCCGACGGGGCGAGGCTGGTGCTCAGCGGTGATCCGGGGGTGCTGTGGTCCGTGGGTCCCGGGCGGGTCTTCGCGGATCTGCTCGCGGCCCGTGTCTGCCCCCAGATCGCCTCGCGCACGCCCGACCCGGGGCCCCTCGGCGAACTGGTCTCCGGGATCGGGATCGGCGAGCTGCACCAGGTGGACGCGCCCGGCAAGGAGGTCGTGATCGTGCCCGTGCGGGACGCCGGTGAGGCGGTGCACCGGACCGTGCAGCTCGTCGCGGACTCGGTGCCGCGAGCGCTCGGAGTCCCGCCCGAGCAGACGCAGGTGATCACACCGGGCCACGGCGGCGCCGCCGGTACGCGCGCGCTGAACGCCGCGCTCAAGGAGCGGCTCAACCCCGGCCCGGGCCGCTTCGGCGGCTTCGACCCCGGTGACCGGATCGGCTACTCCCCCGCGCCGGGCCGTACGGTGCCCGGCCGCGTGGTGCGGGCCGACGCCGACGGGCTGCACCTGGAGTGCGCGGGCGCCCCCGTCGTCGTACCGAAGGAGCGGGTGGAGCAGTCCGTGCGGCACGGGTGGGCGCTGACCGCGCACCAGGCCGTGGGGCAGCGGTGGCCCGCCGTGGTCGCGGTCCTGCCCGGCGACGCCGCCCAGGCGCTGACCCGGCCCTGGGTCTACACGGCCTTCGGCCGCGCCGAGCGCCATCTGTCCGTGGTGCACGGCGTGGAGCAGGCGCTCCCCCGAGCGGTCGCCGAGGTCCCCGCCAAACCCCGTACGACCCGTCTGCCCGCACTGCTCAAGGCCCAGGTCCCGGCGTCCGGTTGAGCCCCGCGGCCGGGCGGCACATGACGACCCGGCACTCGGCGACGAAGGTGGCGGTCACCCGAGGTGGCCGCCGCCCTGCCGTACTCATGGCCGCGCCGCTCGGCTCAGCGGTCCGCGTCCAGGGATTCCAGGTCCTCGGCGGTGCTGGCGTCGAAGCGGCAGATGACCAGGTCCTCGTCGGGCTGCTCGAAGGGGGCCTCCAGCCACTCCCCCGGCTCGGACGGCGCCTCCAGGGCCGTCACCCAGAGCGTGGAGTCACCCTCCTCCAGCCCGAACTCCTTGTGGCGCGAGGCGATCTCGTCCGCCTCGAACTCGCCGAACACGATGTCCAGCGCGTGGGCCGTGCCGAGGGAGTCGTCCAGATCGCCGGAGCCGTTCCGGTCCTCCTCCACGGCTTCCACCCGTTGTGCCTGGGCCAGCAGCCGCTGTGGCTCCACCACGGTGTAGTCGCGGCGGATCAGTACGCTGATGGCGTCCGGTTCGGGCCCCGTGAAGGTCGGCACCGTGCCGGGGATCTCGAAGGGCGTGACCTCGTCGTAGCGGTCGTAGAGCAGTTCGTCGTACACCTCGGCGGCCGCGGCCAGCTCGTTGAACGCCTCGTAGACGGCCGGGTCGTCCTCACCCGTCCTCCGCTCGACCGCGGCCAGGTGGCGGTCGAGCGCGGTCTTGACCGCCTCGGCGGCGGCGCGTACCTCGGCAGCGGTGGGCTGCGCAGCATCAGACATAGTGCAGACGCTATCCGTACCGGGCCTCTGCCCGCACAATAGATGCGATGCCGGAATACGAATTTGTCGACGTGTACGTACCGCGTGGGGTCTCCCGCAAGGACGCCACACGTCTGCTGACGGACCATGCCGAGTACGGTCACTGGGAACTGGATCGCCTCAGCCTGCTGCGCGACGGCAGCCGCAGGGTGCGGTTGCGCCGGCGGATCATCCGCCAGGTGCGGGCCACGTGGTGAGGAAGGGCGACTGAAACGGAACGGGCCCCGCCGACGCGGGACCCGTTCCGTTGTGCACGCCACAGGCACAATGTGTGGCGACGGTCGCCTTTACGACATCGCCCGTGCCTTGCGGTAGAGCAGAGCGCCACCGAGCAGCGCGCCCGCGCCCACGGGCAGCATCACACCGAGCGGGAGCTCACTGCCGGTCTCGGCGAGCTGTGCGACGGCCCTGGGCTGGGTGACGCCCTGCGAGCCCGGGTTGTTCCCCGAGCCGCCGTTGCCCGGCTCGGTGCGGTCACCGGGCTGGTCGGGAGTCCCCGGCTGGTCCGGGGTCCCGGGGATCTCGGG
>NZ_VJZE01000341.1 GCF_009377205.1 Streptomyces phyllanthi
GCTGAAGGCTGAAGACTACGGCGCGATGAAGGGCTTGACGCGCTTGCGGTAGTCCTTGGGCCGCACCTCGTTGTAGTACTTGTCCTTGTCCTCGCCCTCCGAGGTCAGCATGTACACCGGGCACTCGTCGGACTTGGCCTCACCCGTGTGCTTGTACAGCTCCTTGCCCGTGCGCGCCTCGACGATCCGCAGGCGGTACGAGGTGTTGTACGTACGGATCTTCAGCGGCTTCCCGTCGTCTGTCTCCATGTCGCACACCTTGCCGGTCGCGGTCGCCTTGGTGCGGTTCTCCAGGCAGACGACCAGCTCGGCGTCGGCCGGCTTGTCCGAGTAGCCGAGGAACCAGCCCTTGGGGAAGTCGCCGGAGGGCGGCTCGAACTGCGACCAGGTGTCTCCGGAGTTGTTCATGAGCATCGCCGGGTGCACGGTCTTCTTCGTACGGTCGTAGGCGGGCATCCCCGAGAAACCGAGCCCGTCAGTGCACACCCGTTCCAGGTCCAGGGTGGACTCCGGAACCTCCGGTCCGTCCGCCGCCGAGCCCTTCGATGACGACTTGCCGGTGCCCCCTCCCGTGCCTCCGGTCGTGCCTCCGGTGAGCGACGAGCATCCGCACAGGGCCACGCCCAGAAGCCCGGCCACGGCCCATTTCCCAGCACGCTGCATTGACGGCATTGACGGCATTGACGACCCCCCCCATCGACGAAAGAACAAGCAAGCAGGCAGGGCATGTCCCCCGGGCCATGCCCTGTCCCCCCTGCCCTGCCGGAGAACAGCGTGCCGTCCGCCCGCTGCCGGGGACATCGGGGATGAGCCCCCATGTAGTTCTGCGGCGCCTGTGAACCGTGGGTACTACGCTGTACGGACTCGAAGGAGTATTCGACGAGCGCCGGCGGGGACATCCCGGAAACGGGCGAAGTGGGCGAAGTGGGCGGAGAGGTCGCAGGGGGCCTGAGTGTCGTCGTTGTCGTCACCGGAACTGGTCGGCAGAGAACCGGAACGGGACCTTCTGACCGCGGCCGTCCGGTCGGCGGGCGAAGGGCGTGGCTCGTCGGTGTTCGTGCTGGGCGAGCCGGGCATCGGCAAGTCACGGCTCGTCGACGAGGCCGCCTCCTCAGCCGTACGCGCCGGGTTACGGGTGCTGCGCGGGCGGGCCGCGTCGGCCGGGCGTGCCGTGCCGCTGCGCCCGCTGGCGGAGGCCGTGTTCTCCGGACTGCGCGGCGAAGGGGCGCCCGCGGACGGCGACTTGGGCCCCTATGAGCCGCTGCTGTCACGGCTGTGCGGACTGGCACCGCAGGACGGCGCGCCACTCGTGGGGTACGCCGAGGCGGTGCTGCGGCTTCTGGGTGTCCTCGGACGCGCCGGCGGCTGTGTCCTGGTGCTGGAGGACCTGCACGACGCGGACGCCGACACGCTCACCATCGTCGACTACCTCACGGACAACCTCTCCGGCCAGCGCGCCGTCCTGCTGGCCACCCTGCGCAGTGGGCCCGGACCGGCCCTCGACCTCGCCGAGGCCGCCGCGTCCCGTCGTACGGCCCGCACCGTGCGCCTCGCCCGCCTCGCACCCGCCCACACCGCGGAACTGGCCGCCCGCTGTCTGGGCCACGACGACGCGGGCGCGGTACCGGCCGCCGTACTGGACCGCCTGCAAGCCGTCTCCGAAGGTGTCCCCTTCGTCGTGGAGGAACTGCTGCGTGCCATGGTCGACAGCGGCGATCTCGTCCATCGGCAGGGCCCTGGCTGGACGGTGACCGGCGCGCTGAACGCCGGCGTACCCGCGACGGTCGCAGCCGCGGTCCTCCAGCGCGTGGACCACCTGGAACCGTCCGGAGTCGCGCTCCTGGAAGCCGCGGCCGTCCTGGGCAGGCGCTTCCCCGTGGACATCGCCGCCCGCGTCGCCGGACTCGACCGGACGACGGCGCTCCGCCAGCTGCGGTACGCGGCACGCGTGCACCTGGTCGCCGACGGCAGCACCTATGGCACCAATGGCATCACCAATGGCACCACCTACGGCACCACCGACGACCTCACCGCGGAGGAGCCCGGCTGGCACACCTTCCGTCACGCCCTGACCGCCGACGCCATCGCCCACCGGCTGCTGCCCGCGGAGCGGGTGGCGCTCTGCCTCGCCGCCGCCGACGCGATCGAGTCCGCCCACGCGCGCCACGCGACCGAGTCCGCCGACGCGCCGGAGCAGGGGCCGGGAGGCGCAGGCCGGCCCGGGGAGCCCCGCGGGCTGATGGGCGGTGACTCGGGCGACGACCTGTACCGCCTGGCCGCGGAGCTGTGCGTCGCGGGCGGGCAGCGGGCACGGGCCGCCGTACTGCTCACCCGGGCCGGGCGGCAGGCGGTCCTGCGGGGCGCGCTGCTGACCGCGGTGGAACTCCTCGACCGGGGCCTGGAGCTGACCGCCGACGCCGTGGACGCCCCGCCCGAGGCCGTGGCTCGGCTGTTGGAGGAACTGCTGAGGACACTCGTCCTCACGGGCGACGTCCAGCGCGTCCCGGAGCTCGGCGACCGGCTGGACCAGGTCCTGACCGTGTGGGGCGCTCCGCCCGCCCGGCGTGCCGCGGGTTTCCTCACGCGGGCCGGGGCCGCGGCCACCGTCCAGCGGTGGGAGGAGGGCCTGACCGCCGTCCGGCGGGCGCGGGAGTTACTCGGAGCCGAGCCCGACCCGGCGTCCCGCGCCGCCCTGGACGCGGTCGCCGCGCACCTGGTGCTCAATTCGCAGCGCCCGGACCGGCGGGAGACCGCCATGGCCCTGGCCGAAGGAGCCGTGGCGACCGCCGAGGCGGTCGGGCTGCCGGAGGTGAGCTGCAAGGCGCTGAACATGCTCGGGTACTGCCTGAGGCCCCTGGACCTGGCCAAGACGGAAGAAGTGTTCGAACGCCTGGTGGCCACGGCCGAGGCCCACGCGCTGCCGGTCTGGCGGATACGCGGCCTGCTCGAACTCGGCGCGCTCGACCGGATCCGGTTCAGCGGGACCGAGCGGCTGCTGGCCGCGCGGAAGGCGGCCGAGGAGACCGGCGCGGTGCTCATGACGGCCTGGGCCGACATGCATCTGGCGCTGGCCCATCTGCTGCGCGACGACCAGGACAGAGCCACGGAGTCCGCCCGGCGGCTCCGGACGACGGCCCGCAGGCTGCGCCTGCACGAGGTGGAACTGCTCGGCGCCGGAGTGGACGCCATCATCGCCACCATCCGTGGGGAGAGGGAGAAGCTCCAGGCCGCGCTGCACGTGCTGGAGAGCGCGCTGGCCGACGGGAGCGCCGGGGCGGTCTGGGGCTACGCCGACACCTCCGTGTGGGGCTGGGCCCGGGGTGTCTGCTCCCTGCTGCGGGAGGAACACGCCAGGGCGATGGCCGAGTTCACGGAGGCGGACCAGGTCATGCGGGCGCTGCCCAGCACCCGGGGGGTCACCGGTTTCCTGGGCCCGTACCTGCTTCTGCGCACCGTACGGGGTGCGGCCGGCTGGGCGGAGCTGGACGGGGCGGTCACGGACCGGCTCACCGAGGTCCACTGGGACCGGCCCTTCGTCGGCTGGTCGCGGGCCGTGCTGCTGGGCCGCGAAGGCCGGTCCGCCGAGGCCGCGAAGGCTGCCGAGGAGGCCCTGGCCGGGACCGACGCCATCCCCCTGGCCCGCCACCTGTGCCTGCGCCTGGGTGCTCAGGCGGCACTCGCCGACAGCTGGGGGCGGCCCGTCGAGTGGCTGAGCGCCGCCGAGCAGTTCTTCCACGACCGGGGCACGACACGGGTGTCGGCCGCCTGCCGCGCCCTGCTGCGGGAAGCCGGCTCCCCGGTTCCCCGCCGCCGCCAGGGCCACGACACGATTCCGCGGGAGCTGCGGCAGGCCGGGGTGACCGCGCGGGAGTACGAGGTGCTGCGCCTGCTCGGCCGCGGGCTCGGCAACCAGGAGATCGCCGAGTACCTCTTCCTCTCGCCCCGCACCGTCGAGAAACACCTCGCGAGCCTCAGGAACCGCACCGGCCGGAGCGACCGGTCCGCCCTGATCGCCCTGGCCCGCCGGTACGCGGACGGGCGCTGACCTTCCGGCGTACGGCTGACCCGTTGCTCTCCGGCGTACGGCCGACCCGTTGCTCTCCGGCGTACGGCCCGCCCCGTTGCGCGAGAGCGCGCCCCGCCGTCGTACCCTGAGATTGGACTAGACCTTTAGGGCTGTCGGTGGAACCATCAGTCGCTCTCACGGGAATCAAGAGACATAACGGAAGGGGTCCTATGCCTACGCCTGCGCGTGCGGTCCTGGAGGTGATCGCCCTCGATGTCGAGGACGCGATCGCCGCTCGGGCCGGAGGGGCCGACCGGCTCGAGGTGGTGGCCGACATGGCCGCGGACGGGCTCACACCGGGGGTCCGGGTGGTCGCCGGGATCCGGGAGGCCGTGGAGATTCCCGCCCGGGTGATGGTGCGCCGGGCCGACGGGTTCGCCGCCGGGGACGTCGAGGGGCTCGTACGGGCTGTACGGGAGTTGCGGGCCGCCGGGGCCGAGGAGTTCGTGCTCGGGTTCCTCGCGGAGCACGGGGGGCCTGATGTGGACGCCGTCGAGCGGGTCGTGGACGCGCTGGACGGGTACCCGTGGACCTTCCACCGGGCCATCGACCGGGCCGTCGACCGCGACGCCCTGCGCAAGCAGCTCGCCGACCTGCCGGGTCTCGACACCTATCTGACCGCGGGGTCCGCCGAGGGCGTCGATGACGGGCTGCCGGTCCTCCTCGCCGAGGCCGGCCGCAGCGGGGAGCCCGGTTACACGCAGCGGCTGCTCGTCGGCGGTGGCCTGCGCCTGGACCACGTCCCGACGCTGCGCGCCGGCGGTGTCGACGCCTTCCACGTCGGAGGCGCCGTGCGGCCGGGAGGCTGGAGCGCGCCGGTCTCCGCGGAGGCGGTGCGGGAGTGGCGTACGGCGCTGGATGCCCGGGGCCTGTCCGGCGGATCGGGGCCTGGGTGAGGGCGGGATTCCGGTGCGCTGTCGGCACACGATGACGCTGTCGGCCCAGGCCGGCGGGAACCCGGCGGGAACAGCGCTCCGGTGTCGGCCCGTGCCGTCACTCGGCGGGCAGCGTGAGCGCCAGCTTGCCGATGACGTGGCCGTCGAGGAGACAGCGGATGGCCGCGGCGGTCTCGGCCAGCGGGTAGACACGGTGCACGAGCGGGCTGAGCGTGCCCGCGTCGATGAGCGCGGTCAGGTCGCGCAGCCCGTCGGCGTGCTCGGAGGCGATGAAGGTGCCGAGGTGCTGGCCGGTGAACGGGGACAGCAGCATTGCGCGGAGCTGCCGGTCGGTGCCGCCGAGCCAGGCGCCGTTCGTCTCACCGCCCGTGATGACCAGCCTGCCGCGGGGGGTGAGGGCGCGGCGCAGATCCCGCAGACCGCGGTTGCCCGCGATGTCGATGATGACGTCGTAGCGTCGCGGGCCGGCGAGGAAGTCCTCACGGGTGTAGTCGATGACGTCGTCGGCGCCCAGGGCGCGTACGGCGTCGACCTTGGGAGTGCTCGCGACGGCCGTGACCCGCGCCCCGGCGGCGTGGGCGAGCTGGACGGCGAAGGTGCCCACGCCGCCGGCCGCTCCCGTGATCAGCACCTGCTGCCCCTTCTCGACCTTGCCCTTGTCGCGCACCGCCTGCAGTGAGGTGAGCGCGCTGACGGGTACCGTCGCCGCCTCCTCGAAGGTGAGGCCGGCCGGTTTGGGGGCGATCCTGTCGGGGCGGGCGGCGACGTAGTCGGCGAACGCGGCGACTGCCGTGCCGTAGACCTCGTCGCCGGGCGCGAACCCGGTCACGTCGGAGCCGACCGCCTCGACTACACCGGCGATGTTGCGGCCGGGGTTCGGGAGCTTCGGCCCGCGCAGGCCGCTCACGGGCCGGACCGCGTACGGCAGACCGGCCATCATGTGCCAGGTGCCCCGGTCCACGCTGGAGGCGCGCACCCGCACCAGTACCTCGCCGGGCCCGATACCGGGCCTGGCGCGTCGCGCCGTGCGCAGCACGGCTTCCGGCTCGGCGCCGTATCGCTCCTGCACGACGGACGTCATCGTCCTGGTCTCACTGGTCTCACTGGTCTCATCGGCGGTCGGGGTCGGCTCGTTCATGTTCCGCATCGTCGCTGCTCCGGGTTCGTCTCCACCGAGCACTTACGGCGTAAGCGCACACTTACGCTGTAAGTACAGCACTTACGCCGTAAGCTCGTCAACGCTTGGAGACCGCGAGAGGAAGTGACCGCCCACCGTGACCCGACGTACCACCCCGCAGCCGGCCCGCGAGACGCTCACCCGGCAGCGGGTGCTGCGCGCCGCCGTCGAACTCGCCGACACCGGCGGCCTGGAGACGCTGAGCATGCGCAAGCTCGGCGAGGCCGTCGGAGTCGAGGCGATGTCCCTGTACAACCACGTGGCCAACAAGGAGGACCTGCTCGACGGCATGGTCGACCTGGTCTTCGGTGAGGTCGAACTGCCCACACCGGGCGACGACTGGCGCCAGGCGATGCGGAAGCGGGCGATCTCCATGCGCCACGCGCTGTCCCGGCACCGCTGGGCGATCGGGCTGATGGAGTCGCGGTCCACTCCGGGACCCGCCACTCTGCGTCACCACGACGTCGTTCTGGGCTGCCTGCGGCAGGGCGGGTTCTCGCTCACCCTGACCGCTCACGCCGTCTCGGTCCTCGACAGCTACATCTACGGGTTCGCCCTGCAGGAGAAGACGCTGCCCTTCGACACCCCGGACGAGACCGCCGAACTGGCGGAGTCCATCATGAGCGGCTTCGGCGACGGCGAGTACCCGTATCTGACCGAGATCGCGACCGCCCACGTCATGCGCCCCGGATACGCCTACGGTGACGAGTTCGAGTTCGGGCTGGACCTCATCCTCGACGGTCTGCAGCAGGCGGCGGGCTGACGAGTTCGCCGACGCGCCACCGGATCGCCGCTACAACCCGGCCGACGGGCGGGTGTTAGCGTTCGACCGCATGGACGACGGCTTGGACGACGGCTTGGGTGACCGCTTGGACGACAGCGTGTACGTGGGCAACGCCGGCAGGGACGCGGCACTGGACCGCGGATGGCTGCTCGGCCACTTCAAGGCGGACGGCGATCCCCGCCAGAGCGACGCGGTGGAGGTCAAGTGGGGCGTCCACCCCCGTGGTGACGAGCGATCCGAGTGGGTGCGGGGCGAGGAGCGCACCGCTCTGCTGGTTCTGATCAGCGGTCGCTTCCGCGTCGAGCTTCCCGGCCGCAGCGTGCTGCTGGAACGGCAGGGCGACTACGTCGTATGGGGCAAGGGCGTGGACCACTCCTGGATCGCGGAGGAGGAGTCGGTGGTGCTGACCGTGCGCTGGCCGTCCGTTCCCGGGTACGCGGTGCCGCAGGAGTCCGTTGCCGTGGAATGCCGGGAGCCGTACGGGAGTTGATCACGGCATGACTCAAGGACCCGCGCCCCGCACCCTGTCCGACGACGCCTTGTCCGATCTGCTGGGCAGACAGCAGTTCGGAACCCTCGCCACCAACAAGCGCAGTGGCCACCCCCATCTGACCACCATGCTGTACGGCTGGGACCCCGATGCCCGCATCGTGCGGTTCTCCACCACGGCGGACCGCGTCAAGGTCAAACACCTGCGGCGCGACCCGCGCGCGGCTCTCCATGTGCCCGGCGGTGACGTGTGGTCGTTCGCCGTCGCCGAGGGCGAGGCGGAGGTCTCCGGGATCACGACCGTTCCGGGCGACGCGGTCGGGCGGGAGCTGCTCGCGATGATCCCGGAGGCCGCGAAGCCGGAGGACGAGGACGCGTTCCTGGAGCAGCTGGTGGCCGAGCGCCGGGTCGTCATCCGGCTGAAGGTGGGCCGGCTGTACGGGACGGCGCTCGACGTCGACGGCTGAAGCCGGCCGGGTTCGTGCAGCCCCTGAGAGGGCGCGAGGGCGCGTCCGGCCGGCTTCCCGTACGGCTCAGACCAGTTGCGGTGGCAGCGGTGCCGCGTGCGTCACGATCAGGCCCGAGACCGCTCGCGTGAGCGCCACGTACAGGCGGCGCAGGCCGGTGCGTTCGTCGGGCTCGCCGTCGACGACCGCCCGGGGCTCGTCGAGGACCACGTAGTCGTACTCCAGACCCTTGGCCAGCGACGCCGGTACGAGCGTGAGGCGGGTCTCGTGCGTCGTCTCCTCGCCGGGGCCGAGGAAGCCGAGGCCGGCCGTCGTGAGCGCTTCCGCCAGGGCGGGGACGCGGGCGTCGGCGGCGATGAGGCCGATCGAGCCCTCGTGGCGGAGTGACTCTTCGCAGGCGGCGACCACCTCGGCGTCGGACGTGACCGGACGGAGCTCGAAGAAGCCCGGGTTCTCACGGACCGACGCCACCGGGGTCAGCCCGGGCGCGATATGGGGGAGCAGGCGGGAGGCGTACGTGATGACGTCCGTGGGGACACGGAAGCCGGCCGTGAGCTCCTCGACGACGGCGTCCCCCTTGCCGAGGTGGCCGAGTGCCTCCTCCCAACTCCGCGTCGCCCAGGGCGTGGTGCCCTGGGCCAGGTCGCCGAGGACGGTCGCGGAACCGGTGGTGCAGCGGCGGCCCACCGCCCGGTACTGCATGGGCGAGAGGTCCTGCGCCTCGTCGAGCACCACATGGCCGAGCGAGTGCGTGCGCTGCACGAGGTCGGTCGCCTCGTCGATCAGTACGGCGTCCGCGGCCGACCACCTGGCCGACTTCACCGACCGTACGGGCCTCGCCCACAGGACCGTCTTCTGCTCGTCGGCGGTGAGGATCCCGTCCGCGTGTACGGCCAGGAAGTCCGCGTCCGTGAGCAGGCGCAGCACGAGCTTCGCCGGGTCCACGGGCGGCCAGATCGCCTTGACGGCCGCCTTCACGGCGGGGTTGCGGGCCACGGCGTCCTGCACGCGGTCGTCCGGCGCCTCGCCCGAGCGCTCCATCTGCACCAGCACCGCGTGCGCGATCCGCTGCGGCAGCGCGTCGCGGGCGGCGCCGTAGCGGATGTCCCGGTCGAGCAACTCCCGGACCATGTCCTCCAGTTCGTACGCCGGTACGCGCCAGCGCCGTGATCCGCGCACCACGACCACCGGCTCGGTGGGCGGGGTGACGTGCGAGCGGACGGCGCGGCGCAGCACCTGGGCCATCCGGGCGTCGCCCTTGACGACGGCGGCGTCCGCGTCGTCGGTGCCGCGCACCTCGACATGCGCCACGAGGTCGTCCACGGTCGCCTGCTTGACCTCCAGCTCGCCCAGCGCGGGCAGCACCTGCTCGATGTAGTGGAGGAACGAGCGGTTCGGCCCGATGACGAGGGTGCCGGTGCGGGCGAGGCGCTCGCGGTAGGCGTAGAGGAGGTACGCGACCCGGTGCAGACCGACGGCGGTCTTCCCGGTGCCGGGTCCTCCCTGCACGCACACCGTGCCGCCCAGCCCGCTGCGGACGATCTCGTCCTGCTCCGGCTGGATGGTCGCCACGATGTCGCGCATCGGGCCGACGCGGGGACGCTCGATCTCCTGCTGGAGCAGCTTGCTGGTGGTGGCCGCCTCGGTGGGGTCGGAGAGGTGCTCGTCCTCGTACGCGCTGAGGTCGCCGCCCGTGTAGCCGAAGCGGCGGCGCAGGCCGATGTCCATCGGGGCCCGTTTGGAGGCCCGGTAGAACGGCTGTGACACGGGCGCGCGCCAGTCGATGACCATGGGGTCGCCCGCGGAGTCGTGCACATGACGGCGCCCGATGTAGAACCGCTCCCCTTCCGCGCCCTCCGCCTGATCGGCCTTCGGCGCGTGCAGGTAGTCGAGGCGGCCGAAGAAGAGGGGGGTGTGGCTGAGGTCGGCGAGGGCCTTGATGCGCTCACTGATCTGGTGCTGGAGCGCCTCGGCGTTCACCCAGTTCGCGGTGACGTCTCTGATGTCGAGCGACTCCACGTCCTCCCGCATGGTGCGGAGCGCGGACCGCGAGGCGCTGAGGTGGGCGCGTTCGCGGGCGAGGGGATCGTCGGCCGATCTGGACAAGGGGGTGCCTCCGGGGGCCTGCTGGGGGTGTGCGTCGGTGGACGCCGACGGGTGTGCGGTCGGTAAGGCAGACCGGCGTACGTCGGTGAGAGCCGACCGGTTTCCGTCCGGACGGCGGCGCTCCGGGAGGGAGGCGGGCAAGAGCGGAGATTCTAGGTGAGGCGGGGGGAGGTCGCGAACGAA
>NZ_VJZE01000342.1 GCF_009377205.1 Streptomyces phyllanthi
CTACGACCCCATCGACGGCACCGCCACCCCCCTCGTCCGCCCCTACCTCGCCGCACACGAACGCGAGGAGAAGACCCGGCTCCAGCGGCTGCGCCGCGACACCCGCTGGTGCGCCACCTACGGCGTCGACCTCGACACCCGTGACATCCACGCATGGCTGGAGGCGGCGTGACGTACGACGAGCGTCGTCGCGTTGGCTCCTGTGCTGAACCAGTGCCGACGACGAGCCGTGTCTACTTGCCGAGGGACAGTGCCGGGTTTCTGTCGCGGTCGGCGGAGCTGGTCGACGACGTGCGACTCGGGCTCGCGGATCGGCTGCTGGGCAGGGCGCAGGAGGTGATCTCGGTGCCGGAGACAGGCCACGGTGAACTCCGGGCGCTCGTCGAACAGTTGGCGGGTGGCCCCCGTGACGCGCTGCTCATCGCTGAGAGCCGGAGTGCTCGCCTGTCCCAGGGGGAGGGCTCCGCAGCGACCGTTCACGATGCCCTGGCGCACGGCCCCGCCTCACCCGAAGCGCTCGGGCTGCGCTCGTTCCCCGGTGGGGACCTCGTCTCCGCGCGCGCCGCCCGGCACTACGTCCGGGACACCGCTCGCTCCTGGGGTCTGCCCCGGGGTGCCGTGGAGGACATCGAAACGGTGACGGGTGAGCTCATGGCGAACGCCCTGGAGCACAGCGACAGCGAGACCATCTCGGTCACCCTGACCTGCACTGCCGGGGCAGTCGTCGTCAGCGTGACCGACCAAGGCCAGGACCGAGGCCGCCTACCGGGGTCCGAGCGGGTTTCCGGGCCAGTGTCCGAACCGATCAGACCGCAGCCGCAGAGTGGCCCGCAGTCGGACCAGGAAGACGGGCGCGGCCTGCTGATCACCGACGCGCTGTCCGCCCGGTGGGGAACGCGGTGGACGGGCAAGGGCCTGACGGTCTGGGCCGAGGTCGTCGCCGATCTCCGGGAGCCCGTCCGCTGATCGTCGCGGTCACTTCGGGCCCCTCATGCCGGAGATGCTGTTGGCGAATCCGGAGATGAGGTTAATTGGCTTCTCAGTCCCAGCGACACGCCGTGAAAGCGGTGTGTCGCTGGGACTCGCGAGCCACTCGGCGACCCTACGACGGTGCATTCGTCAACAGCAGCTGCTGGATGAGGGGCCCGGCCGGCCGTAGGAAACGACCGGTGGAAACAGGCGGCCCGCTCACCCCAACCGCTTCGTCAACGTGTACTCCATAACCCCCGGCGGATAGTCCGGAACCACCCCCACCACCTCGTACCCGTGCCTCTTGTAGAAGCCCGGGGCCTGGAAGTCCCACGTCTCCAGGCGGGCGTTACGGCAGCCGTGCCGCGCCGCGGCCACCCGTTCCGCCTGCGACAGGAGGCGGGAGCCGATCCCCGCCCCCCGGTACCGCTCCTCGACCCAGAGGTACGTGACGTGGAGCCAGGTCGCCCAGGTGTGGCCGACGAGGCCTCCGGCCAGAGTGCCCGCAGGGTCCAGTGCCCAGACGTGGAGCGGAGTCTCGCGTTCGCCGGGGGTTCCGCGCAGGGAGCGGAGTACCGGAGAGGCCGAGGTGTCCGCCTCCCGTAGCCGGGAGCGCAGCAATTGGCTACGCTCCTTGTCGACTTCTGTCTCCATACGAAACATACAGCTCACCATAAACGCGCAGGCCAACCAGTTCTGCAAATAACCTTCCGCTCCTCGCCACCGGCCTTACCCTGATGAACAGCGCCGGTGGGGGCCGGTGCTGATCAGGGGGCGAGACAGCCGGGTACGACGCCCGGAGTGGGGGTAACACTTCCAGCACGGCGGCGGCCGTGCGGTGCGGCGCCCCGTCCCAGGTGGAAACCGGGGAGTGCTCCGAGCGCCGTACCTGCGCCGGTCGTCCCCCGACAAAGGGGTATCCCCGGCTCTTCAGGAGCTTGGGGAAGGGGGTTTCAGTGGTTCGCATCCGAGTTCTGGTCGTCGACGACCACCGTATCTTCGCCGAGTCGCTCGCCGCCGCCCTGGCCGCAGAGCCCGACGTCGACGTGTCCGCGGCCGGCAGCGGCCCCGCCGCACTGCGCTGTCTGGACCGCGCGGCGGCGGAAGGCCGCAAGTTCGATGTGCTGCTGGTCGACGCCGATCTGGGAGGCAACGCTCCCGGGTCACGTCCGGCCGCCGTACCCGTACAGGACGGCAACGAGGACGGGCTCGTCGACGGGATCTCACTCGTCGCCGGAGTGCGATCGGGGCAGCCGAGCGTACGGACCGTCGTCCTCGCCGAGAAGGACGACCCGCGCCGCGCCGCGCTCGCGCTGCAGGCGGGGGCCTCGGGGTGGGTCGCCAAGGACTGTTCGCTGTCCCGGCTGCTCACCGTCGTCCGGGGCGTGCTGCGGGACGAGACGCATCTGCCGCCCGCGCTGCTCACGGGTGTGCTGCGGGAGCTCACCGCCGCCCGCAAGCACCGCACCGAGAGCGAACGGCTGGTCGAGTCCCTCACACCGAGGGAGCGGGAAGTCCTGCGGTGCATGGTGGCGGGGCTGGGGCGCAAGGCCGTCGCCGAGCGCCTGTACCTGTCCCCGCACACCGTCCGGACCCATATGCAGAACGTCCTCGGGAAGCTGGGCGTGCACAGCACCCTCGCCGCCGTCGCGCTCGCGCGGCGCGCCGGTGTCGGACCCGTCGACCTAGCCGGGGATGTTGTCGAACGGGGCGGTCAACTGGCGTAGCAGCGCGGCCAGTTCGCCTCGCTGGGCGCGCGACAGCTCCGCGAGGATCGCGCGCTCCTGGTCGAGGAGGCCCGCCAGCGCCTGGTCCGCCCTGTCCCGGCCCTCGCCCGTCAGGCGGACCAGTACGCCCCTGCGGTCGCTGGGGTCGGGCAGTCGCTCCACCAGGCCCTTCTTGGCCAGGCGGTCGATACGGTTCGTCATCGTGCCCGAGGTGACCAGCGTCTGCGTGAGCAGCTGCCCCGGGGAGAGCTGGTACGGCGTCCCCGCGCGCCGGAGCGCGGTCAGCACATCGAACTCCCACGGCTCCAGCTGGTGCTCGGAGAACGCCAGACGGCGCGCGCGATCCAGGTGCCGGGCCAGTCTGCTCACCCGGCTGAGTACTTCCAGCGGCTCCACGTCGAGGTCCGGGCGCTCCCGGCGCCACGCAGCGACCAGCCGATCGACCTCGTCCTCCATAGCGATCAGTGTAGTGGTTGTGTCGATGTGAAGTCTCTTGATGTCGAGTGTATTTGGGGTAAGTTTCTTGACGTCGAGAGAGCTGCTCTGTCACGGTTGCGAGGTGACTTGAGGAGGTACCGCCATGCCCGCCACCGTCCCTGTCTGGGACCCGCGCCAGTACCTGCGCCACTCCGGCCACCGCGCCCGCGCCTTCGTCGACCTGCTGGCCCGCGTGCCCGAACTCCCCGAACCCGCCCCGTCCCGCGCCGGGCGCCCCCGCATCGCCGACCTCGGCTGCGGACCCGGCAACGTCACCCGCCTGCTCGCCGACCGATGGCCCACGGCACACATCACCGGCCTGGACACCTCCCCGGAGATGCTCGCCGAGGCCGCGCCCCTCGCCGGCCCCACCCCGGGCGGCGGCCACCTCGACTTCGCGCCCGCGGACGTCACCACATGGGCACCCCCGGAGCCGTACGACCTGATCGTCAGCAACGCCACCCTGCAGTGGGTACCCGGCCATGTCACACGCTTCCCCGCCTGGGTGGAGGGCCTGGCCCCCGGCGGGGTCCTCGCCTTCCAGGTGCCCGGCAACTTCGACTCGCCCAGCCACCGGCTCATGCGCGAACTCGCCCGCTCCGCCCGCTGGAAGGACCGGCTGGGCGCGACGCTCCGCCACGACGACGCCGTACTGGCCCCGGCCGCGTACCTGCACCGGCTCGCCGGCCTCGGCTGCGAGGTGGACGCCTGGGAGACGACGTACGCGCATCTGCTCGAAGGCGAGGACCCCGTCCTGGACTGGGTGAAGGGGACCGGGCTGCGGCCGGTCCTCACCGACCTCGGCGAGGACGCCGAACCCTTCGTCGCCGAGTACCGGGCCCTGCTCCGCGAGGCGTACCCGGCCACGGAGCACGGCACGGTGTTCCCGTTCCGGCGCGTCTTCGTCGTGGCCCGGAAGCCCGGGCGCGGAGAGGCGGAGGGGCGGTGATCAGCGCTGTCGATCACGTGCTGCTCACCGCGCCGCCGGGGTCGGAGGGGCAGCTGCGCTCGTACTACGTCGGCGTCCTCGGGATGGCCGAGATTCCCAAGCCGCAGGCGCTCGCCGTGCGCGGGGGCTGCTGGTTCCGGTCCGGGGAGGTCCAGCTGCACCTGGGGATCGAGACAGACTTCCGTCCGTACGGGAAGGCTCACCCGGGGTTCCGGGTGCGGGACATCGAAGCGTACGCGGACCGGCTCGCCGCGTACGGTGCGCCGGTCACCTGGGACGACGCCCTCCCGGGCCACCGGCGTTTCTACTCCGAGGACCCGGTGGGCAACCGGCTGGAATTCCTGGAGCCGACCGGCTGAGTCTCGTCCCTCGCGCACTCGACATTGTGCAGATTGTTGACGGCTGATAGACGTCCGCCTACTTTCTCGGTGTTCCTCCCCGTCCACGGGAGACCGCTCTTCACCGGCGGCCGCTGAGGAGCGCGTACGGCCGTCCGTTCCTCCCCTAGCGGGCGGCCGTACGCTTGAGCGCTGTGGAGGACGACACCCTGGACGCGACCGCCGCAGACACCGACGCGAGCGGGGCTCCCCAACTGCGTCCCCAGACCCTCGTGTTGACCTTCTACGGCAACCACGTGCTGGAGGAGGGGAACCACGGCGTCTACTCGGGCAGCATCATCGACGTGCTGGGCCGCGTCGGGACGAGCGAGCAGGCGGTACGGTCCACGCTGACGCGGATGGTCAACCGGGGGCTGCTGAGGAGGCAGCGCGAGGGCCGGAAGATGTTCTTCGGGCTCACCCCGCACGCCGCGGACATCCTGAGGGACGGCGGCCGTCGCATCTGGGAGCACGGTGCGGTGAACGAGGACTGGGACGGCTCCTGGACCCTGCTCGGGTTCTCGCTCCCCGAGTCCTGGCAGCGCCAGCGGCACGACCTGCGCTCCCGGCTCACCTGGTCCGGGTTCGGCGCCCTGTACAGCGGGCTGTGGGTCGCGCCGGGGCACGCCGACGTCCGCGGCATCGTGTCCGAGCTCGGCCTCGACGCGCACGTCAAGGTCTTCCACGCGCGCGCCGACGAGTTCACCGACATCGGGCTGATGATTCGGGAGAGCTGGGACCTGGAGACGCCGGCCGCGCGGTACGTGGCCTTCGATGAGCGCTGGGCGGACGGCGAGCTGGCCTCCGGCGATCCGATCGCGAGCCGGTTACGGCTGGTCGCCGAGTGGCTGCGGATCATTCGCACCGATCCACGGCTTCCGGTGGAGCATCTACCGCCGGACTGGCCCGCGCGGCGGGCCCAGGAGACGTTTCGGCGCACTGCCCGGCAGACGGAGGGGCCGGCTCGGAAGATGGCGAGGGAGGTCTTGGAGACCATGGTTTTGCGCTCCGCTTGAGGGCGGGGTGGCCGCCGAGTTCCCCGCGCCCTCGTCCGGCACTTCCCTGGGCCTCTGTGTGCGGCTTTCCCCGCGGTGTCGCAGCGGATCAGTCGGTGAACCGATCGGGTGGAAGGCAGACGGTGCCAGGGACGTCTCCTACGATGCCGCCATGACGATCTCCGGGCAGGAAGAGCCGCTGGTACGTGTGCTGTACGACGAGTCCCGCCGTGATCTGCGGGAGCCGGGCCGTCCGCGGCCTGTTCGTCTCTACGTGTGGGAACCGCGCGATCCGGTGGCCGTCCCGGCTCCGCTGGTCGTGATCTCGCACGGCTCCGGGGGTTCGGGGAGCGACATGGGGTGGCTGGTGCATCCGCTCGTGGAGTCGGGGTTCCGTGTGGCCGCCCTCGACCACCACGGCAACAACTTCGTCGACGGCTACGAGCCGGAAGGCTTCCTCCATGTCTGGGAACAGCCCCGGGACATCACCTTCGCCCTCGACGCCCTCGCCCGGGAACAGCCCCTGGGCCCGGTCGGCGCGGCGGGATTCTCCATGGGCGGGTACACGGTGGCGGCGCTCGCAGGGGCCCGAATCGACCCGCAGGTCCTGCTGGGCATAGCGATGGGAGCGGCACCCATGCCGGCGCTCCCCGAATTCCCCGACGCGCTGGACGCGCTGCTGAAGAAGTACTCGGAGCTCGAGTTGCTGAGCGCGCTGGAGAGTGCCGCGGCGGACCTCTCCGACCCCCGAATACAGGCGGTGTTCCAAGTGGCCCCCGGAATCGGCCGCTTCCTGACACCGGAGAGCCTCCGAACCGTGCGCGTGCCGGTGGAGATCCGTTGGGCCGGCGCCGACACGATCAGCCCGTACGAGGAGGACACCAGACCGTATCTGGAACACATCCCCACGGCGGACGGCTGCTCGGCCGGTCCCGACGTCCGTCACGAGGACTTCATCGGGCCGGACCCCGCGGCCGTCCGCCTCCGGGTCGGCAAGGAGGTGACTGCCTTCTTCGTGCAGCACCTCGCTTGATCGCGGCAGCGACACCCAGGGGGTGGGGCCGCCCCCAACCAGTAGCCGGTGGCTGACCGGCTGCTCATGAGAGCGCCGGATTCATAGGCTCGTCCACATGACGGAACGAACGGCACACGCAGTCACGGCCGGCGCTCTCACTCTGGGCGCCGCAGCCACCGGCCCACCGCATGCGCCCCGGGAGCAGTGGCCGCCACCGGTCCCCCACTCGAACGGCACCGGTCAACCAGCCGGCACCCGAACCCTCAGCTCTTCCGGTGCCCGATCAACCGCGGCTTCTGCTCCAGCCCGTCCAGCCCGTGCCACGCCAGGTTCACCAGATGCGCCGCGACCTCGGCCTTCCTCGGGCGGCGGACATCCAGCCACCACTGACCCGTCAGGGCGACCATGCCGACCAGGGCCTGCGCGTACAGGGGAGCCAGCTTGGGGTCGAAGCCGCGGCTCTTGAACTCGCGGCCCAGGATGTCCTCCACCTGTGTCGCGATATCCGAGATCAGCGAGGCGAAGGAGCCCGTCGACTGGGGAATGGGGGAGTCACGGACCAGGATGCGGAACCCGTCCGTGTACTCCTCGATGTAGTCCAGGAGCGCGAAAGCCGCCTGCTCGCACAGTTCGCGCGGGTGACCGGCCGTGAGGGAGCTGGTCACCATGTCCAGCAGACAGCGCATCTCGCGGTCCACCACCACCGCGTACAGCCCCTCCTTACCGCCGAAGTGCTCGTACACGACCGGCTTGGAGACCCCGGCCTTGGCCGCGATCTCCTCCACCGACGTGCCCTCGAAGCCCTTCGCGGCGAAGAGGGTGCGACCGATCTCGAGGAGCTGCTGTCGTCTCTCGGCACCCGTCATCCGGGTTCGGCGAGGGCGCCGCTGCTTGTCGCTGCTGGAGGTACTGCTCGAGTCGGTCGCCACCCGTCAATCATGCCGCCTCGGCGGTCTCCTTCTGGTGCCGAGAGCTGTCCTGACCGGTGTTCCGGCGCGAATCGATACGCGAGCGTGACGGCCAGCGCACGTCGTACGCCCAGCCGAGCAGTTCGAACCAGCGGATCAGACGCGCCGAGGAGTCGATCTGGCCGCGCTCCACACCGTGCCGCGCCGAGGTCGGGTCCGCGTGGTGGAGGTTGTGCCAGGACTCGCCGCAGGACAGGACCGCCAGCCACCACACGTTGCCCGAGCGGTCACGCGACTTGAACGGGCGCTTGCCGACCGCGTGGCAGATCGAGTTGATCGACCAGGTGACATGGTGGAGGAGGGCCACCCGGACCAGCGATCCCCAGAACAACGCCGTGAACGCGCCCCACCAGGACATCGTGACCAGGCCGCCGATCAGCGGAGGGAGGGCAAGGGACACGAACGTCCACAGGATGAACTGCCGGCTGATCGTGCGGATCGTCCTGTCCTTGATCAGATCCGGCGCGTACTTGTCCTGCGGTGTCTGCTCCTCGTCGAACATCCACCCGATGTGGGCCCACCACAGGCCCTTCATCAGCGCCGGAACCGTCTCGCCGAACCGCCACGGCGAGTGCGGGTCACCCTCCGCGTCCGAGTACTTGTGGTGCTTGCGGTGGTCGGCCACCCAGCGCACCAGCGGGCCCTCCACCGCCATCGACCCCGCGATCGCCAACGCGATCCTCAGCGGACGCCTGGCCTTGAACGAGCCGTGCGTGAAGTAGCGGTGGAAGCCGATCGTGATGCCGTGGCAGCCCAGGAAGTAGAAGAAGACCAGCAGACCGAGGTCCAGCCAGCTCACCCCCCAGCCCCAGGCCAGCGGTACCGCCGCGATCAGCGCGAGGAACGGGACGGTGATGAAGAGGAGAAGGGTGATCTGCTCGATCGAGCGCTTCTGCTCGCCGCCCAGCGTGGCCGAGGGCAGTGCGGTGTCGGTGGCCTTGGTTCCCTTGGGATCGGGCGCATTCGGGGCGTCTTCGATCACATCGGAGCTTGTGGTCATGGGGCGTCCCCTGGGGGGTCGAGGGTGGAGGCAATTGCCTGCGGCAACGGCCTGTGGGGACGGGTCGCGTTCCCTACGGTTCCGTAACCTACGGCATCGTAAGTATGGCAGCGCGGCGGCCTGCGGCAAGAGCCCGAAAATCTGCGCGTCCGCATGGACACCTATCCTTGGAACTGGTCGGACAGCGCGGTCCGCTCTGAATACTGCCCGGATGACCGGTCGCCGAAGCGACCACCCCGCCGTGGCCCAGCCGCGCGACCCACACCCGGGTTCCCCTCCCAGACGAGCTTCAACACTGCAAGGAGCCGCACCTGTGAGCAGTGCCGACGACCAGACCACCACGGTCAGCACCGAGCTGCGCGCCGACATCCGGCGCCTCGGCGACCTACTCGGCGAAACCCTCGTACGACAAGAGGGCCCCGAACTCCTGGACCTGGTCGAACGTGTCCGCCGACTGACCCGCGAGGACGGCGACGCCGCCGCCGAACTGCTGCGCGGAACCGAACTGGAGACCGCCGCCAAGCTGGTCCGCGCCTTCTCCACCTACTTCCACCTGGCCAACGTCACCGAACAGGTCCACCGCGGCCGCGAACTGCGCGCCAAGCGCTCCGCCGAAGGCGGACTCCTCGCCCGCACCGCCGACCGGCTGAAGGACGCCGACCCCGACCACCTGCGCGCCACCGTCCGGAACCTCAACGTACGGCCCGTCTTCACCGCCCACCCCACCGAGGCCGCCCGCCGCTCGGTCCTCAACAAGCTGCGCCGCATCGCCGCACTCCTGGAAACCCCCGTCATCGAGTCCGACCGGCGCCGCCACGACATCCGGCTGGCCGAGAACATCGACCTCGTCTGGCAGACCGACGAACTCCGCGTCGTCCGCCCCGAACCCGCCGACGAGGCCCGCAACGCCATCTACTACCTCGACGAACTCCACGCCAACGCCGTCGGCGACGTCCTCGAAGACCTCACCGCCGAACTCGAACGCGTCGGCTTCACCCTCCCGGACGACACCCGCCCCCTCACCTTCGGCACCTGGATCGGCGGCGACCGCGACGGCAACCCCAACGTCACCCCCCAGGTCACCTGGGACGTCCTGATCCTCCAGCACGAACACGGCATCAACGACGCCCTCGACCTCATCGACGAACTCCGCGGCTTCCTGTCCAACTCCATCCGCTACGCCGGAGCCACCGAAGAACTCCTGGAATCCCTCCAGGCCGACCTCGAAGCACTGCCCGAGATCAGCCCCCGCTACAAGCGCCTCAACGCCGAGGAGCCCTACCGCCTCAAGGCCACCTGCATCCGGCAGAAGCTGGAGAACACCAAGCAGCGCCTCGCCAAGGGCACCCCCCACGCACCGGGCCGCGACTACCTCGGCACCAGCGAACTCCTCACGGACCTCACCCTCATCCAGACCTCGCTGCGCGAACACCGCGGCGGCCTCTTCGCCGACGGCCGCATGAACCGCACCATCCGCACCCTCGCCGCCTTCGGCCTCCAACTCGCCACCATGGACGTACGCGAGCACGCCGACGCCCACCACCACGCCCTCGGCCAGCTCTTCGACCGCCTCGGAGAGGAGTCCTGGCGCTACGAGGACATGCCCCGCGAGTACCGGCACAAGCTCCTCGCCAAGGAACTCAGGTCCCGGCGCCCCCTC
>NZ_VJZE01000343.1 GCF_009377205.1 Streptomyces phyllanthi
CCGGGGACCTGTGCGTTGTGCCGTACGCCGTGGTGCCCACGCCGGGCAAGCTCGCGCACTACGCGGAGCTCGGCTGCCCGGAGGTCGTGCTCCAGCTGCCGCCGGGCGACGAGGCGGAGGTGCTGCGGGTTCTCGACGACTATGCGCAGTACGTGTGAGGCGAGGCAGCTCCGTTGAGGTGACAGGGGTTTTCGGTAAGGAGTCGAAGCCGGGCCTAAGATCGTAAAATATTATAAATAGGGCATGCGTACGGCGAATCTCCCTGTTGACGAGCCCCGCCCTCCGCTTCCGGCCGAGCGAATCGCGGAGGTTCCCGACGGCACCCCACCGGACGGCAAGGACTGGGGTCATCGCCTCGCGACCGCCGGGTCGGTCCTCGTCCCCGCCGCGGTCATGCTCCGGCTCGGCCTGTGGGGACTCGATCGCGGCACCATGTGGCGCGACGAGTCCGCGACGTACCAGATCGCGCGGCGCTCGCTGCCGGAGATCCTGCGCATGCTGGGCAGCCTCGACGCCGTACACGGCCTCTACTACCTCGTCATGCACGCCGTACTGGCCGTCCGCGCCGACGAGGTGACGCTCCGGATGCCGTCGGTGATCGCCGGAGCCTGCACGGCCGGGCTGGTCGCGGCGATCGGCTGCCGGCTGGCGCGGCCCCGGGTCGGCCTGTGGGCCGGGCTGCTGTACGCCGCCACGCCCTTCGCCACCCACTACGCACAGGAAGGCCGCTCGTACGCCCTCGTCGCGGCCGGGGCGGCGCTGGCCACCTGGTGTCTCCTGGTCGCCGTCGAGCGCCGTGCCGTCCGGTGGTGGGCCGCGTACGTGGCGGCGGTCGTCATCACGGGCGCCCTGCACGAGTTCGCGCTGCTGATGCTGGTGGCCCATGGGACGACGATGCTCTTCACCCGGCCCCAGGAGCCGGTCCGGCGGGCGTGGGCGAAGGCGGCGGGCACGGCGGTGGCGCTGCTCCTGCCGCTCGTCGTGCTCTCGTCCCTGCAGAGTGCCCAGATCTCGTGGATCCAGGAGCCCGGACCCAAGGACCTGGGACTTCTCGCCCTGCAGTTCGCGGGGCCCGGCGTGCCGGTACTGACGGCCAGTCTGGTCCTCGCCCTGACCGGCCTGCTGCGCCGCCTGCCCCGCACCGGCCCGGTGGGGCTGACCGCCGTGGCCCTGCCGCTCGCCCTCCTGCCGGTGGTTCTGCTGTTCCTGGTCTCCCAGGTCAAGCCTGTGTTCGTCGACCGCTACCTGTTCTTCGCGTTCGCCGGAGTGCCGCTGCTCGTCGCCGCCGGCCTGGAACGGCTCCTCGGCATCCTGCGTGCCGCCCTGTGGCGGCCCGTCGTGACGACCGTGGGCGTGGCGGCGATCGCCGCCATGTTCTGGTGCCAACTCCCCTTCCACGAGAAGGAACGCCGGAAGGACAGCCGCATCGACGACCTCCGGGCGGTGGCCGCCCACGTGGCCGCCGAGGCGCGCCCGGAGGACGCGGTGGTCTACGTCCCCGCGTACCAGCGGCACATCTCGCTGACCTACACCCGGGAGTTCGCCGGGCTCCGGGACACGGCCCTCAAGAGCAGCGCGGCCGCCTCGGGCACCCTGTACGGCGAGGAGTTCGATGGCGAGGAGATCGCGAAGCGCCTGAGCGGCGAGAAGCGGGTGTGGGTGGTGGCGTGGCCGGGCGCCTGGGATCAGGACTGGTTCCGGGAGGACCCCAAGATGAGGGCGCTCCAGCGCGGATTCCAGCTGGTCAGGAGCACGCAGTTGAAGAGCGGGCTGGTGCAGTTGTACGTGCGGGCGCGTCCCCGCTGAGCGGGAACGAGACGACCCGGCCGCCAGTGGACGGCCCCGTGTCGGCCGCTCGTATGCTCGGGGAATGGCGACGACCGAGCAGAACGGAACGGCAGGACCCACGGCCAACGCGATGCGGCGGGCGCTCAGGCGCGCCCGGGACGGCGTAGCCCTCGACACCTCCGAGGCGGCCGTCCTGCTGCAGGCCCGCGGCGAGGATCTCGAGGACCTCGCCGCGTCCGCGGCCCGGGTACGGGACGCGGGGCTCGCGGCGGCGGGCCGGCCAGGCGTCATCACGTACTCGAAGAGCGTCTTCGTCCCCCTCACGCGGCTGTGCCGCGACAAGTGCCACTACTGCACCTTCGTCACCGTGCCCGGCAAACTGCGTCGCGCCGGGCACGGGATGTTCATGTCCCCGGACGAGGTGCTCGACATCGCCCGCAAGGGTGCCGCACTCGGCTGCAAGGAAGCCCTGATCACCCTCGGCGACAAGCCGGAGGACCGCTGGCCGGAGGCGCGCGAGTGGCTGGACGCGCACGGCTACGACGACACGATCGCGTATGTCCGGGCCGTCTCCATCCGGATTCTGGAGGAGACGGGACTGCTGCCCCACCTCAACCCCGGCGTCATGACCTGGACCGACTTCCAGCGGCTCAAGCCCGTGGCCCCCTCCATGGGCATGATGCTGGAGACCACCGCCACCCGCCTGTGGTCCGAACCCGGCGGCCCCCACCACGGATCCCCGGACAAGGAGCCGGCCGTACGCCTGCGCGTCCTGGAGGACGCCGGACGCTCCTCCGTCCCCTTCACCAGCGGCATCCTCATCGGGATCGGAGAGACGTACGAGGAGCGGGCCGAGTCGCTGTTCGCGCTGCGGCGGATATCCCGCGCCTACCACGGCGTCCAGGAGCTGATCATCCAGAACTTCCGCGCCAAGCCGGACACCGCGATGCGCGGCATGCCGGACGCGGAGCTCGACGAACTGGTCGCCACGGTCGCGGTCGCCCGGCACATCATGGGCCCGGCCGGCTGCATCCAGGCGCCCCCGAACCTCGTCGACAGCGAGTACGCCCGGCTCATCGGCGCCGGTATCGACGACTGGGGCGGGGTGTCCCCGCTCACCATCGACCATGTGAACCCCGAGCGCCCCTGGCCCCGGATCGAACTGCTCGCCGAGCAGTCCCGCGCGGCCGGTTTCGAGCTGAGGGAACGTCTCTGCGTCTACCCGGAGTTCGTCACGCGCGGCGAACCCTGGCTGGACCCACGGCTCCTGCCGCACGTACGGGCGCTGGCGGACCCGGAGACGGGGCTCGCCCGTGAGGACGCGACGGTCGAGGGCCACCCGTGGCAGGAGCCCGAGGAGGCCTTCCAGCCCTCCGGCCGTACGGACCTCCACACGACCATCGACACCGAGGGCCGCACGTCCGACCGGCGCGACGACTACGACGAGGTGTACGGCGACTGGGACGCCCTGCGCGAGGCGGCCGCCCCCGGTATGGCACCGCAGCGCATCGACACCGACGTACGCCAGGCCCTGCGCACCGCGGCCGACGACCCGACCCGGCTCACGGACGACGAGGCGCTCGCCCTGCTGCACGCGGACGGCCCGGCGCTCGACGCCCTCACGCGGATCGCCGACGACGTACGGAAGTCCGCGGTCGGCGACGACGTCACGTACATCGTCACCCGCAACATCAACTTCACCAACGTCTGCTACACCGGCTGCCGTTTCTGCGCCTTCGCGCAACGCCGGACGGACGCCGACGCGTACACACTCTCCCTGGACCAGGTCGCGGACCGGGCGCAACAGGCGTGGGACGTGGGCGCCGTCGAGGTGTGCATGCAGGGCGGTATCCACCCGGACCTGCCCGGTACCGCGTACTTCGACATCGCGAAGGCGGTCAAGTCCCGCGTCCCCGGGATGCACGTGCACGCCTTCTCCCCCATGGAGGTCGTCAACGGCGCCACGCGGACCGGCATGTCCGTCCGTGAGTGGCTGACCGCCGCGAAGGAGGCGGGCCTGGACACGATCCCCGGCACGGCCGCCGAGATCCTCGACGACGAGGTCCGCTGGGTCCTGACGAAGGGCAAGCTGCCGACGGCGACCTGGATCGAGGTCGTCACCACCGCGCACGAGCTGGGCATCCGCTCCAGCAGCACGATGATGTACGGCCATGTCGACCAGCCCCGCCACTGGCTCGGCCATCTCCGCACCCTGGCCCGCATACAGCAACAGACCGGCGGTTTCACGGAGTTCGTGACGCTCCCGTTCATCCACACCAACGCGCCGGTGTACCTGGCGGGCATCGCGCGCCCGGGTCCGACGACCCGCGACAACCGCGCGGTGACGGCCATGGCCCGCCTCCTCCTCCATCCGCACATCCGCAACATCCAGACCAGCTGGGTGAAGCTCGGCACGGAGGGCGCTGCCGAGATGCTCCGCTCCGGTGCCAACGACCTGGGCGGCACGCTGATGGAGGAGACCATCTCCCGGATGGCGGGCTCGTCGTACGGCTCGTACAAGTCCGTCAAGGACCTGATCGCGGTGGCGGAGCGGGCGGGCCGCCCGGCGAAGCCGCGGACGACGCTGTACGGGGAGGTCCCGGAGGAGCGGCAGCGGGCGGCGGCGGTGTCGGACGGCCATCTGCCGGAGCTGCTGCCGGTCCTCGACTGAGAGGCAGTCGACTGAGAGGTCGCCGACTGAGAGGTCGCCGACTGAGAGGTCGTCGACCGAGAGGCCGTCGACGGGTGAAGCGCCGGTCACATGGCCGGTTCAGGCACGGCGCTTCAGCCGGTCCACCTGGCGGGTGATCTCCGACCACGCCTTCCGCAGGTCGGAGTGTTCGGACTCCGGGCGCCGCGCCCGGAGTTCCCGCCAGGTCGACTTCGGGCAGCGGCCCTTGGGCTTGTCGCTGATGAAGTCGTCGTACGGCACCCTGCGCGCCGGGAGGCCGACCTCGATGTAGGGCTCCTTGTCCGACCCGTCGTTCCAGCCGTGGTTGGGCATGCGGATGTGGTCGGACCGATGGGACTTGTCCTGGCTGGTGATCTGCATGACCTCCGCGTACCGCAGCCGGTTCCGCATGATCACGCAGTAGTGCTTGTCCACGGTGTCGGAATCCCGGTACGGCACCATGGCGAGCCAGACCTCCCCGGCCGCCGGACGGCGACGGCCCCCGTTGAAGCCACCCCTGTCCCACCACAGCAGCGCCCGGTGGTGGGCGAAGGCGACACCGCCCGCCATGAGGGGCACGAAGGTGCTGTAGTTCCCGTCCGGCGCGTCGGCCTTCGTCTCGGCCCAGGCCGCGGCCACCCAGGCGAGGACGACCAGGGACGCCGTACGGGCGAGGAAGACCCACCACTGGTGAGGGCGGGTCCGGCTCGCCAGGAGGACGACGACGAGGGCGGCCACGACGGGTATGCCGTACACGCCCGCGGACTCGCCCGGGCCGGGCTGCTTCGAGGCGGGCAGGGACTCCGGATCGGCCACGATGAACGGCAGGGCCAGCGTGGAACCGACCATGCTCCACAGCACCAGCAACAGGAACCAGGCGATGGCGACGCCCAGGCACGAGCTGTTGTTGCCACGCCTCACGGCTCCCCCCCGTCTCCCAGTACCGGCAACATGATCCACAGCTGTGGACGACGGAGGAACGGGGGAATTACGTACTCCTCCGGTACGTAATGCGGTGGTGTGCCGGACGCCACGCCTCCCGGCAGCGAGGCCCGCCGTGCGTACCGGTCGGCTACCGCCCGGCCGTACTCACGCCGGAGGCGGGACGCTCGCCGTCCGCCGGGAGATGGATGACCAGAAGGACGACCCCGCTCAGCGTGAAGACCCGCATCGCCGCGTCCAGCCCGTTCCAGTCCGCCGACTGCCACATCACGAACCACTCGCCGCCGATCCCTATGAACCCGGCGCCGAACAGCAGCATGAGCATCAGCAGCCCGACCGTGGAGACACGCCGCGCCCGGTGATGGTCACGGCGGACCCACAGGTACGTGGCCCAGATCAGGACGAGAGCCGCGACCGTCTCCCACACGATGATGGCGACGTACGCCGCGTCCTGGATCGCCCGCGACTCGATCGCGCGCCACATCAGGTCCTCGTCCTTGAACGTGGTGTCCATCGCGAACACGTGCCGCACGAACTGCTGGTTCGTACCGAAGTCGGTGATGTTGCTGAAGGCCACGAGGGCGATGTAGAGGGCGACCGTGGCGGTGAGGAGGGTGGAGGCGAGGGGAAGTATCCCGGCCGAGGAACGCGAGTCCGGACGGCCGGCCTTGGGCTTCTGAGTTGTGGTCATGGCTTGACTATGTCCCGGTGGGACGCGTCAACCCCAGGTAATTTTCGGGGTGTTGGGTGAGGCAAGCGCCGGGCTGGGCTCGGGGCCGGTGGGAAACAGGCGGAGGAGCCCATGGCCGCGGATACGCCCCGCCACCGCGTTCACCAGTGAGCCGGTGATGAGCGTGCCCGGCGCCCCGCACTGCGACCGCCGCCGACGCTTCCCGGCGTGGGAGCGCCTCAAGGAACTACTCCGTGTCCTTGGGGTGGCGGGTGGACGCATACACGAGATGGACGGTGCGGCGTGCTTCGTCGACGAGGTACCGCACGCGGCCGCCTGCCGTCACCTCGTATTCCCACTGGGGATACTCCTGGCCGCCGAGGCTACCCGTGGCCAGACGCCCGCGCAGCCGGTGCTGACGGTCGGGATCCGCTCGGGACATAAGGTCGCCGTCGCAGCGCCTCGAAGCAGCGCCGTGTGTTGCCCGGCGCTTCTGCACCCAGCTCACCCCACCCCTTCGCTGCCTCGTTCGTTGCGAATCGCAGGCGCCGTTCCTCGGCCACCGGCGGTGGGGCGACGTCGTCGCCACGCTTGGGGCTCACGGCGCGGTCACCTCGCCGTGGTCCTCGTCCGGCAGCCGACGGGTGAGCTGCGCGGTGAGCTCGGGGTCGGCCAGAACACGCGCGGTCGCGCGCCATTCGACGACGACACGGTGAAGGTTGGCATGGACATCCAGCTCGGCCGCGTCGTGTGTGGCGTCGATGAGCTCGGCCACGAACTGCTTCAGCTCGTCTGCCGACAGGTGACGGACCCACGGAAAGACCGAGGGGAGCGCACGCAGTATGGCCCGCTCACCGGCATCGCTTCGGACGAGTGCGGCGAGAAGGCGGGCCGTGATGTCCGCCGTCTCCTCGCGCTGCTGGTCGTGGCGCGCTGTGGTGAGGTAGAGATCCTCGCCGTCCCGACGCGTGATGTGCACACGCTGAGCCCGGTCGAGTGTCTCGGCGACGCGCTTCGAGTTCTTCGAGAGCTCGGAGAAGGCGACCGTGGGAGTGGACATGATCCGACGTTACTTCGGAACGTATTCCGAAGTCAATCGGCGGACGGCTGTCCGAGGTCTCAGGCCTCTGCCAGAATTCAGATCCATCGACGCCCCTGTCTGCGTACGAGCCGTACGACCGCCACCGGGTCGTTACTGTGCAGCGTAGGAACGTGCGGCCACGCTGAGTGACGTCGACTGAAAACCCCTTCGCCAAGTCACCGGCAGCGCGTACCGCGCAGTGGGTCAGTCGTCCGTCATTCGTAAATGCGCTCGATTTGCTTACCGTTGAGTTCTGCGTGGTCCGCCCGAAGGAGACCCTCATAGGCTGGCTTGCCCGTGATCCCGCCGCCTGCCTGCCCTGCCTGCCCTGCTGGCCGGGCTGTCCGCTGACCGAGGTGTCCGAGGCCGAGGCCCCGCCGTCGGATGCACGGCGGGGCCTCGGCACTCCTTGCTGCCAAGCGGATGCGTCAGGGCCTCACCTGGCGAAGCCCACCCCGAAGAACGCCTCCTTCTCGGGCGCGCCCAGCGCGGCCGGTCCGAAGGACGTGATGTTGGTCGTCGTCAGGCCCGCCTTCGAGCCCCGGAACACCCACGCGGCGCCGGAGTTCTGGTACGTGCCGTCCTCCGTGGGGGCGGAGACGGTCAGGTCGGCGCGGTTGTTGGTGTTGACGTCCGCGAGGGTCACGGACGCGCCGAAGTGGTCGAGGGTCTCGGAGGCGCCGGGCACGCCGGAGGTGGACTGGTTGAACGCCTGGGCGCCGCTACCGGTCAGGCCGGACGCGCTGCCCTTCAGCAGGACCACCGAGCCGGCGTCCTTGATGGAGCCGATGTCCTCGCCGGGGACGCCGACCGCGATGTCGGGATAACCGTCACCGGTGACGTCGCCCGCGGCGAGGGAGTAGCCGAACTGGTCGCCGTCGTACTGCTCGTCGGTGATCGGAGCCGACTCGCCCGCGCCCGGGACGCCCGCCGTGTCCTGGGTGATCTTCTTGGTACGGGTGCTGGGGCCCAAGGAGCTGCCGTAGACGACGCGGACGGTGCCCGCCTCGTAGCTCATCGTCTCGGAGACGGCCTCCACCTCGCGGGAGACGTAGTCGCCGTAGCCGTCCTGGTCCACGTCGGCGATGACGCCGCCGACGGTGTAGTAGCCGGTGGTCTTGTAGGTGGAGCTCACCCCGGTCGATGTCCCCGGCCACCAGCGGGACTTGTACGACCTCTCCTCGAAGCCGTGGGTGGTGACGAGGTCGTCCTTGCCGTCGCCGTTCATGTCGCCCGCGGCGATGTCCCAGGTTTCCTGCCGCTCGTCGACCGGCAGGGTGGAGGTGTCGGCGGGCACCCCGGAGCGGGAGAACGGGCCGAGGCGGATCTGGAGGCCTTCGCTGCTCTTGACGGCGAGGTCGCCCTTGCCGTCACCGTTGAAGTCACCGCCGACCACGTCGTAGACGGCGCCGGCGAGCGTGGTGGCCTTGCTCAGGCCGGCCGCGGAGCCCCACAGGATCGCGGAGCTCTCCTTGTTGTAGCCGCCGACCACGAGGTCGCTGTAGCCGTCCCCGTCGAGGTCGCGGGCGGCCGTGGCCATGCCGAAGTTGTGCGAAGCGCTCGCCTCGCCGGGTATCAACGAGGTGGCGAGGGAGAGGTTCTGCGGGTGCGCGGTGTCGGCGCCGGCCGAGGAGCCGTACACCACCGACACGTAACCGGCGTTCGCCGTGCCCGCGACGGTGGCGTAGGGCGCGTTGATCACCAGGTCGGCGTAGCCGTCGCCGTTGAAGTCGGCGATCGGCGCCTTCGTGGCCGCCGCGGCCGGCGCGACGGCGGCCAGGGGGGAGGCCAGCAGGGCGGCGACGGCGGCCGCGCACAGGGCGACGGTACGGCGGCTCGTACGACCGCTCGTACGGCGGCTGGTGCGAGAGGGCACTGATGTCTCCGGAAGATGAGGCTGAACACGTCTGTCGTTCATGTTTGACCGTTTGGTGCGCGAAAAGTTGTGGCGTACGGAGCCATCGGGATGAGAGCGCGCTCCGAACTGGATGTTCCTGTTCGATTACAGTGCTGGACTGTTGCTGGACTTGTGAGCCGACGCCGTGGTGCCGATCGGCGTGCGGAGTGGCCGGAGGACGTGGGACCGGCGGGGAGGAGACCTCGTGGGTGCGAACGCCGGGGCCGTGTGGGGGCGCGTCGAACAGCAGGACTTCCGCAGCCGGGTGCGCGGGACGCTGCTCGGGGCGGCCGTCGGGGACGCGCTGGGCGCCCCGCTCGACGGGCTCAGCCTGGAGGAGATCCGGGCGGCGTACGGTCCGGAGGGGCTCACCGATCTGGCGTCCGCGTACGGCAGGCGTGGCGCGATCACCGATCTCACGCAACTCACCCTCTTCACCGTGGACGGACTGATACGCGCCCAGGTGCGCCGTGACACGGGTGCCTGGCATCCGCCGACGGATCTGCACCGGGCGTACCTCAGATGGGCGGCAACCCAGCGGGACTGGGGACCGGACGAGAGACGCAAGGACGACGGATGGCTGGCGCGGGAGGAGTGGCTGTACGCCCGCCGCGATCCCTCGCGAGCCTGTCTGCTCGGCCTCGGTGACGGGACCATGGGCACGCTGGACGCGCCCAAGAACCCGGGGGAGGCGGGGCCGGAGGCGGCCGCGCGCTCGGCCCCGTTCGGGCTGCTGGTGGGGTGGGAGGCGCAGCTGGTGGCGCAGCTCGCGGTGGAGTGCGCGGCGCAGACGCACGGGCATCCGACGGCGTATCTCACGGCGGGGGCGTATGCCGTGGTCGTGCATGCGCTGGCGCGGGGGGAGAGTCTTGACGCGGCCGTTCAGCAGGCGCTGGTACTGCTGGCCGCCCGGCCGGGTCATGAGCCGGTGAGCGTCGCTCTGCAGCGTGCCCTGGGTGCCGTACGGCAGGGGATGCCGTCGCCGGCACGGGTCGAGGAACTTGCCGGGGACGGTACGGCGGAGGGGGCGTTCGCGGTG
>NZ_VJZE01000344.1 GCF_009377205.1 Streptomyces phyllanthi
GCCCACCCCTGGCAACTCGCCCTCCTCGGCCGTGAGCTGGCCCCCGCCTTCACGGACGGCCGGCTCGTACGACTGGGCCACACCCCGGGACCGGTGTGGCCCACGGCGGCCGTCCGCACGGTGTACGCCCCTGAGGACGACCTCTTCCTCAAGTTCAGTTTGGACGTCCGCATCACCAACGACGTACGTCGGCTCTGGCGCCACGACCTGCTGAGACTCCACCGCACGGACACGGCGGTCGCCACGGCGTTCGCCGGCCTGCCCGGCGCCTGGCTGAGCGACCGCGGCTACCGCACCGCCGACTTCGCCTTCGAGGAACTCGCCGTCCTCGTCCGCGACGGCTTCGGCGCCCATCTCGCCCCCGGAGCCACGCCCCTCCTCGCCGCGGCCCTCACCGAGGACTTCGACGGCAACCCGCTCGACCGTACGGCCGACCCGGCCGCCTGGTGGGAGGCGTATCTGCGCGCGGTCGTACCCCCGGCCCTGGGCGCCCTCCACCACGGCGTCGTCCTCGAGGCCCACCTCCAGAACACCCTGGTCGCCGTCGACAGCGACGGCACCCCCGTCCAGGCCCTGTTCCGCGACGCGGAGGGCGTGAAGCTGCTGCCGGAGGTGGCCCGCCCGGCGGGCTGGGAGCGGCTGGTGTACGGCCTGGTCGTCAACAACCTCATGGAGATCGCGGAAGCCGTCGCCGAACGCCACCCGGGCACCGGCCTCTGGCCCGCCGCCCGTCGCGAGCTGGCACGCCACGGGGAGATCCCCGAGATCGCCGCCCTCCTCGACGCGCCCACCCTGCCCGGCAAGACGAACCTGCTGCTGCGCTGGACGGCCGCGGACGGCGCCGACGCCCGCTACCTGCCCCTGCCCAACCCCCTGCGTGGCGCGTGAACACCGGCGGGACCCGTACACCCGCCTCTTGGATACCGCAGCAAGGAGCGCACCGCCATGGACGGTCTCCGCCCCTCAGGCCGACAGCGTCACCGGTCCCGGCTCGGGCCGCTTCGCCGAGCACCCGTCGCCCGAGGAACGTCCGCGGAGGCGCCGCCACAGCCAGGGGCCCAGGAAGTCCACGGCCCAGCGCACTTCGGTGCCCACGGCTCTGAGCACGGGGACGGGAGGTCGCGGCGGCAGCGGATCGGTCCAGTCGGCGTGGTCGGGCAGTCCGAGCACGTGTGCCATACCCGAGGCGATCCGTGCGTGCCCGAGTGGACTGGTGTGCAGCCGGTCGTCGCTCCACAGACGGGGATCGGTCGTCACCGGGTGGGGAAAGACGTCCAGGACGGCCACACCGTGCCGTTCCGCGGTGGCCCGCAGCCGGGTGTTGAGGTCGACGATGCGCGGGAGCACTCGGCGTGCGAGCGGTGAGACCTTTCCCAGGTCCGGAAAGGTCATGATGGCGACGCGGGCGCCCGACGCGGTGAGACGAACGAACATCTCCTCGACCTCGGCGACGACCGAAGCCGCGTCGAAACCCGACCGGACGAGGTCGTTCATGCCTGCCGTCACCGTCACCAGATCCGGCTCGAGTTCTATCGCGGGGCCCAGTTGTTCGGCTCTGATCTGCGCGGCGGTCTTCCCTCGTACAGCGAGGTTGGCGTACGTGAGGCCGGGCTGATGCCCCGCGAGGATCTCCGCCAGCCGGTCGGCCCAGCCGCGGTGGCCGCCTGCGGGCGAGGGGTCGCCGAGGCCCTCCGAAAGGCTGTCGCCGATGGCTATGTAGCGCGTGTAGGGGTGCGGGGCCGTCATGGGAGAGGAGTCTACGGATGGGCGGGGCCCGGTAGAGGGGGCCCTGCGTCTCGCGGTCGCTGCGCGAAGGACCGGCGGTGGGAGGCGGCGCCGAAGGGCGGCTTCCACGCGCTGCGGCATACCTGTGCCTCGGGCACTCGTCCCCGGCTGTCACGCTTGGTTACTATGCTCACTTCATGCCGGAGGCCGGAAGCCAGGGCCGCACCGCCATTGACGGACTGCTGGGGAGAGAGGGAGACGCGGATGCCGGTCGAAACTCCCCGGATTCTCCCAGGGCTGATCGCGGAGTTCTCCCCGGGCTGCGCCACGATGGGGCGTGCCGTGGAATATAAGGCAAACAATCCGTGGGGCCTTGGGACATGCTGAGAGAGGTCACCGCGACCCGCTACATCGAGCCCCTGCGGACCGGCGGCTCGGTCCCCGGAATCGTCGAGGCCGACGACCTGGGCACGTACGTCGTGAAGTTCACCGGCTCCGCGCAGGGCTGCAAGGCACTGGTCGCCGAGGTGATCGTCGGAGAGCTGGCGCGGGCTCTCGGGCTGCGCTTCCCCGAGCTGGTCCTCGTCCACTTCGACCCGGCCCTCGGCGCGGAGGAGCCTCACCAGGAGGTACGGGACCTGCTGAACGCGAGCCCGGGCCTCAACCTCGGCATGGACCACCTGCCGGGCGCGAAGGACTTCACCCCGGAGGTCGCCAGGTCCTTCGTCGTCGACCCGCTCGAAGCGGGCCGGATCATCTGGCTGGACGCCCTCACCGCCAACGTGGACCGCACCACGCACAGTTCGAACCTGATGGTCTGGCCCACGTTCGGCATCGCGCCCCCACGCCTGTGGCTCATCGACCACGGCGCCGCCCTCGTCTTCCACCACCGCTGGGACACCTCGGCACCGGACAAGGCGTACGACTTCCGCCACCACGCCCTCGGCCACTACACCCCGGACACGCGTGCCGCCGACGCCGAGCTGGCGCCGCGCGTGACCGACGAACTCCTGCGCGAGGTTGTCCAGGAGGTGCCCGACGCCTGGCTGGCCGACGAACCGGCCTTCGCCACGCCCGACGAGGCCCGCGACGCGTACGTGGACTACCTCTCCGCGCGCGTCAAGGCGTCCGGGACCTGGCTGCCCACGGAGTTCCCCAGCCGTGAGGAACTGGCCGCCGAGAACGCCCTCCGCGCGGCGAGAACACAACGAGGCCGCCCGGCCTGGCTCCAGCGGGTCCCCGACCTGCACGGCCGGCCGGCGGCGGAACAGGATGGGGCGGTGCACCTCGAATGACAGACACCCAGCGGATCCGGATCGAGTACGGCACCCAGCGGGTCGAGATCGAGTACTGCACCCAGTGCCGCTGGCTGCCGCGCGCCGCATGGCTCGCGCAGGAACTGCTCACGACCTTCGAGGCCGAGCTGACCGAGCTGTCCCTGAAGCCCGGCACGGGCGGCGTCTTCGTCGTCCGCGTGAACGACGAGGTGGTGTGGGACCGCCGCGAACAGGGCTTCCCGGAACCCACCGCCGTGAAGAAGGCCGTACGCGACCGAGTGGCCCCGGGGAAGTCCCTGGGCCACTCGGACAAGTGAGCCGTGTGAGCGTCAGCCCTTGAGCTGCTCGTACGCCGGCAGTGTCAGGAAGTCGGCGTAGTCCTCGTCCAGCGCCACCTTCAGCAGCAGGTCGTGGGCCTGCTGCCAGTTGCCCGCCGCGAAGGCCTCCTCGCCGAGTTCCGTCCTGATGTTCGCGAGTTCCTCGGCGGCGACCTTGCGGACCAGGTCGGCGGTGACCTTCTCGCCGTTGTCGAGGACGACGCCCGCGTTGATCCACTGCCAGATCTGGGAGCGGGAGATCTCGGCGGTGGCCGCGTCCTCCATCAGGTTGAAGATGGCGACCGCGCCGAGGCCGCGCAGCCACGCCTCGATGTAGCGGATGCCGACCTGGACGGCGTTGACCAGGCCCGCGTACGTCGGCCTGGCGTCCAGCGAGTCGACCGCGATCAGGTCGGCGGCCTCGACGCGGACGTCCTCGCGCAGCCGGTCCTTCTGGTGGGGCTTGTCGCCGAGGACCTTGTCGAAGGACTCCATCGCGATCGGCACCAGGTCGGGGTGGGCGACCCAGGAGCCGTCGAAACCGTCGCCCGCCTCCCGGTCCTTGTCGGCGCGCACCTTCTCGAAGGCCACCTTGTTGACCTCCTCGTCGCGCCGGGACGGGATGAAGGCCGCCATGCCGCCGATGGCGTGGGCGCCGCGCTTGTGGCAGGTGCGGACGAGCAGTTCGGTGTACGCGCGCATGAACGGGGCCGTCATCGTCACGGCGTTGCGGTCCGGGAGCACGAACCTCGCCCCGCCGTCACGGAAGTTCTTGACGATGGAGAAGAGGTAGTCCCAGCGGCCCGCGTTCAACCCCGAGGCGTGGTCGCGGAGTTCGTAGAGGATCTCCTCCATCTCGTACGCGGCCGTGATCGTCTCGATCAGGACGGTGGCGCGGACCGTGCCCTGCGGGATGCCCATGTAGTCCTGGGCGAAGACGAACACCTCGTTCCAGAGGCGGGCCTCCAGGTGCGACTCCGTCTTCGGGAGGTAGAAGTACGGGCCCTTGCCGAGGTCCAGCAGACGCTGGGCGTTGTGGAAGAAGTACAGGCCGAAGTCGACGAGCGCGCCGGGGACCGGTGTGCCGTCGGCGTCGACCAGGTGGCGCTCGTTCAGGTGCCAGCCGCGCGGGCGCATGACGACCGTCGCCAGCTCCTCGTTCGGTCGCAGGGCGTACGACTTGCCGGTGCGCTCGTCGGTGAAGTCGATGTTCCGGGTGTACGCGTCCGCCATGTTCACCTGGCCCAGGACCACGTTCTCCCACGTCGGTGCCGAGGCGTCCTCGAAGTCCGCGAGCCACACCTTCGCGCCCGAGTTGAGGGCGTTGATGGTCATCTTGCGGTCGGTGGGGCCGGTGATCTCGACCCTGCGGTCGTCCAGGGCGGCGGGTGACGGGGCGACCTTCCAGGAGTCGTCCGCGCGGATCGCGGCGGTCTCAGGGAGGAAGTCGAGCGTGGAGGTGCGGGCGATCTCGGCGCGGCGCTCCGTACGGCGGGCGAGCAGCTCGTCACGCCGGGGCGTGAACCGCCGGTGCAGCTCGGCCACGAAGGCGAGGGCCGCTTCGGTCAGGACCTCGTCCTGCCGGGGCAGGGGCTCGGCGTCGACGATGGCCAGCGAGGTCGGCGCTGGTGCGGACATGAGGTGTCACTTCCTTCAGCGAGCTGACGTGAGTACACCGCGGCACTGGGTGCCGACGGCCCCGGATACGGCTGACAGCACCGGAGGGCAGCCAGGCGCTTCTGTACAGTGGATACTAGTTTCCTCATGGTGGAAGTTCAATAATTTGTTGACGTCGGGATTCTCCGCTTCGAGCCGGTGCGGCGCCCGGTGCCACCCCGCTCACTCCAGGTGAACCAGGTCGCTCTCCGTGTCGATGTCGTACGGCCGTGCCACGTCCCCGCACTCGACGAGCGTCACCTCGTCCTCGCGCGCCTTCAGATAGGTGCGTGCCCCTCGGTCCCCGGTCGCACTCGCGGCGATGCCCGCCCAGTGGGCGGCACCGAAGAGCACCGGGTGTCCCCGCTCCCCGTCGTACGCGGCCGCCGCGAGGGACTCCCCGGACCTGTACGCCGCCCGTACGCGCGCCACCGCCTGAGGCCCGATTCCCGGCTGGTCGACCAGCAGGACCAGCGCGGCCCGGGCGCCCGTACCGGCCAGCGACTCCAGCCCGGCCCGCAGCGAGGACCCCATGCCCCCCGCCCACTCCGGGTTGTCCACCAGTACGCAGCCGGGCAGCACGGCCCGCTCGCGTACGGCGTCGGCCCCGGCCCCGAGGACCACATGGATCCGGTCGCAGCCGCCCCTCCGCAGCACTCCGACCGCGTGTTCGACGAGTGGGCGCCCCCGGTGGTGCAGCAGTGCCTTGGGGCGGCCCCCGAGGCGTCGCCCGCCGCCCGCGGCCAGCAGCAGCCCGGCGACCTGGTCGTTGTCGTCCGTCATGCCCCCTGCATACCCGATGCGTACCCGAACCGTCGCGGCCGGGACCGGTGGCCACCGGCCGGCCGTGCGATGTCGCGGGGCTGAAATTCGGTCCGCGAGGTGGCGCCCACGACATCCGGTGGTCTTTACTTGCCCGCATCCCAGGGCGCCCGACCAACGCCGTGGGGCGGTTGGGCCGTACGAGGATGGACTCGCACAGTGGCGTGCGAGGGGGGAGAGCTGTGTTGCGGAGCTTGGGGCAGAGGCCAGTGACCGGCAGCGACGAGGACCCGAGGGTGGCGGAGCTGAAGTCCGCCGTGTCCCGGCTGCGCCGTGAACTCGCCACTCACCCCGCCGAGTTCCCCGACCGGGTCATAGCCGAGGACGAGCTCGCGGCCCTCGCCGCCATGGCGGTCAGCGGAATCCCCGAGGTCCCCCGCCTGCGCCGCTCCCTGCTCCTGATCGCGGGCTCCATCGGCTCGGTCAGCGCCCTGGCGAAGGGCCTGGCGGAGGTGCGCAGCGCGGTGGAACTGTTCGGGGAGCCGCCGGGGCGGTGAGCGCGTGGGCCGGCGACTCCGGTGGAGTCCGGTGGAGTCGGGAGGTCCGAGCGCCCCGGTCGTACCGGGAGTCTGCCGGGTGAGTCGTACGTGACCGGAGGCCGGGAGCCCTTTACGCCCCCGTGCCCGAGCTCGCCAGGGTCTCCGACAGCTCCGCGGCCACCTGCTGGAGCACCGGCACGATCCGCTCGGTCGCCGCCTCCGTGACGCGGCCCGCGGGCCCCGAGATCGAGATCGCCGCGGCGGTGGGGGAGTCGGGCACGGAGACGGCCAGGCAGCGGACCCCGATCTCCTGCTCGTTGTCGTCGACCGCGTACCCGAGGCCGCGTACGTCCTCCAGGGCGGCCAGAAAGCCCTCGGGCGTGGTGATCGTCTTCTCCGTCGCGGCGGGCATGCCGGTACGGGCCAGCAGGGCGCGCACCTCGTGGTCCGGGAAGCCGGCGAGCAGCGCCTTGCCCACGCCCGTGGAGTGCGGCAGCACCCGGCGGCCCACCTCGGTGAACATCCGCATCGAGTGCTTGGACGGCACCTGCGCCACGTACACGATCTCGTCGCCGTCCAGCAGTGCCATGTTGGCCGTCTCGCCGGTCTCCTCCACCAGTCGGGCGAGGTGGGGGCGGGCCCAGGTGCCCAGCAGCCGTGACGCGGACTCGCCGAGACGGATCAGTCGGGGCCCGAGGGCGTACCGGCGATTGGGCTGCTGCCGGACGTAACCGCAGACCACCAGTGTGCGCATCAGCCGGTGGATGGTGGGCAGCGGCAGCCCGCTGCTCACGGACAGCTCGCTGAGGCCGACCTCGCCGCCGGCGTCCGCCATCCGCTCCAGCAGGTCGAAGGCGCGCTCAAGGGACTGGACGCCGCTGCTCGCGGTGGACGACTTGTCGGTGGTGCTGGCGCGCGACGACGGCACGGCGCGTTCCTTTCGGCTGGTAGACAAGGGCAGCAGCCTACCCGTGAGCCGGATACCGCCCCGCTGGTGCACCACTATGTTCTGCTTGTTGGAATATTAATTTCATAACATGGAAATGGGTAGGGGTTGGGAAGGGGGCGCAGGGTGGACGAGGATGCTCTTGACGGTGGCGGAGGGGACATGAACACTCCCTCAACAGATCGTTGAAGTGCCTGGTGCGGGGGGGCGCGGGACAGCGCGTGGCCTGGTGCCGTAGCTGGTGCGGAATTGGTGCGAGAGAAGGGGCCGGGGTGTCCGACAACGGATTGGGCGACGTCGAGCTGGTGCTGCGCTCGGCGCGCGTCATCACTCCCGAAGGGACGCGCGCCGCCTCGGTCGCCGTCGCAGGGGGAAGGATCACGGCCGTGCTGCCGTACGACACCGAGGTGCCGGCCGGAGCCCGGCTGGAGGACCTCGGCGACGACGTCCTGCTGCCCGGTCTCGTCGACACCCACGTGCATGTCAACGACCCCGGCCGCACCGAGTGGGAGGGCTTCTGGACCGCGACGCGTGCCGCGGCGGCCGGAGGCGTCACCACTCTCGTCGACATGCCCCTCAACTCCCTCCCGCCGACCACGACAGTCGACCACCTCCGTACGAAGCAGGAGGTCGCCGCGGCCAAGGCGCACATCGACGTGGGCTTCTGGGGCGGTGCGCTGCCCGGCAACGTCAAGGACCTGCGCCCGCTGCACGACGCGGGCGTCTTCGGCTTCAAGGCGTTCCTGTCGCCGTCGGGCGTGGACGAGTTCCCCGAGCTGGACCAGGACCAACTCGCCCTGTCCATGGCGGAGATCGCCGGATTCGGCGGACTGCTGATCGTCCACGCCGAGGACCCCCACCACCTCGCGGCGGCCCCGCAGCAGGGCGGCCCGAAGTACGCCGACTTCCTCGCCTCACGTCCGCGCGGCGCCGAGGACATGGCCATAGCCCAGCTGATCGCACAGGCCAGGCGTCTGGACGCCCGTGTGCACGTACTCCATCTGTCGTCGAGCGACGCGCTGCCGCTGATCGCCGCGGCCAAGCGGGAGGGCGTACGGATCACCGTCGAGACCTGCCCGCACTACCTGACCCTGCGGGCGGAGGAGGTCCCGGACGGGGCGAGCGAGTTCAAGTGCTGCCCGCCCATCCGCGAGGCCGCCAACCAGGACCTGCTCTGGCAGGCGCTGGCCGACGGCACCGTCGACTGCGTCGTCACCGACCACTCGCCGTCCACGGCCGACCTGAAGACCGACGACTTCGCCACCGCGTGGGGCGGCATCTCCGGCCTTCAGCTCAGCCTGCCGGCGGTGTGGACGGAGGCACGCGGGCGGGGGCACGGACTGGAGGACGTGGTCCGCTGGATGTCGGAGCGGACGGCGCGGCTGGTGGGTCTGGACGGACGCAAGGGCGCCATCGAGGCGGGCCGGGACGCCGACTTCGCGGTCCTCGCGCCCGACGAGACGTTCACCGTGGACCCGGCGGCCCTCCAGCACCGCAACCGGGTCACCGCGTACGCGGGAAAGACCCTGTACGGCGTTGTCCGGTCCACCTGGCTGCGCGGCGAACGCATTGTCGCCGACGGCGAGTTCACCGAACCGAAGGGCAGGCTCCTCACGCGCCCGTCCTGACTCCCGGCCCCCGACCCCTCCTCCTACCGCAGTGGCCGACCCCTGAAAGGCGGATCTGATCACCGTGACGGCGCAGCAGAAATCCCCCCTGGCTCGCTTCACCGGCGACGCGAACCCGTACGGAGGCGGTGACCCGTACGCGGACTACCGCACCGCCGACTTCACCTTCACCCGGTACGCCAACCTCGCCGACCGCCGGCTCGGCGCCGGAGTGATCGCCGCCAACGACGAGTTCTTCGCGCAGCGAGAGAACCTGCTCCTGCCCGAGCGCGCCGAGTTCGACCCCGAGCACTTCGGGCACAAGGGCAAGATCATGGACGGCTGGGAGACGCGGCGGCGCAGGGGCGCGTCGGCCGAGCACCCGTGGCCGACCGCGGAGGACCACGACTGGGCGCTGGTCCGTCTCGGCGCGCCCGGAGTGATCCGCGGCATCGTGGTCGACACGGCCCACTTCCGCGGCAACTACCCGCAGGCGGTGTCGATCGAGGGCGTGTCCGTCCCCGGCACCCCGTCGCCGGAGGACCTGCTGGCGGACGACGTGAAGTGGACGTCACTCGTGCCCCGCACCCCGGTCGGCGGCCACGCGGCCAACGGCTTCGCCGTCTCGGTCGAACAGCGCTTCACCCACCTGCGTGTGAACCAGCACCCCGACGGGGGGATCGCGCGCCTGCGGGCCTACGGCGAGGTGGTCCCGGACCCGGGGTGGCTCGCGGCCCTCGGCACGTTCGACGTGGTGGCCCTGGAGAACGGCGGCCTCGCGGAGGACGCCTCCAACCTCTTCTACTCGCCCGCCTCGAACACCATCCAGCCCGGGCGGGCGCGGGTGATGCACGAGTGCTGGGAGACCCGGCGGCGGCGCGACCAGGGGCACGACTGGATCCGCTACCGGCTGGCCGCGCAGTCGGAGATCCGCACGATCGAGATCGACACGGCGTATCTGAAGGGGAACGCGGCGGGGTGGGCGTCGGTGTCGGTACGGAACGGTGAGGAGAGCGAGGGTGCCGGGGGCGCCGAGGGTGCCGCGTGGGTGGAGATCCTGCCCCGGACCCGCCTCCAGCCCGACACGAACCACCGCTTCGTCCTGGACGCCGCGGTGGTCGCCACGCACGCCCGTGTCGACATATACCCGGACGGTGGGATCTCCCGGTTGCGGCTGCACGGGTCGCTGACGGGGGAGGGGGCGGCGAGTCTGTCGGCCCGGCATCAGGAGCTGGGGGGCTGAGGG
>NZ_VJZE01000345.1 GCF_009377205.1 Streptomyces phyllanthi
GAACCCCCGCAGCCCCCGAAGCACCGAAGAACCCCCGCGAGCACCCGAGCACCGGAAATCCCCCCAGACACCGAAACGCCGAAGCGCCGGAGTCCCCCGCAGGTACCCGAAGCCCTACAGCCCCCGCGCTGTAAAGCCACCGGGCCGACAGGGACCCCTCAACTCCCCGTCACCCCGGGCCACACCGCCGACGCGTCGTCACGTCCCGGATCCGGCAACCGGACCGGGCGTACCGGTACGGGGACCGGGTCGGCGGCTCCCTCCGTGACGGCCGTCCAGCGCGCCGCGTACCCCGAGTAGCAGAGCGTCGTCAGCGCGAAGACCCCGTCGGCGTACACCTCGACGTACTCACCGACCGTGAGGATGCGCAGGGTGGCCGCGGGTTCGGTCAGGACTGTCTCGTCGAGGCGGGTGCCGTCGGGGCCCGTGGCCCACAGGCGCTTGCCGTCGCAGCCGACGGCGAGCATCGGACGGCCGCCCTCAGGGCTCTCGGTGCGCAGGACGACCTCGACACGGCCGGACAGCGTGACGTCCCCGACCGCGTGCGGCACCGGTGGGGCCACCTGACCGGCCTGGCCGGTCTCCTCGCCGAGCCATGCGTTCAGGCCCGGCCACCACTCCAGCCGAGGTGCCGAACCGTCCCCCGTCACCAACGACTTGGGCTGCGCCAGCATCCCGCGGCAGCGCTCGCCCGAGTCGGTGAGGCCCACGCGGCGGGGCGTGGTGTGCAGCACGACGCGGGAGCCGTCGGGCGCGGGGATGACGCGCGGGGCGTACGCACCGGTCGGACCGAGCTGCCCGTGGCGGGTCCACGGACCCCTCAGCCGAGGTGCCGTCCACGCCTCGAAGCCGCGGGTCTGGCCGATCGAGCCGAGCAGCAGCCAGCTCCCGTCGTCCAGCCGCTCCAGGACCGGGCACTCCAACTCGTCCACGTCGCCCGGCGAGAGAAGCGGCGGGTGGACCGTCCAGTGCTCCAGGTCGTCGGACGTGGCCAGGGCCACACAGCCGCTGACCTCGACCGGCAGCGACGCGTCACTCGCGCAGACCACCATGACCCAGCCGTCCGACTCGTCGTCGCGTACGACGAACGGATCGCGCCAGCCCATCCGTTCACCCGTGCGGTACCAGCGCGGATCGGCCTCGACGACCGGCCCGGTCCCGTGGCGGCGCCAGCCCGTGCCGTCCGTACGGTCCGAGTACGCGAGCCCGACGGCCTGGAGCGGCCAGCCGTCCGGCGTCAGTCCGCTCACCCCCGTGTAGAACATCGCCATCCCGGCTCGGTACGGAAACGGGTGCATCGTCCACACCGCCTGCTGGTCGAAGCGGCCGGGCAGGCCGTTGCCGAAGGCGGTGCCCTGGGGCTGCCAGTGGACCAGGTCGGTGGAGGTGGCCCGGCCGTACGAGGTCTCCATCCGCAGATGGTCGAACTCGGCGGTCCAGGGGCCCTGGAGATGCAGGACCGCGTACGTGCCGTCGCCGTCGCGGAGCAGGGCGAAGTCGTTCACGCAGAGGCCGGGCGGGGCGTATCGCATGCACAGTTCCTGTCGCTCACAGCGCGCAAACGCATGCGCTGACCATCGGTCAAGAAGACCTATCTCAAGAAGCGGCCCCAGTAAAACTGAACGCAAACGCTTGCGCAACAACGAGGGCGGGTCTACGGTCACGTCACTCGCACGTCACATCCACGTGAACACGCCTCAGCACGCCCACGTGAATGCGCCCTGGCACGCCCATGTGAACGCGCCTTGGCTCACCCACGTGAATGCGCCTCGGCGCACCCACGCAGGAATGTGACGCAGCACACCCGCGCCACCCGCGTGAGCCCCGCTCACCACAGCCACCGGCAACCACTGCCAACCAACGAGAACCACCGACAACCCCGATACCGATGGGAGGGACCGCGCCGTGACGGTCAGCATCACCGATGTCGCCCGCGCCGCCGGAGTCTCGGCGTCCACCGTGTCCCGCGCACTGCGCGGCCGGCCGGGCGTGTCCGAGGAGGTGCGGGCGCAGATCGCGGCCGTCGCCGCGCAGCTCGGCTACATCGCCTCGCGGTCGGCCTCCAGCCTGGCCAGCGGGCGCACCTACACCATCGGGGTGGTCGCCCCGTACATCGGCCGCTGGTTCTTCGGCACCGTGCTGGACGCCGCCGAGCAGGTCTTCAGCGCCGCCGGGTACGACGTACTGCTCTACAACCTGGGCTCCCCGGACGCCCGCAAGCGCTTCTTCACCAGTCTGCCGGTGCGCAAGCGGGTGGACGCGGTGCTCTCCCTGCTCATCCCCGACCCGGCCGAGACCGCCGCGCTGCGCTCCCTCGGGGTGCCGCTGGCCGGCACCGTGGGCGGTGCCCGGGACGGCTTCACCGTGGTCGGGATCGACGACCGGGCGGGCGCCGAGAGCGCCGTACGGCACCTGGTGAACCTGGGACACCGCAGGATCGGCATGATCTCCGGAGCCAGCGGCCCCCTCCAGTGGACCACCCCCATCGACCGCCGTCAGGCATACCTGGACGTGCTCGCCGAGGCCGGGATCGAGCACGACCCGGCCCTGGAGGCGGACGGCGGCTACACCGTGGAGGGCGGCGAGCGCGCCATGACCGCGCTGCTGGCCACCTCCCGGCCGCCCACCGCCGTGTTCGCACAGTCCGACGAGATGGCGATGGGCGCGATGCGCGCCCTGCGCCGCCACCGGCTCACGGTCCCGGACGACGTGTCGGTCGTCGGCTTCGACGACCACGAACTCGCCGAGGTCGTCGGACTGACCACCGTCTCCCAGCCGGTCGCGGGCCAGGGCGCCGAGGCGGCCCGGCTGCTGCTGCGGCAGCTGGACGAGCCGGACGCCGAACGGCCCGCCGACAAGGTGCGGATGCCCATCCGTCTCGTCCTGCGCGAGACGACGGCCCCGCCCAACCCGCGGGGACCGCAGTGACCCGACGGCCCCCACGGCCCCCACAGACCGCACAGACCGCACAACCGCCAAAACCCTCACCACCGCACCGACGCACGGAGGCGCCAACCATGATCGCCGGAACTCCAAGGCCCAGCAGGTACCGTCCCGCGGCCCGTACGGGCCTGGCCCTCGTCCTCCCCCTGGCGGCGCTGGCCGCGTGCGGCGGGGGAGGCGGCGGTACCGGGGCCTCCGCCGAAGGCGGCAGCGGCAAGGGCACCATCAGCGTCTGGGCCCACCAGGGTCAGAAGAGCGAGGCCGACGCGCTGCAGAGCGCGGTGAAGTCCTTCAACTCGTCACAGGACGAGATCAAGGTCGAGCTGAAGCTGATACCGGACCAGGACTACACCAAGACCATCACCACCACGGACGCGTCCAAGCTGCCGGACGTCCTGGAGTTCGACGGCCCGACCATGGCGAACTTCGTCTACAACGGCAAGCTCGCCCCGATGGACGAGTACGTCTCCACCAAGACCCTCGCCAACGCCACCGAGGCCAGCAAGGCGCAGGGCGAGGTCGACGGCAAGCAGTACGGCCTCGGCGTGTACGACTCCGGGCTCGGCGTCTACGGCAACAAGAAGCTGCTGGACGCGGCCGGGGTGAAGTACCCGAAGGGCCTCTCGGACGCCTGGTCGGCCGACGAGTTCACCGCCGCGCTCAAGACGCTCAAGGCCAAGGACTCCGACGGCAAGGTGCTCGACCTCCAGGAGGCCAACGGGTACGCCACCGAGTGGGGCACCTACGGGTTCTCCCCGATCGTGTGGTCCGCCGGCGGTTCGCTGCTCGAGGACGGCAAGGCGGAGGGGGCCGTCGACTCGCCCGCCGTGGTGTCGGCGATGAAGACCTTCCAGTCCTGGAAGCCGTATGTCGACCCCAACACCGACGGCAACGCCTTCGCCAAGGGCCGTGTCCCGCTGAGCTGGGTCGGCCACTGGATGTACCCCGCCTACAGCGAGGCCCTCGGCGACGACCTCGTGGTGCTGCCGCTGCCCGACTTCGGCAACGGCCCCAAGACCGGCCAGGGTTCGTGGGCCTGGGGCATCGGCGCCAACAGCAAGAACGGCAAGGCCGCGGGCGCCTTCCTCGACCACCTGCTCGCCGACGACAGCGTCACCGCGCTGACGAAGGCCAACGGCGCCCCGCCCGCCACCACGTCGGCGCTCGCCGCGAGCGACCTCTACAAGGAGGGCGGCCCGCTCCAGCTCTTCGCCGACCAGCTCGCCAAGCCCTGCGGTGACACCCGGATCAACAAGTCCTGTGTGGCCGTCACCCGCCCGGTGACCGCCGGATACCCGGTCGTGACCGCGAAGTTCAGCGAGGCCCTGAGCTCGATCTACGGCGGCGCCGACCCGAAGACCGCCCTGGCCAAGGCCGCCCGCGCCATCGACCGGGACTTCTCGGACAACGCCGGCTACGAGATCCCGTAGCCCCTCCCCGGCGATCCCGTCATCACGCTCAACCCATCGGCGGGGCGGGCGCGTGCGCACCTGCCCGCCCGTCCCGCCGGGAAGAGGACCCAACCGTGAAAACCGTGGAACCCGCGCACTCCACCGGCTCCGACCCCGTCCCCGACTCCGACCGGGGACAGGCCCCGTCCGCGGCCTCTGCGAAGCCCTCACGACCGGCGCGTACGGGGCGGAAGAACCGCGACTGGCTGCACGGGCTGCTCATGTCCCTGCCCTCGGTCGGCGGGCTCATCGCCTTCGTCGGCATCCCGTTCGGCTACGCCGTGGTGCTCTCCTTCTACAACGTGCGCCTCGGCTCTCCGCTGGAGCCCACCTTCTTCGGAGTGGAGCAGTACCGGCGGCTGTTCACCGACCCCGATCTGTCCGGCCCGTTCCTGCGGGCGCTGCTGAACAACCTGACCTTCGCCCTGGTCGTCGTACCCCTGCAGACGGGCCTCGCCCTCGCGCTCGCGGTGCTGCTGAACCGCAAGCTGAAGGCGATCGGCGTGTTCCGGTCCTTCTTCTTCATGCCGGTCGTCTTCCCCATGGCGCTGGTCGCCGTGATCTGGCGGCTGATCCTCGCCCGGAGCGAGCAGGGCATGCTCAACTCCCTGCTGGACGCGCTGAGTTTCGGCAACTGGGGCGCCTTCGACTGGCTCGGTGACGGAGCCACCGCGATGGCCTCGATCATCGTGCTGTCGGTGTGGCAGGGCGTCGGCTTCCAGATGGTCATCCTGCTCGCCGGCCTCCAGCAGATCCCCACGGAGCTGTACGAGGCCGCCCAGCTCGACCGGGCCTCCCGCTGGCAGCAGTTCCGCCATGTCACGCTGCCCGGCATCCGGGGCACCCTCGTGTTCGTCGCGCTGCTCACGTCGGTGCTGTCGTTCCGGGTCTTCGACCAGGTGTACGTCCTGATCCGCGGCGGCGGCCTGGACGAGGACGCCACCCGCACCGTGATGTACCAGGCCGTCACCACCGCCTTCGACCAGAACAACATCGGCCAGGCGTCCGCGATCACGGTCGTCTTCTTCCTGATCGTCGTGGTCCTGACCCTCGTCCAGCGCCGCGTCGTCCGCACCGACAACGAGGACTGATCATGAGCACGAACACGAGCACGAGCACGAACATGGGCGCGAGCACGGGCACGCGCACCGGCCTGACCCGTACGCCGCTGCGCCGTGCGCTCGACTACGTGGTCCTCTCCGTCCTGGCGTTCGTCTTCGCCCTCCCCGTCCTGTACCTGCTCCTCGGCAGCCTCAAGCCGTCCGACGAGGTCCTGAACGGCCTGTCCGGGTTCCTCCCGACCAACCTGTCCTTCGACAACTACTCCGCGGTCCTGGACAACCTGAACTCGGACAGCACCGGCTACTTCTGGCAGTTCATGGGCGTCTCACTGCTGCTGGCGTTCGTGGTCGTGACAGGCGGCCTGTTCGTCAACTCGATGGCGGCGTACGGGCTTTCCCGGCTGAAGTGGCGGGGCAGGGAGGCCGTCTTCACCCTGGTCCTCCTGCTGATGCTGGTCCCGTTCGAGTCGGTGGCGGTGCCGCTCTTCTACATGCTCAACGACCAGCGCAACACCCTCTTCATCCAGGCGGTCCCCTTCATCGCCAACGCCTTCGCCGTCTACCAGTTCCACACGTTCTTCCGCACGATCCCTCCGAGCATCGAGGAGGCGGCCCGGCTGGACGGGGCGGGTCCGTGGCGCACCTTCTTCGCGATCATCATCCCGATGTCGAAGCCGGTGTTCGCCTCGGTGGCGATCCTGACGTTCCTCACCCAGTGGGGCTCGTTCCTCTGGCCGGTCCTGATGGTCTCCGACCCCTCGGTACGCCCCCTTCCCCTGGAGATGAGCGTCTTCCAGGGCCAGCAGCCCCCGGACTGGGGCCAGATCCTGGCCTTCGGCGTACTCCTGGTGCTCCCGGTCCTGGTGGTCTTCGCCTTCTTCCAGCGCTGGTTCGTGCAGGGGGTGGCGAGCTCGGCCGTGAAGGGCTGAGCCCGCCTCCGGGCACAGTGGCCGGCCCGGCCCGGCACGTCACGCCGGTCACCCTTTGTGATGACGTCGGCGGATTCCGGCGGCTACGGTTGATGTGCAGGCCGAGAATCCCGCCCATGGGAGGAATCACCATGACCGCCGAGCCGATCGCCGAGCCGACCCCCGAGCCCGCCGACGCGCCCGGCGACACGCCCGGCACCCGTTGGCCCGTACCACCGCACGACGGATACACCGTGGACCACCTGTTCACGCTGCCCGACCTCCCGCCGCACACCGAGTTGATCGACGGGAGCCTGGTCTTCGTGAGTCCGCAGCGGATCTTCCACAGCCGCATGATCGACCTTCTGGTCACCGGCCTGCGCCGCACTGCCCCCGGGGGCGTGAAGGTCGTTCGCGAAATGACGGTGGTCCTGGACCGCCGCAACGGCCCCGAACCCGATGTCAGCGTCGTCCGTGCGGAAGCCGTCACCGGTCTGGAGCAGACGCGGTTCCTGGCCGAGGACGTGGTGCTCGCCGTCGAGGTCGTCTCCCCCGACTCCGAAGCCCGCGACTACGACACCAAGCCCCTCAAGTACGCCGCCGCGGGCATCCCGCACTTCTGGCTGGTCGAGATGGCTGAGGGCAATCAACACCCGGTGGTACGTGTCTACGAGATCGACCCGGTGAACAAGAACTACGCCCTGACCGGCATCCACCACGACAAGCTCCAGCTCACCACGCCCTACGACATCGACGTCGACATCACGCTGGACGCGCTCAAGGAGTTGTGACCACCCGGCGGCTACGGGAGGTTCGGAGCCCCCTTCGAGCCGCCCAGGTCCTGGATCGTGCCGCCGACCTTCTTCCGCAGCGACGTCAGCAGCTCGGGCTCGGCGGTGCCGATGGCCCAGCGCGGCCCGACGAGGTACTTGCCTCCGTAGATGGACGCGGAGTCCAGCCAGGTCAGCTTGAACTTCTCCTCGGGGAAGGTCGTGATGAGGTAGTTGCCCTCGTCGGTCTTGCACACGCCCTCGCGGAGTTCGTCCGCCTCGGTACGGATCTTCACCTCGCACCCGGTGAGGGACGCGATCACCTCGACCTTCGCCGGGGCCACCACGGCGGCGTTCGACGCCTCCGGCGTCCTGGACGGCTTTCCGCCCGTCCCCGTGTCGTCCCCGCCACCGCAGCCCGCGACCAGTGACAGGGCCGCCAGCCCCGCCACGGCCACGGCCCCGCGCACCAGTCGCTGCTTCCTCAGCACGTGCCGTCTCCGTGTCGGTCGTACGTCTCCAAGAGCTCTTTACAGGAGTACGTACGGGATCGGGCCGTTGCTCACCCCGGACTACAGGTTGTCGCCCCAGCCGCTCTGCAGCATCGTCTGGAACGCCCACGTCCCGCCCCGCCGGACCAGGATGTCGGCGTACCGGAGCTGCTGGGTGTGTCCGGCCGTCGTCATCACCGAGTCGGTGAAGACCACGGCCATGGCGGGCGACAGGAAGACCGGCGTACGCGTGGACTCGAACGAGATGTCCTCGCCGCCCTCCCCCATCACCCCCGTCATCGTGGCGACGAACCGCTCGCGGTCCCACTGCGCCGCACGGCCGTCGCCCGCCGAGTCGTCGCTCACGAGGTTGAGCGGGAACACCGCCATGTCGGCCATGCGCTCGATGTCGCGCTTCGCGCTCGCCGCGTCGTACTCCGCGAACCAGGCGTCCAGGCTCGCGCGGTCCTCGTCGGTGGGGACGTATCCGGTGTCGGGCAGGTGGGTCATACGGGCTCCTCTCAGCCGCTCTCACATTCATCAAGTTTGACTACTCGCCTGACGACTGAGGATATGCCTCCCTCACACCCTACTCAAACTTGATTAATCGTGACCCACGCCACAGGACCCGAAGGCGGACCGAAGGCGGATTGAAGGCGGATTGAAGGCGGACCGAAGGACACGCCGAGGCCCCGGCGCCCCCTGGTACAGGAGCGCCGGGGCCTCGGTCACGGGCAGACGACGCGTCAGGAGCGGTTCCCCGCCGCCGCACGGCGGCGCGTCACCACGAAGATGCCTCCGCCCGCCGCGAGGAGCGCGGCCGCGCCGACGGCGATCGGGATCGTGTTGCCGCCACCGGTCTCCGCGAGGTCACCGGGCGGGGTGGACGTGCCGCCGTTCGGGGTGGGCCCGGCCGGGGTCGTCGAGGTCCCGGTCTTCGGCTCGTCCGGCTCCGACGGCGTCTCCTTGCCCGGGGTCTTGGAGGAGGGCGTCGGCGTCGGGGTCGTGGAGGACGGCGGCGGGTTCTCGGCCGGCGGCGGGTTGTCCGCGGGCGTGCAGTCCTTCGTACCGCCGTTCCAGGCCGCGATCAGCTTGTCCTTGATGACCGGGCGGTCCGGGCCCTTGGGCAGGTCACCGTGTTCGAAGCCGTCGTTCGCGTCCGGCCTGCCGTCGAACTTCACGGCCCCGCGGTACAGGTCGATCTGCGCGTAGCAGCCCGCGTCGGGCACCGAGATGTCCAGCGAGTCGGTCTGGCCGGGCTTGACCGTGACCGTGTCGAAGTCGACGAAGACCTGCACGCCGGAGGTCGCGAACGTCGGGCCGTGGGCCAGATACGAGGCGAGCGAGGCCGTGCAGGTGGTGGCGTCACCGGCGGTGCGGACCTTGATGTGGACCTTGCCGTCGTCGGTGGGCTTGAGGTTCTGGTCGTCGACCTTGACCGAGTCGTGGAAGTTCGTCCCGTCGAGGGAGAACTGGCAGCGATCGGTCTCGGTCACCGTGCCCGCGCCCTTGCCGGGCGCGTACGTCTTGCTGCCCCAGCCGTCGCCGCCGGGCGCCCCGGTCGCCCAGGCGGCTCCGGTCGTGACGGCGGTGAGGGCCAGCGCGGCGGCACCTGTCCCCAGCAGGCGGCTCACGGTGACACGTCTCGCTATGGACATGCAGATCCCATCTTGAATGGCGGGACCCATGGCGCACGGCAGCGGGCGGGCAGCACGAAGCAGCCGCCGGGCCGCGCCAGGGTGGAGGTGGTTGGAGGAACGCCGTGCTCACTGGTCACTTGAGCCACAGCGTGCGCACATCGTCGATCACCCCGGAAAGCGCTGTCAACCTTGGGATACTCATGAGTAGTTCAAGTCCGGATCACAGTTTCGGCACAGTACGGAACCGGTCATTCCGGCAGGATGGCCGGGCCCAGCGGATCCTCGGCCAGCAGGACCGGTTCGGCGAGCGCGGCCTCGTAGAGCGTGCGCGTGAAGACGTACGGCCCCATGGGGAGTTCACCCCACTGCTCACGGTAGGGCTGCCGGAAGGACGACCAGGTGACGGCCGCCGGGGTGACGGTGATGAGCGTCCGCAGCGGCCAGCAGCCCCAGAGGCCGCAGGAACAGCCGAGCACCGGGACGGCACCCCTGACGGAACCGGCGAACTCCGGGGCCGGATCCCCGAGGAAGTGGCGTACGGGGTCGCCGACTTCATCCGTACCCAGCCCGTCGTGCTGGGCGCGCAGGAAGCGCCCCTCCTCCTCCGGGGACTCCACCTCGCACTCCCGGCGCCACAGGGCGCGGGTCGCGTGGGCGGCGTGCACGCGAAGGTCCGCGCCATCGATGCGAAAGCCCCACAGAAGGTCACCGGCGCCCTCGGGACGCGGGTAGTGCAGGAACTCGATGCTGTTCATGGTCGGCCATCCTCCGGACGGAGGGCCGTCCGGGCTGTCTCT
>NZ_VJZE01000346.1 GCF_009377205.1 Streptomyces phyllanthi
GGGCTGGTGGTTGCCTTCGGGCGGCAGGTGAAGGCACTCAGACTCCGATCCGGCTTGGACCGGGTGGAGTTCGGTAAGCGGGTTGGTTACTCGGCGGACACGGTGGCATCGCTGGAGCAGGGGCGGCGCACTCCTCAGCCAGGGTTCATCGACCAGGCGGACGAGGTGCTGGACGCGGGAGGTGTGCTGACGGCACTGAAGGAAGAGATCGCGCGTGCTCAGTACCCGGCGTTCTTCCGGAGCATGGCGCGTCTTGAGGCGGAGGCTGTTGCGCTCTGTGCGTACGACACCCTTGTGGTCAACGGGCTTCTGCAGACCGAGGAGTACATGCGTGCAATCCTCGCGATGCGTCGCCCGTTGTTGGATGAGGAGACCATCGAGCTCCGCGTCGCAGCACGTCTGGCACGGCAGGAAATCTTCAACCGCTGGCCCGCACCGTTGCTGAGCTTCGTCATGGAGGAGTCCCTACTGTGCAGGCAACTCGGCGGGAAAGCGGTGCTCCGGGGGCAACTTGAGCATCTGCTCCTGATGGGAGACAAGCGAAACGTGGAGCTCCAAGTCATGCCGCTCGACCGTGAGGACAACGCGGGTGTCGATGGACCGTTCACGGTGATCACCCGCAAGGACGGGGAGCAGTTCGTGTATGCGGAGGTCCAGGGCCGGAGCCACCTTCTGACAGAGCGGGACGAGACGAGTCTTGCTGCGGCCCGCTATGGGATTATCCGAAGTCAGGCTCTCCCTCCACGCGAGAGCCTGGATTACATCGCGAAGTTGCTGGGAGAACTATGAACGTGGCAGGAAGCGAGTCGGTCGTGACCGAACTGGCCTGGTTCAAGAGCAGTTACAGCGGTGCTGAGGGCGGCCAGTGCCTTGAGGTTGCCGCAGCTCCCGGAACCGTCCTCGTCCGGGACTCCAAGCGTCCCGCCGGACCCACGCTGGCCGTCGGGGCCGAGGCATGGGCCGGTTTCGTGGCCCTGGCCTCTGGCCGCTGAGGGAGCGACATACGACGTTCAGGGCCCGGGATGGAACCGGGCCCTGAGTGGGTCACACGTCGTCCAGACCCTCCTCGCTGCGGATCATCCGCCACGCCGCGCGGCGGGCGCTGCGGTCGAGGTTGGACTTGAAGTCCCGGTCCGCACCGAAGTACCGCTTCCCGAGGGTGTCGATGGTGGAGACATGGTCCATCATGTTCTCCTCGAACTTCTTGTCGAAGACGATGCCGAAGTTCTCCTCGTCGTTGACGAGGGCGGCGGCCCGGACCTTCGGGTCCTCCTTGGTGGCGTTGAAGGCCGGGAGGACGTCCTCCTCGGTGAACTCCGTGCCGAACTTCGCGTTGAACTTGTCGATCAGTTCGGACAGCAGGGACTTCTCGGGGTCCTGCCCGCCGCCGACGCCGTCGCCGAATCCCCTGAGCTCGGCGGGGCCCTCGGGGTTGAGGGAAACATCGTGCTCGCCGGTCTTCTCGACGCGCAGGTGACTGAGGTCGACCTCACCTATGTCGACACCGCCGTCGGCCAGGCGGGGGAGCCGGTTGAGCAGGTGGCGGCCGTAGAGGTACAGCCGTTCCAGCTCGGCGTCCTGGTACGGGACGATCTGCGCGAGGAAGCCGTACTTGCGGACGTAGTCGTTGAGGTTCGCGCGGAACTCCTCGGCGGCCTCGACGTCGTCCTCCTCGTCGCTCTCCAGAAGGTGGGTGAAGCGGACGACGGCAGGTGACAGGAGCCGGTACAGCTCGGCGTGCAGCTTCTCCCACTTGGACTGGGAGCCGCCCGCCTTCTTCTCCGCCTCGATGTACGCGGCGACGAACTCGTCCATGTCCTGCTCCGAGATGACCGGTGCGGACATGACGCGGCTCTGGGCCGTGTACAGGAGGTTGGGGTCGGAGGGCAGGGTGTGCGCCTCCTCGAAGTACGGGCGGAAGGCGTCCTGTATGTCCTCGGCGTCGTTGACGAAGTCCAGGACGGCGAGGTCGGCCTGGGACTTGCGTTCGGCGGTGCGGTTGAGGCGGGAGAGGGTCTGCACGGCGGCGATGCCGGTCAGCGTCTTGTTGACGTACATCGTCGTGAGGAGCGGCTGGTCGAAGCCGGTCTGGTACTTCTCGGCGACGACGAGGATCCGGTACTCCTGCTGCCCCTTGCCGCCGGCCTTCGCGGCCTTGTCGTCGGCGCGGGTGTAGCCGAAGGCCTTCGGCAGCGCGCTCTCCGATAGGCCGCCGTTCTCCTTGCTCTCGGTGGTCTCCTCGCCGTCGATGGTGAGGGACCCGGAGAAGGCGACCAGGACACCGAGGTCCGGGTACTTGGTGTCGTACTCGCGGTCGGCGATGTAACTGCGGATGGCACGGGCCATCTGCACGGCGGAGTGCCGGGAGGCCGTGACCACCATTGCCTTGGCACGTCCGCCGAGTCGGCCGCGGCTGTGGGCGACGAAGTGCTCGACGATCACCTGGGCGTGCTGGGACACCGTGTGCTCGTGCATGAGCGCGAACCGGGCGAGCAGGCTGTTCGCCTTGGAGGGGTCGACCTGCTTCTCGTCGCGGTTGAGGTTCGCGAGCTTCCAGTAGGTGTTGTAGGTGACGTAGTTGCGCAGCGGGTCGAGGATGAAGCCTTCCTCGATGGCCTGGCGCATGGAGTAGGTGTGGAAGGGGCGGTAGACGGTCTTGCCGTTCTCCACGCCTTCCGTGCCGAAGAGTTCGAGCGTCTTGGACTTGGGTGTGGCGGTGAAGGCGAAATAGGAGAGGTTGGCGGCACGGGAGCGCGCCACCGCCTTGGCCTTCAGCTGTTCGTCCACCGTGACGGTGGTCGCGCCTTCGTCGTCCGAGTCCGCGTCCAGGCCGAGGTCGCGCAGGGCGGACTTCACGGCGGTGGCCGCGTCGCCGGACTGCGAGGAGTGCGCCTCGTCCACGATGATGGCGAAGCGGGTGCCCTTGATCTCAGTGGGGTTGCGCTTGATGTAGTCCAGCAGCGCAGGGAACGAGTGCAGGGTGACGGTGACGATCTTGCCGGTGTCCCGGGAGAGGGCACGGGCGAGTTGCTCGCTCTTCGCCCCGTGCTTCTCGTCGACCTTCACGACCAGGCCGTCCGTCTGCGAGAAGCTGCCGACGGTCGCCGAGAGCTGGGCGTCCAGCGCGCGGCGGTCAGTGATGACGATGACCTTGTCGAAGACGGGCTCGCCCGGCTTGATGCGGCCGTCGGCCAGGGCGTCGGGCCTCAGAACGTGCGGATCGGTGCGGGCGTGCAGGTCGCTGAGGCGGTGGGCCAGCCAGCCGATGGTGTTCGACTTGCCGGAGCCGGCGGAGGCCATGACCAGGTAGTTTTGGCCGGCGCCGTGGACGGATGCGTGCGCGGTGAGCTTCCGTACCACGTCCCACTGGTGGAAGCGCGGGAAGATCGTCGACTTGGTGGTGCCGCCGCCAGGCGTCTTGTGCTTCTGCTGGTGCACGAAGCGCTGGAGGAGGTCGAGCCAGTTGTCGCGTTGCCAGACCTGTTCCCAAAGGTAGGACGTGGCGTACGTGCCGTGGGCCGTGGGCGCCGGGTTCCCGGCCCCGCCAGGCTGGCCGGGGCCGTTCGAGCCGGTGTTGAAGGGCAGGAATCGGGTGCTCTTGCCGCGCAGTTGCGTGGTGACGAATACCAGGTCCGGGTCGACGGCGAAGTTCGCGATGACGCGCCGCGTGAAGATCAGCTCGGTCGGGTCTCGGTCCGTCCGGTACTGCTCCTTGGCCTGCTCCACGCCCTGCCCGGTGAGCGGGTTCTTCAACTCGGCCGTGGCGACCGGGATGCCGTTGAGGAACAGGGTGAGGTCGAGACGGTGACCCCAGTCGGCCTGCTTGGTGGCGTAGGGGAGCTCACGGACGACGGTGAGGCGGTTGGCCCGGTAGCCGTCGAGGACGGAGTCGGCGGAGATGAGGTTGGGCTTGAAGTAGGCGACGCGGAGCCGCACACCGCGGTCCTTGACGCCGTTCCGGAGGACGTGGAGCAGTCCGTCATCGGCGATGGCCCGGTCGAGGCGCTGCGCGAAGCCGCGCTGGGCCTCGTTGGGGTTGCCGCCGTACACGGTGAGCAGGTCGTTCCACTCGTCGGGCTGGGTCGCGCCGATGAAGGTGTAGAGCTCATTGGTGTCGAGCCCGAGGTCGGGGTGGTAGTCCTCGGGGTTCGCCTCTCGCCAGCCGCGTTCGCAGAGGACGGCGACGATGGCGGAGCCGAAGGAGGACTCGTCGTGCACGGGGCTCATACGGCGATTCCTTCGGTTACGTTGCGGCCGCTGGCGGTGGTTACGTCGAACTGGCCGGTTACGGCGGCGGTGATGACGGCTTGGCGGCGTTCGGCCAGTAGAGCAACTTGCCGTTTGGTTGCTACGCGCAAAGTATCGGAGTGCTGCAACGCTTGACGTACCCTATCCGCGATCGAATATTGCTCCTCAACGGATGGGCAATAGACGCGAAGTTTTAGGCAATCGTGTACCCGCATGTGCGTGTGTGCTGCTCCGTCGCTGGCGCGCATAAATTGCTCCTTCATGAAGGAGCTAAGGAAGTTGTACAGGAGAAATTCTGAGGTAATGCGCTGGCGGTTTGGCCGGTAAAGCATGACCTGCTGGCCAAGGAATACCGGCGCGTTGGAAGTCAGGATTCCTGCCTCGCCAACGGGAGCTTGGCGTGTGAAGAGCAAGTCGCCGACCTGTGGAGCGCCGCGACGATTCCACTGCCGAAAGATATCCTCCGTGACCCGATAGGTGTTCTCTGCGTCCACTCGCCCCATTCGCACGTTGGAAGTGCGAATCATTCGATAAGGTGTGTTCTCAGTCGCGAGGGGTGCAGTTTTGTTGACGCAATCCAGCACCACTGCGCAAGTTCTGGTAACCGGTACCACGTGCGAGTCGGGAACACTTCCAAGCTCGGCATCGATCACCGCCGTACGGCGGTCCAGAGCGAGCTGGCCAGCCCGGCTTGCCAAACGTTCGATCTGCCCAATTCTGGCGGTCTCCGCGTCCAAGAAGTCGGCGATGCGGCGCTGCTGTGCGAGTTCTGGAGCCTCGAAACGGATGTTTGCGTAGCGTTCTGCGTTGAAGTTTTGGATGGTTGAGGATACTGCCTCCGCCTGGATCGTGTGCTGAAAGGGAGTGCTGCGGGCAACGTAGGCGAGGAATCGGGGATCCGTGTCCGGTCGAGGGCGGAACCGGACTAGATAGCCCGCAAACGTCATGCCAGCATCTGCTGAGCGAACAAGGTATGACTGCCCGGGCGGCGTTCCGCTGCGAGAAAGGAGTAGGTCCCCTGTGTCAAGGGTGAACCGACCCTCGGGGGCAGAGTCGATAAAAACCCCCGAATCTTCGGGTGTCAAAGTGCCGCTACTGATGTCTGTCGTGCGCAGGAGTCGTACTCCTGAGTGCGAGTATGTCTCAGCCGACACGTTGAGGCCATACTGGCCTGCGTCGATGCAGAGGTCCTTGAGGCGGAGGCTGCGCCAAGTGCTCACTGGGCGATCACCCCCAACAGCTGCTGGATCTGCGACTCCAGCTGCTTCAGCTCTGCGTCGATCTCTGCCAGCGGCCGCGGCGGTTGGTATGCGTAGAAATGCCGCGTGAACGGAATCTCGTACCCGATCTTCGTCTTGCTGTGGTCGATCCACGCATCCTGCACGTGCGGGTGGACCTCCCGCTTCAGGTACTCCTCTACATCCTCACCCATCGGCACATTCTCGTAGTCCCGATGCTCGGTGTCTGGCTCGGGCTGTCCCTTAATGAGCTGAACTTCGCCCTCCGGGTCCCGCACACCGATCGCGTCGCGCAACGCCTTGTTGAACGGCGCGCCCGTCGGCCACGTCCCGCCGGCTTGCACCACTGCGTCCTTCAGAGCCAGCCAAGCCTCCTGCTTGGTGGCCCAGCTCGTGACCTCCATCGACTCGAAGGCGTCGAACATGACGGAAACCTGCGGCAGCTTCTGGATCGCCTTGGACGCCTCCAGCGCCGCCAGCGTCTCCTCCGTCACCTCGAACCGCAGCTTCAATGGCCGCTCGACCGTGATCCGCTGGTACCCGAAGTCCTCGTTGGAGAAGACCTTCACCTTCCCGTGCAGCGGATGCTCCGCATCCCCCGCCACGGCCAGCGCCTCGCCGTAAAGCTTGACCACCGTCGCGATGTGGTCCTTGCCCAGCTCCTTGCGCTTGTCGCCCAGCGACTTCCGCATCTTCTGCCACTGGTCGCGGGCGTCGAGGAGTACGACCTTGCCCTTGTGGTCCGGGTTCTTCCGGTTAGTCAGGATCCAGAAGTAAGTGGAGATGCCAGTGTTGTAGAAGAGCTGGTCCGGCAGGGCCACGATGCCCTCCAACCAGTCGTTCTCCAGGATCCAGCGGCGGATCTCCGACTCACCCGAACCTGCCGCACCCGTGAACAACGGCGAACCGTTGAAGACGATCGCCAGCCGTGAGCCGCCCCCGCCGTTCACGTCCACCGGCTTCATCTTCGAGATCATGTGCTGAAGGAACAGCAGCGACCCGTCGTTGATGCGCGGCAGACCCGCCCCGAAGCGGCCGGCCTCGCCCAGCGACTTGTGCTCGGCCTCGACCTCCTCCTTGACCTTCTTCCACTCCACGCCGAACGGCGGGTTCGCCAGCATGTAGTCGAAGGACTTACGCGCGTGCCCGTCGTCGGAGAAGGAGTTGCCGAAGGCGATGTTCTCCGGGTTCTGGCCCTTGATCATGAGGTCGGACCGGCAGATCGCCCACGACTCGGGGTTGAGTTCCTGCCCGTACACCTCCACCGTGGCGTCCGGGTTGAGCTCGGTGATGAGGTCGTCCATCGCGGAGAGCATCCCGCCCGTGCCGCAGGCCGGGTCGAGGACGGTGCGCACCGTACCGGGAAGCTGGAGCGCGTCACCGTCCGGGGCGACCAGCAGCCGCACCATCAGCTGGATGACCTCACGCGGTGTGAAGTGCTCACCGGCCGTCTCGTTGGACTGCTCGGCGAAGCGGCGGATCAGCTCCTCGAAGATGTAGCCCATGTTGTGGTTGGGCACGACCTCGGGACGCAGGTCCAGATCCGTGAACTTGCCGATGACCTGGTAGAGAAGCCCCGCGCCGTCCAGCCGCTTGATCTGCTGCGCGAACTCGAAGCGGTCCAGCACGCCCCGCGCGTTGTCGGAGAACGCCCCCACGTACACCTGGAGGTTCTGCGCGGCGTTCTGCGGGTCTGCCGCGATCTTCTTCAGGGTCAGGCTGGACTTGTTGTAGAAGGAGTGGCCCGAGGCCCGCCGCAGGAAGCGGTCCGGGTCGATGCCGCTGTCCTTGTGCTGCTCCGCGATCTCCGCGACCTTCTCGCGGGTCGGCTCCAGCACGCACTCCAACCGCCGAAGCACGGTGAACGGCAGGATGACCTTGCCGTAGTCGGACTGCTTGTAGTCCCCCCGCAGGAGGTCGGCGACGGACCACGCGTGGTTCGCCAACTCCGTGTGCTTGCTGCTGTTCAAGAGATTCCCCGAGTTCCTTCCGTACCGTCCCGCCATCACGCCGTACCGTGTCCCGAACGGCCGCGCCGGGTGCGGACCAGTGTGGTCGATCTGTGAAGTGCTGTATGCCTATGGGTGCGAATTGCCGCCCTGGACGCCTTCGCCGCTCTCCGCAGACGGGAGCAACTGGCCACCTGTAAGACCTGCCGCCAACAGCCTCGCCGTCTCCTCCGCCAGCAGTACTGCGCGACGGGCCTCCGCCCGAAGCTCATGCACCCGCCGGAACGCCTCCCCGTACTGCCGCTGCACAGCGAGCGGCAGCAGCGGTACGCGCAACCGTCCCGGACTCACCTGCAACACCGTGCTCCCCGTCGACGCGCCCGCGATGTTGTCCTCGGAGCCCAGGAAACCGGCCAGGCACCACGCGTCGAGGCGCGTCGGATCGGGCCGGAGGAGATGGACATGAGGGCCGAGCAGAGCACCGGTGTCCCCCTCCCCGGCGACCCTGGCCATGGGGCCCTCTCCGCCCGCGACCGCCCGTACGAGGACGTCCCCTTCGGCGATGAGCGGCGCGGCACTGTCCCGCAGCTCGGCCGCATCGCCCGTCGGACCCGTACCCCGCTCGATGTCCGCGGCGGTCAGGACCGCACGGGCAGCCTCAGAGCCGTGGGCACCTCCCGCTCCACCGGGCACCGTGTCCGGCGACGTCCGCAGCACCGCCAGCGCACCGCCCCGAGCCAGGTCGGACGCCGTCGCCGTACGCCACTCCGCCGCCGACGCGCCCGCAGCCGTGCAGTCGCTGTCACGCGCCGCGCGAGCGAGTGACCGAGTGGACCGAAGGAGATCGGCCCTCGCCGCGTCCAGGTCCGCTGCCAGTTCCTCCGGAGCGATGTCCGACCGCGTGACGCGGACGTGGCGGGCCGGTGCCAGGTCGGCCATGTCGTCCAGGAGGTCGACCACAGGCACCGCACGCGCCCTGCCCGGCTCATCCGTGAACCCGTCCGGATCGCGGACGAACGCTTCCCAGGCCGTCACCGCCAGATTTTCGACCCCGGCCCAGTCCAGCGGGGCCGGGCGGCTGCCGCCCTTCGGCCGCGTCCCTGAAACCGATGCCGACACAGACGTCGACATCGACCCGCGATCCGAACCCGTCGCCGTGTCCACGAACAGAACCGACTTCCGCTCTGCCCCGCCTGGTTCGGGTCGCTGGAGCACCCAGATCTGCAACGCCACATGCAGTGGCGGCGCTGCTCCAGCAGGCAGCCCCACCACAGCGCGCAGAGCACCGCTGCGTACAAGCTCCCTCCGTACGCGACGCCCCGACGCGCGACCCGCGGTGGCGGGCGGCAGGATCAGGACCGCGTGACCGCCTGGTCTGAGATGGGCCAGGGCATGCTGCACCCACGCCAGCTCCGACTCCGCGCGCGCCGGCACGCCGTACGCCCAGCGGGGGTCGTATGCCAGCTCGTCATGACCCCAGTCCCGGTCGCCGTACGGCGGGTTGCACAGCACCGCGTCGACGGTGAGGTCAGGGAAGGCATCCACGCGGAGGCTGTCGCCGGTGCGCACCGTGACCTCGGCCTCCGGTGCGGTGATCATGAGGCCGACCGCGCTGCGCTGTGCCTGGACGGGAAGGGTGTCCTGGCCGTACAGCTCGCTTGACTTGCGGCGGGCTGTGGCCGCCAGCAGGGCGCCGCTGCCGCAGGCCGGGTCGAGGACGCTGGTCGGTGTGCCGGGGATCAGGCGGGCGGCGAGGTCCGCCAGCGGCGCGGGGGTCTGGTACGTCCCGCTCGCGGCGCTGTCCTCCAGTTCCCGCTCGGCGAGCGCGCTCAACGCGGCCTGACCACCCTCGTCCCGGACGCAGAGGAACAGAGCCCGCAGCACCGGCGCGTCGGCAGCCGTGAAGTGGACCGGCCGCGCGCCCGGTACCGCGTCGGCGAGGTCCGTCGCAGCCCGGGCGGCACGGTCGGCCAGGTCCCCGTCCGGCAGATCCAGGAGTGCCTTGAGCTCCTCCGGTTTCCGACGCGTCGCCGCGAGGACTAGGGACAGCAGGTCGGTGGTACTGCCTCCCGAGCCGGAATTGTTCTGCGCGCGCAGACGGAGCGTCGTGCGCAGTTCCTCCGTGGGGTTCGCCGCAGAGGTGTGCCCGCGCGAGCCGAGCCAGGAGCGAACCGCCTCCAGGTCGTACAGCGGGCTGCTCTCCGTGCCACCGGACGGGGCCGGGAAGTTGTCGTGCCGACGCCGCCAGTTGCTGACGGTGGCGCGCGTGACTCCGGCGATGCGGGAGATCTCCGCAGCGGTCACCTGCGCGGATGGCGGCTGGGGCATGGCGGGTTCCTGAGCCTCTCGGGAGGGAGTGAACGGTAAACAACCTACAGCGCTGGTCAAATCTGTCAATGTGTTTGACAGTGCTTTCAGTGCTGTGCTCCTCTGGTTGAGCTTCCAGTGGTGAGTGCCGCTCTGCTGGTGGCTCGGCCCTGCCATGGGCCCGCTTTCATCCTCTGGAACGGAGAACCGTCATGAGCACCCAGAACCCCGGCCCCCAGAACCTGTCTCTTATAC
>NZ_VJZE01000347.1 GCF_009377205.1 Streptomyces phyllanthi
GCTCCCCCGCGCCCCCCTCCGTACGGGCCCGGATCTCCTGGACGAGATGGCGCAGGGGGCCGGGGTCGAGCCCGGCCCGTTCCGGGGTACCGGTACGCAGGCGCGCGGCGCTCAGCGTTCCTCTCCCAGGCTCTCGCTCTCGGCCGCTCGTCCGGTCCGGGGCCGGCACAGTGCCAGGAAGCAGACCGCGGCCACCAGCGCCGAGGCCAGCTGGACGACGGCCATCGGGACGGCGGTGTCCTCCCCGGCGACACCGACCAGCGGAGAGGCGATCGCACCGATCAGGAACGACGACGTGCCGAGCAGCGCGGACGCCGAACCGGCCGCGTGCCGTACCCGCATCAGGGCGAGCGCCTGCGTGTTGGGGAGGGTGACACCCATCGCGGACATCAGCACGAACAGGGCCGCGGCGACGGGCACGAGCCCCACCTCGCCGAAGACCCCCAGCGACATCAGCAGCAGCGCCGTCGCGGACACCGTCACCACGGCAAGCCCCACCGCCAGCACGTTCTCCATACGGACACGGCCGACCAGCACCTTGCCGTTGATCTGCCCCACGAAGACCAGGCCGACCGAGTTGACGCCGAAGAGCAGGCTGAACGTCTGCGGGGAGGCGCCGTAGATCTCCTGGACCACGAACGGGGAGGCGCTGATGTACGCGAACAGCGCGGCGAACGCGAAGCCGCCCGCGGCCAGGTACCCGGTGAACACCCGGTCGGCCAGCAGCCCGCGCATCGCGCGCAGGGCCTCGCCCACCCCTCCCACGTGCCGTTCGGTCGGCGCGAGCGTCTCGGGGAGCCGCCACCAGACGAACGCCGTCAGCGCGACCCCGAGGGCGGCGAGGACGACGAACACGCCCCGCCAGTCCGTGACCCGCAGGACCTGCCCGCCGATCAGCGGCGCGAGGATCGGGGCGACTCCGCCGACCAGCATCAGGGTGGAGAAGAAGCGGGCCATCGCGACACCGTCGTACAGGTCGCGGACGACGGCCCGGGCGATCACGATCCCGGCCGATCCCGCGAGGCCCTGGAGGAGACGGAAGGCCACCAGGGTCTCCACCGTGGGCGCGAGGGCGCACAGCACGGTGGCGACGACGTACACCGCCATACCGGCGAGGAGCGGCCGCCTGCGCCCCCAGCGGTCGCTCATCGGCCCGACGACCAGCTGGCCGAGCGCCATGCCCGCCAGGCAGGCGGTGAGGGTGAGCTGGACGGTCGCGGCGGGGGCGTGCAGGGACCGCGTGACCTCCGGCAGGGCCGGGAGGTACATGTCCATCGCCAGCGGGGGCGTGGCGGTGAGGCCGCCGAGGACGAGGGTGACGAGGAGACCGGTACGGCGAAGGGCGCTCCTGTCGGGTCCGGTCCCTGCTGTGCCGGGCATCGGATCGGCGACCGCTGCCGGATCGGCGACCGCCGCCGGGTCGGCGACCGCCGTGTTCGGTATGTGCCCCTCCGGCCCCTCCGGGCCCTCCTGGTCCCGCGTGGTACGGCCACGCTCCGGCATGTGCCCCTCCCTCTTCGTTCGGTCCGCCACCTATGCTCTCAGTTCGAACAGCGTGGCCGGGGTCACAGAACGTCACACAGCGACGTGGAACAAGGGGTGGGGCATGGTCGGCGAGCCGGTGCGGTGGGGGATTCTGGCGACCGGGGGGATCGCCGCGGCGTTCACCGCGGACCTGGTGGACCTGCCGGACGCGGAGGTCGTGGCGGTGGCCTCGCGGTCCCCCGAGTCGGCGCGGGCCTTCGCCGAGCGGTTCGGGATACCCCGCGCGTACGGCGGGTGGGGCGCCCTCGCCGAGGACGGGGACGTGGACGTGGTGTACGTCGCCACGCCCCACTCCGCGCACCGGGCCGCCGCCGGGATGTGTCTGGAGGCGGGCCGCAACGTGCTGTGCGAGAAGGCGTTCACGCTGAACGCGCGGGAGGCCGGGGAACTCGTCGCGCTGGCGAGGGAGCGCGGGAGCTTCCTGATGGAGGCCATGTGGATGTACTGCAATCCGCTGGTCCGGCGCCTGGCCGGCCTCGTACGCGACGGGGTGATCGGCGAGGTGCGCACCGTGCAGGCCGACTTCGGGCTCGCGGGCCCGTTCCCGCCCTCGCACCGGCTGCGGGATCCGCTGCAGGGCGGCGGCGCGCTGCTGGACCTCGGTGTCTACCCGGTGTCCTTCGCGCAGTTGCTGCTCGGTGAGCCGGCGGACGTGACCGCGCGGGCGGTGCTCTCCGACGAGGGCGTCGACCTGCAGACGGCCGCGCTGCTCTCGTGGGAGAGCGGTGCTCTCGCCTCGGTGCACTGTTCCGTCGTCGGCGGTACGGCCACCTCGGCCTCGGTGACCGGCTCCCAGGGCCGTATCGACATCCCGAGCGGCTTCTTCTTCCCGGACCACTTCGTGCTGCACCGCGACGGCCGTGAGCCCGAGACCTTCCGCGCCGACCCGTCCGCCGGGCCCCGCAACAGCCTCAAGCACGAGGCGCTGGAGGTCATGCGGGCCCTGCGGGCCGGTGAGACCGAGTCGCCCCTGGTGCCCCTGGAGGGCAGCCTCGCCGTGATGCGGACGCTCGACGCGATACGGGACCGCGTCGGCGTCCGCTACCCGGGCGAAAGCAGCCAGGACGAGAACGAGCCGGTGGCTACGCCGGCTTGAGCCCCGGGTCCCCCGCCTCCGTCACGAACGAGGCGACCGTGGTGATCGCCGCGCCCGGAGTGGTCACCGCGGGCAGGGCCTTGAAGTCGGCCCGCGCGGAGTCCTCCTCCAGCGCCACGGTCACATATCCGCGTCGCCCGTTGTAGAACTTCATGTGCGGGTTGGCCGTCATGTACGTGTCCCAGTTGGCGGGCTTGTCGGAGCCGTTGCCGCCGCTGCTGACGGACGTGGCGACGATCTCCGTGCCGACCGTCCGGGAGGAGCGGTCGTCGAAGTCGCGCTTGATGTCGAAGGCGTAGCCGACGTGCACGTCACCGGTCAGGACCATCAGGTTCTCTATGCCGGCCGCCTCGGCACCCGCGAGCAGCCGCTCGCGTGAGCCGGGGTAGCCGTCCCAGGAGTCCATGGACACCTTGTAGACGTCTCCGGTGGCGTTGCGGCGCTGGGAGAACGTGACCTGCTGCGGGACGACGTTCCACACGGCCCGTGAGCCCTTCCAGCCGTCGAGCAGCCAGCGTTCCTGGGTCGCGCCGGTCAGGGTGCGCGAGGGGTCCTCGGACTCGGGGGTGCGGACCTGCCAGCCGTCGCCGTTCGCCTGATCGTCGCGGTACTGGCGGGTGTCGAGGATGTCGAACTGGGCGAGGCGGCCCCAGTGGAGGCGGCGGTAGAGCCTCATGTCGGGGCCGTCGGGGCGCTGCGGGCGGCGCAGGGGCTGGTTCTCCCAGTACGCGCGGTAGGCGGCGGCGCGGCGCAGCAGGAACTCCTCGGGAGGGTTGCCGCCGTCGTCGTTGTCGCCCGCGTAGTTGTTCTCGGTCTCGTGGTCGTCCCAGGTGACGACGAAGGGGTGCGCGAGGTGGGCGGCCTGCAGATCGGGGTCGCTCTTGTAGAGGGCGTACCGCAGACGGTAGTCCTCCAGGGTGACCGTCTCTCGGTTGAAGTGGGCGGGCAGCGTGCGGTCGGTGTAGTTGCGGGCTCCGCCGGTCGCGTTGACGGCGTACTCGTACAGGTAGTCCCCCAGGTGGAAGACCACGTCGACGTCGTCCGCCGCCAGGTGCCGGTACGCGGTGTAGTACCCCTGGTCGTACCGCTGGCAGGAGACGGCCGCGAAGGTGAGCGGGGAGGTGCGGCCGTAGCGTCCGGGCGCGGTGCGCGTACGGCCCGTCTCGCTGATCCACTGCCCGACGCGGAAGCGGTAGTGGTACACGCGCCCCGGGGTCAGCTTGTCGGTCTCGACGTGCACGGTGTGGTGGAACTCGGGGTGGGCGGTGGCGGTGCCCCGTCTGACGACGCGTTTGAATCGTTCGTCGTGGGCCAGCTCCCAGCGCACGGTGACCCGTTCGGCGGGCAGTCCGCCGTCGGGCTCGTACGGCTTCGGGGCGAGCCGTGTCCACAGGAGCACGGAGTCGGGCTGCGGGTCTCCGGAGGCCACGCCGAGTGTGAAGGGGTTCTCGGTGATCTGCGCCGCGTCGAGTTCGGCGGCGCTCGCCACTCCCGCGCTCGGCAGGTTGACGGCGAAGGCGAGAGCGGCGGCGGCACCGGTGACGGTGAGGAACCTGCGGCGCCCCAGGTGACGTGCGGCGGCACGGAGTTCGTGGTCGTGGCGCGATGAGCCATACGGCGTGGGGGTGTGCGGTGGCTGATGGGCTGCGGATGTCATCTGGCCCTCCCCTGACGGTTGTTGTACGAGGCATTGGAGTGGCCAGCCTCAACGTGAACCTGTCACGTACACAACAGTCAGATGGCGGACGAATGAGTTCCGTATGCCGGACCCTCTCCTGTGCCGCCCTCGCCTACGCTGCGAGGTCATGAACCACACACGCACGAAGATCGCGATCGTGACGGGCGCGGGCTCCGGCATCGGCCGTGCCGTGGCGGCGGAACTGCTGCGCACGGGCTGGTCGGTGGCGCTCGCCGGCCGCCGTGAGGAGAAGCTGGCGGAGACCGCGGCGGGCCACCCGGAGGCACTCCCCGTCCGTACCGACGTCTCACGTGCCGAGGAGGTATCGGCCCTCTTCACCGCCGTACGGGACCGCTTCGGGCGGCTCGACCTGCTCTTCAACAACGCGGGGACGTTCGGCCCGGGCGGCGTGCCCGTCGAGGAGCTGGAGTACGCGGCCTGGCGGCACGTCGTGGACACCAACCTGGGCGGCGCGTTCCTGTGCGCGCAGGCCGCGTACCGGCAGATGAAGGAGCAGGACCCTCCCCCAAGCTCTCGGCTACGCTCGAGCAGGGAGGTACCCCCACGGCGGCCGGATCATCAACAACGGCTCGATCTCCGCGCACGTGCCCCGCCCGCACTCGGTCGCGTACACGGCGACCAAGCACGCCCTGACCGGCCTCACCAAGTCGCTGTCGCTGGACGGCCGCCCGTACCGCATCGCCGTCGGCCAGATCGACATCGGCAACGCGGCCACCGACATGACCGAGCGCATGCAGCGGGGTGTGCTCCAGGCGAACGGGCAGCTCGCGCCCGAGCCGGTCATGGACGTGGCCGACGTGGCGCGCACGGTGCGGCACATGGCGGAGCTGCCGCTGGAGGCGAACGTGCAGTTCGCGACGGTGCTGGCGACGACGATGCCGTACGTGGGCCGCGGCTAGGACCTGCCCGGGGACCGGCCGGTACGGCCCCAGCGAGTGCGGTGCGAACGTCGCCGTCGCAATCTGCACAACTGGAATGTTGGGCTCCGGCCCATCTCGGCACGTGGCGGGCTTATGCTCAACACTCCTCCACCAGAACTTCACACTTGGAGCACGAGGCTTCCGCAGGCCACACCGAGGGGGGATGGTGGCAGTCGTTCCGCGGCCCGGACTGGGGGCGGACCTCGCGCGGGACCGCGGGGTGAGCACCGGACCGCGGAACGACTGCCCCACATACGGCGCCTTCAGCGCGCTGCCGCTTCCCTCCCGAGAATCCGGCCGACCTCGGCCATCTGCTCCGCGGTGAGCGGCCCCTTCTCCAGGGCGCCCGCGTTCTCCTCGGCCTGGGCGACCGAGCGGAAGCCGGGGATCGGCACGGTGCGCGGGCTGCGGGCCCACAGCCAGGCGAGGGCGCCCTGGGTGAGCGTACGGCCCTCGCTGGTCAGGACGTCCCGCAGCGACTCGACGCGGTCCAGCCAGTCCCGGTCCGCGCCACGGCCCCTGGTGAACCCCGGCAGCCAGGTGGGCGGCGCACTGCGGATGTCGCCGGCCTCCAGCGGCCTGCCCGCCATGTGCTTGCCGGTCAGCAGCCCCATGGCGAGCGGACTGCGGTTGACGCTGGCGAGGTTCAGCTTCTCGCACAGCGCGACGACGTCGGGCGCGTCCTGCATCAGGTTCAGCGCGTGCTGCACGGCCGTGCAGTGCGGGCCCTCGGCGAACACGGCCGCGCGCTCGGCGTCGTCGGTGCTCCAGCCGTACGCGCGGATGAGCCCCTCGCGTACGAACTCCTCGCAGAGGTCACGGAGTTCGGCCGCCCGCTCGGGGTCGCCGTCGTTGATGTGGAACTGGTAGAGGTCGATGTGGTCGGTGCCGAGGCGTTCGAGGGACGCGGTCAGCGCGCGGCGCGCGTGGGCCGGTGAGTCGTCGCGCCCGTCGGCGGTCCGGGTGCGCTCGTCGAAGAGGTTGCCCCACTTGGTGGCGATGACGACGTCGTCCCGGCGCTTGCCGAGCGCACGGCCGAGCAGCCGCTCACTGTGCCCCGTACCGTAGTTGTCCGCCGTGTCGAAGAAGGTGACGCCCAGGTCGAGGGCGCGCCGGACGGCCCGTACGGACTCCTCGTCGTCGACCTTGCCCCAGCCCAGCGGCTGCCCGTCGGCGGACCACCACTCCCCGCCGATGGCCCAGCAGCCGAACCCGAGGGCGCTGACCTGGATGCCGCTGCGTCCCAGAGTGCGCGTCGTGTTGCGCTCCGTGTTCTCCATGCCCAGGACGTTAGGAGTTGGAGTGCGCGCTAGGGCAAGACCCTTTTCACGGGCGATGGCGACGCGCGTCGTGGGGCACTCGGGGAAGCCCGATCGGCCGTGGGGGGCGGTCGGGAGGTGTGATCGGCGCGACGGTGGAAACGCGGGAGGGGATGTACGCCCTGTCGTCCGCCTCTCTGCCCCGGGAGTCATCGTGACCGTTCTCCACCGACGCGATCTGGGCCTGCTGCTGCTCCGTCTGGGGACGGGCGGTGTGCTGGCCGCACACGGCACGCAGAAGCTCTTCGGCTGGTTCGGGGGGCATGGCATCCAGGGCACGAGCGCCTTCATGGAGTCCGTCGGCTACGAGCCGGGCAGGGCCAGCGCGGTCGCCTCGGGGCTGGCCGAGACCGGCGGCGGCACGCTGCTCGCGCTGGGCCTGGCGACGCCCGCGGCGGGTGCGGCCGCCGCGGGCGGGATGGCGGGCGCCGCCGCGGTGCACACGCCCAACGGGTTCTTCAACCAGGAGGGCGGCTACGAGTACGCGGCGACCCTCGGTCTGGCCGCCGCGGGCCTCGCGATCACGGGCCCGGGCAAGCTGTCCCTGGACCACGCGTTCCGCCACGTCTTCGACCGCGGCTGGATGGTGACGACGGCGTTCGGCGTGACGGCCGCGGTCACGGCGCTGGTCGTGGGGGCTCGCACCAGGCGGGTACGGCAGGAGAAGGAGGGCGAGCAGGAGGCGCTGTTCGAGTAGTGGTGAACTTCCGGAGCGGAGGCGGCACTTGGCGTCGTACGTCCGACGCGTGCACATGCCACGATGATCGCCATGTCCGACAACACGCTCTGGATCGCCTCCCTCACGGCCGGTACGGCCGTGCTCGCCAGCTGGGTCACCAGCTGGGGCACCACCCGCGCGGCCCGTATCCAGGCCGACACCGTGACGACGGCGCAGCGCGAGGAGCGGCGGCGGGAGGCGCGGCGGGCGGCGTACGCCGACCTCATCGAGCAGGCCCAGCGCATGGGGGAGCTGTACTGGAAGGTGACCGACCTGCGCTCCGGGGCCGGGACCGAGGCGTACGAAGCCCACCTGGTGGAGCTGCGCGAGCGCCTGCGGGACGAGTACGGCAAGCTCCGGCACTGCGTGTGGATCGTGTCCCTGGAGGGCCCGGTCCCGGTCGCCGACGCGGCCGACGTACTGCGGCATGCGACGACCCCGCCGTACCGCGCGATGCAGGCCATGATCGAGGGCGACCCGGACGCGGCCGACCGCTTCGAGGCCTGCTACGACCCGTTCTGGAAGTCACTGGTCGCCTTCGGCGTCGCCGCGCGTGAGGTGCTCCAGAAGACGTGAGCGACGTGCGGCAGCGGCGGGGCATGTCGCGGCGGCCACCGACACCGGGCGACCGCGCCCCGTGCCGGTTATCGTCCGGGTATGGAGTCGGGAGGTTCGGAGGATTCGGCGCGTTCGGGCCGTGCGGGCCGTGCGGGCCGTGCGGGCCGTGCGGAGGATTCGGCGCGTTCGGGCCGTTCAGTTCGTTCGGTCCGTGCGCTGCTGATCGACATCGACGGTGTGCTCACGGTCTCGTGGAAGCCGCTGCCCGGCGCTGTGGAGGCGCTACGGCACCTCCGGGCGTCCGGCCTGGCCGTGGCCCTGCTCACCAACACGACGTCCCGCACGCGCGCGTCCATCGCCGGGACCCTGGCCGACGTGGGCTTCCCGGTGACGGCGGAGGACGTCCTCACCGCGCCCGCGGCCACGGCGGCGTACCTCGCCGAGCACTTCCCGGGCGCGCGGTGTTCCCTCCTGAACAGCGGCGACATCCGTGAGGACCTCACGGGGGTCGACCTCGTCGACGGCGACGACACCGAGACCGAGACCGTGCCGGACGTCGTGGTGGTGGGCGGCGCGGGGCCGGAGTTCGACTACACGGCACTGAACCGCGCGTTCGGCCACCTCCAGCGGGGCGCTCACCTGGTCGCCATGCACCGCAACCTGTACTGGCGCACGGACGAGGGCCTGCGGCTCGACACGGGCGCCTTCCTGGCGGGCCTGGAGGCGGCGGCCCGTACGGAGGCGGAGATCACCGGCAAGCCGGCGCCCGCGTTCTTCGGGGCCGCGCTGGCGCGCCTCGGTGTCGGGGCGGGCGAGGCCCTGATGGTCGGCGACGACATCGAGTCCGACGTACTCGCGGCCCAGCGCGCCGGCATCACCGGGGTCCTGGTCAGAACCGGAAAGTACCTGCCGGAGACCCACCGGGCCGCGCACCCGGCCCCCGACCACGTCCTGGACTCCTTCGCGGGCCTGCCGGCGCTGCTGGAATCCGTCCCCGACCGGTAGGGCTCCTGGCTCCTGCCTGGCTCCTGACTCCTGCCTGGTTCCTGGCTCCTGGCTCCTGGCTCCTGGCTCCTGGCTCCTGGCTCCTGTGCCAGGGCCTCCGGAAGAGCCGAACCGGAGGCCCTGTCCACTGTTCACACAGTCCGCCGCCAGGAAGACGGGTCCCAGAAGGTCAGGGGACGGCGGTGAAGTCGTGCCGGGCGGCCAGGCGCTTGAGCGAGGCCAGGCCGGGAATGCCGTCGGCGGCCGAACCGGTGTACGAACCACCGGCCTTGCTGCGCTGCCAGGCGGCATAGGCCGTGACAGTCTTCGAGCCGAACGAGCCGTCGGCGTAGGCCTTGTTCAACAGGCCCTCGGCGACCAGGGCGTTCTCGACGATGCGGACCTCTTTGGGGTGGGTGACGTGACCGTCGGCGGCCGGCACGTCCTTCTTCGCGGCCGCGACCAGGTGGGCGACGCTGACCTTCGGCTTCTCCTTGGGCTTCTCGGGCGTCGGAGGCTTGGGGCCGGTCTTCTCGTAGAGCACCTTCTCGATGTCGATCGCACCGGGGTCTCCGTGGTCGTTGCCCGGGATGTCCCCGTGCGAGAAGTGCCCTCCCTTGGACTGCCAGATGGTGCGGGACCGGGACTTGGAGCCGCCGGGGTACTTCGCCGGCGGGCCCGCGGGGAAGACGTCCGGCACGCCCCAGGACCGTGCGGCGGCCATGATCTTCTGCCATCCCGGCTTCTTCGCCGGGTCCCAGTCGCGCGTCCACGGCTGGGCGGCACGGCCCAGGACCTCGATCTGGACGCAGACCCGGCCCTCGCGGTTCGTCCGGCGCCCGCCGTCGTTGCGCAGCGCCCTGCCGCTGTGGTTCAGCGGGCCGAACTGCCCGACCCGGTCCGTCACGGGGCAGTAGATCAACTGGGGCTCGGCCGCCACCCGTATGAGGTACGAGCCCACGGACTCGAGGTAGCTGCCGCCGGCCGGGGACTCCGTGGTGTGGTGGACCAGCCGCGGCGGATTGCCGGGGGTGTCCATCGCGCCGCCGATGGAGCCGTCGCCGAGCCGGATGGCCCCGGATATCCACACGGTCCCGCTGCCGCTGCCGGTGGCGGTGGCGGTGGCGGTGGCGGTGGC
>NZ_VJZE01000348.1 GCF_009377205.1 Streptomyces phyllanthi
CCGGAGCCCCTCCGTATCGCCGTCATCGTCGGCAGTGTCCGGACCGAGCGCATCGGGCACACCGTCTCCGCCTGGTTCGCCGACCTCGTGGCGCGGCGGCCCGATCTGAGCCTCGACGTCATCGACGTGGCCGATCTGCCGCTGCCTCTCGCGGGGCCCAGCCGGGAGCCCGCGCCGGAGGCGGCCGCCGTGCTGGCCGAGTCACGGCCGCGGCTGGCCCGTGCCGACGCCTTCGTCGTCGTCACCCCCGAGTACAACCACAGCTTCCCCGCCGCCCTGAAGAACGCCATCGACTGGCACCGCGAGGAGTGGCAGGCCAAGCCGGTCGGCTTCGTCTGCTACGGCGGCTTCTCGGCGGGACTGCGCGCGGTCGAGCAGTTGCGCCAGGTCTTCGCGGAGCTGCACGCGGTCACCGTCCGCGACACCGTCGGCTTCCAAGGCGGAGCCGCCGCCTTCGACCAGGGCGTACCGCGTGACCGGGAGCCCGCCGAGGCCGCCGCGAAGGTGCTGCTGGACCAGCTCGTCTGGTGGGGCCGCGCCCTGCGGCAGGCCCGCGCCACGCACCCGTACGGGGCGTGACCGCGGTGACCATGAGGTACGACCTGATCGGCCGCACCGGCCTGCGGGTCTCCGAACTCTGCCTGGGCGCCGGCACCTTCGGCGTCGAGGGCTGGGGCGCTTCCCGCGAGGACGCCGCCCGCATGCTCGACCTCTACACGGAGGCGGGCGGCAACTTCGTCGACACCGCCAACGTCTACGGCGCCGGCCGCTCCGAGGAGTGCGTGGGCGAGCTGCTGACCGGCCGCCGCGACGAGTTCGTGCTGGCCACCAAGGTCTCCAGCATGACCCGGCCGGGCGACGTGAACTCGGCCGGCAACCACCGCAAGAACCTCGTCGCCTCCCTGGAGAGCAGTCTGCGGCGGCTGCGGACGGATCACGTCGACCTGCTCTGGCTGCACGCCCGCGACGCCCTCACCCCCGTGGAAGAAGCCATGCGGGCCCTCGACGACCTGGTCCGCGCGGGCAAGGTGCTGTACGTCGGAGCGTCCAACTGGCCCGCGTGGGAGGTGTCGCGGGCCAACATGCTGGCCGAACTGCGCGGCTGGTCGGCCTTCGCCGGCATCCAGGTCCGCTACAACCTGCTGGAGCGCACCGTCGAGCGGGAACTGACGCCGATGGCCGCCGCCTGCGACGTCAGTGTGTTCGCCTGGGGGCCGCTCGCCGAGGGCCGGCTGACCGGCAAGTACCTGCGCGGCGGGCGCGGCCGGCTGTCCGTGGAGAACTGGGCGGGCGACGACGAGCGCGACACCGCGGTCGTCCGCGAGGTGACCGCCGTCGCCGAGGAGACCGGCCGCACCCCCGCCCAGGTGGCGCTGGCCTGGCTGCGGGGCCGCCCCGACGCGGTGCTGCCCGTCCTCGGCGCCACCCGCCCGGAACAGCTTCAGGACACCCTCGGTGTGCTCGACCTGCGGCTGGACGAGGAGCACACCAAGCGGCTCGACACCGTCAGTGAGCCGTCCCTCGGTTTCCCCCGGGACTTCATGCGCAATCCCAAGTTCACCATGGGCACCTACGGCGACCGCTGGCAGCGGCTGGAGCGGCGCGGCGGCCCCGGGCGGACGGTCGACGCCCTGCTGTGACCCGCCCCCGGACGCCACGACAACGCCCACGACAAGGAGAGCGAGGCAGACGTATGAGGATCCTGGTCACCGGTGGCGCGGGCTTCATCGGCTCACGGTTCGTCACGATGCTGCTTCAGGACCGGTTCGTCGGCTGGGAGGGCGCCGATACGACCGTCCTGGACAGCCTCACCTACGCCGGGAACCGCGCCAACCTGCCGGCCGCCCACCCGCGCCTGCACTTCGTCCGCGGCGACATCTGCGACACGGAGCTGGTCCACGACCTGATGCGCGGGGCGGACGCGGTGGTGCACTTCGCCGCCGAGTCCCACGTCGACCGTTCCCTGACCGGCCCGACGGCCTTCTACCGCACCAACGTGGTCGGCACCCAGTCCGTCATGGAGGCCGCGCTGCGGGCCCGTGTCGAGCGGGTCCTGCACGTCTCCACCGACGAGGTGTACGGGTCGATCGAGACAGGGGCCTGGACCGAGGACTCGCCGCTGCTGCCCAACACGCCCTACGCCGCCTCGAAGGCCGGCTCCGACCTGGTGGCGCGCAGCTACTGGCGCACCCACGGCCTCGACGTGTCGATCACCCGCTGCTCCAACAACTACGGCCCGCACCAGCACCCCGAGAAACTCATCCCGCTGTTCGTGACCAGGCTGCTCCAGGGTCTGCCCGTGCCGCTGTACGGCGACGGGAGCAACACGCGCGAGTGGCTGCACGTCGACGACCACTGCCGGGCCCTGCACCTCGCCCTCAACAAGGGCACCGCGGGCGAGGTCTACAACGTCGGCGGCGGCAACGCCTGGACCAACCTCGACCTCACCCACCGGCTCCTCGAACTGTGCGAGGCGGACCGCTCGCTGGTGCGGTACGTCACCGACCGCAAGGGCCACGACCTGCGGTACGCGCTGGACGACAGCAAGATCCGCGAGGAACTGGGATACGCCCCGCGCGTCCCGTTCGACCAGGGTCTGGCCGACACGGTGGCCTGGTACCGGGACCACCCCGACTGGTGGCGGGACGCCGCGGCCCCGCCCGAGCGCCCCGACGCGCGCGCCCTGACCTGAAGGAGACCAAGTGGAGATCCTGGACCGCAAGGCGCTGCTGCTGGACGAGGTGCGCAAGTACCACCGCGAGGCCCAGCCGGACCGGCCGTTCGTGCCGGGCGTCACCGAGATCTGGCCCTCCGGAGCCGTGCTGGACGAGAACGACCGCGCGGCACTGGTGGAGGCCGCGCTGGACATGCGGATCGCCGCGGGCATCAGCTCACGGCGGTTCGAGTCCGCCTTCGCCCGCAGGATGAAGCGCCGGAAGGCCCATCTGACCAACTCCGGGTCCTCCGCGAACCTGCTCGCCGTCTCGGCGCTCACCTCCCACGTCCTGGGGGACCGGCGGCTGCGGCCGGGCGACGAGGTCATCACCGTCGCCGCCGGCTTCCCGACCACCGTCAACCCGATCCTGCAGAACGGGCTGATCCCGGTCTTCGTCGACGTGGAACTCGGCACGTACAACACCACCGCCGAACGCGTCGCCCAGGCCATCGGCCCCCGCACCCGGGCGATCATCGTGGCGCACGCCCTGGGCAACCCCTTCCAGGCCACCGAGATCGCCCAACTCGCCGACGAGCACGACCTGTTCCTCATCGAGGACAACTGCGACGCCGTCGGCTCGGTCTACGACGGCCGGCTCACCGGCACCTTCGGCCAGCTGTCGACGGTCAGTTTCTATCCCGCCCACCACCTCGCGATGGGGGAGGGCGGCTGTGTGCTGACCGGCGACCTCGTCCTCGCCCGTGTCGTGGAGTCCCTGCGCGACTGGGGCCGCGACTGCTGGTGCGAGCCGGGGGAGAGCAACAAATGCCTCAAGCGGTTCGACTACCAGATGGGCAACCTGCCCGCCGGGTACGACCACAAGTACATCTTCAGCCACGTCGGCTACAACCTGAAGGGCACCGATCTCCAGGCCGCCCTCGGGCTGAGCCAGCTGGGCCACCTGGACGAGTTCTGCGCCGCCCGCCGCCGCAACTGGCGCAGGCTGCGCGACGGCCTCCAGGACGTACCGCACCTGCTGCTCCCCGAGGCCACACCGCGCAGCGACCCGAGCTGGTTCGGCTTCATCCTCACCGTCGATCCCGAAGCCCCCTTCAGCCGGGCCGAGCTGGTCGACTTCCTGGAGAACCGGAAGATCGGCACCCGGCGGCTGTTCGCCGGCAACCTCACCCGCCACCCGGCGTACATCGGCCAACCGCAGCGCGTGGTGGGCGAGTTGACCAACAGCGACATCATCACCGAGCAGACCTTCTGGGTCGGGGTCTACCCCGCCCTCACCGACGAGATGATCGACTACGTCGTCACGTCGATCCGCGACTTCGTCCGGGACCGTGGATGAAGCCGACCGGCCTGAAGATCGTCGGAAACGGCTTCCTCGCCCGGCACCTCCGGGCGATCACCCCCCGGCACACCGACGCCGTGGTGCTCGCCGCGGGAGTGTCCTGGGCGAGCCACACCTCGGCCGCCGACTTCGCCCGGGAGACCGACCTGGTGGAGCGGACCATCAGGGAGTGCCGGGCCGCCGGCCGCCGGCTGGTGTTCTTCTCCACCGCCTCCACCGGCATGTACGGCACTGTCAACGGCCCCGGACGCGAGGACGTCCCGGTCACCCCCTGCACCCCCTACGGGGCGCACAAACTCGCCCTGGAGGAACGGCTGCGCGCCTGCGGAGTGGAGTTCCTGGCCCTGCGTCTCGGCCATCTCGTCGGCCCCGGACAACCGCCCCACCAGCTGCTGCCCACCCTGCTGCGGCAGTTGCGGGAGGGGGCCGTGTTCCTCCACCGGGGCGCCACCCGGGACCTCATCCACATCGACGACGTCGTCACCGTCGTCGACCGGCTGCTGGCCGCCGGCCTCGCCCACGAGACCGTCAACGTGGCCTCGGGCACCGCCGTCCCGGTGGAGCGGATCGTCGACCACCTGGAGGCCCGGACCGGACTCACCGCCCGCCGGGTCCACCTCGACCTGGGCCGGCACCACACCATCTCCACCGACAAGCTGCGCGCGCTGGTACCCGAGGTCGACGCGATGGGCTTCGGACCCGACTACCACCGCGGCGTCCTGGACGACTTCCTGGCGGCGTCCGCCTCGACCGCGGCGCCCTGACCGACGCCTACCGAAGGTTGGCTCACCATGTCTGCGACCACACTCACCCCCGCCGCCCTCCGCCCCCGCCGTGACGGCTCCGTCGTCGAGCGGTACGCCCGCTCCGCGGCGGCGGCCGAGGGCGCGGTGATGCGTACCGCCGACGTCCCGGCCTGGCTGGAGGAACGTCGGCGTACCCACGCCTTCCGCGTCCGGCGCATCCCCTTCACCGCGCTGCGGGACTGGGACTTCGCGCCCGGCACGGGCAACCTCCGGCACAGCAGCGGACGGTTCTTCACCGTCGAGGGCCTGGACGTCACCGTCGCCACCGACGACCGGACGACCCACTGGCAGCAGCCCATCATCCGACAGCCCGAGGTCGGCATCCTGGGCCTGCTGGTGAAGGACTTCGACGGGATCCCGCACTTCCTGATGCAGGCGAAGATGGAGCCCGGCAACCCCAACCTGGTGCAGCTCTCCCCGACCGTGCAGGCCACCCGGAGCAACTACACCGGCGCGCACCGCGGTGCGTCCGTCCGCCACATCGAGCACTTCGTCGCGCCCGGCGCCGGCCGGATCGTCGCCGACTCGCTGCAGTCCGAGCACGGCTCCTGGTTCCACGGCAAGAGCAACCGCAACATGGTCGTCGAGACGGACGCCGAGGTGGAGCACTCCGACGACTTCCGCTGGCTGACCCTCGGCCAGATCACGGAACTCCTCAGGCACGACGGCGTGGTGAACATGGACACCCGTACCGTCCTGTCCACCCTCCCGTTCGCCGACGCGCACGGCCGCGCCCACCGCACGGACACCGAACTGCTCTCCTGGTTCACGGCACAGCGCTCCCGGCACACCGTGACCGCCCGGCGTATCCCGCTCGCCGACGTGGCGGGCTGGACGCGCGACGACCACACCGTCGTCCACGACGCCGGCCGGTACTTCCGGGTCGTCGCAGTCTCCGCGGAGGCCGCCAACCGCGAGGTCACCGGATGGACGCAGCCCCTGTTCGAACCGGTGTCGCCGGGTGTGGCCGCCTTCGTCCTGCGCCACCTGGACGGCGTCCCGCACCTCCTGGTGCACGCCCGGGTCGAGGGCGGCTTCCTGGACACGGTGGAGATGGGCCCGACCGTGCAGTACACGCCCGTCAACTACGCCCATCTGCCGTCCGGCGACCGACCGCCCTTCCTGGACCTGGTGCTCGGCGCCGCCCCGGACCGGATCCGCTACGAGGCCGTCCACTCGGAGGAGGGCGGACGCTTCCTCAACGCCGAGAGCCGCTACCTGGTGGTCGAGGCCGACGAGACGCAGGCACCGCTCGACCCGCCGCCCGGCTACCAGTGGGTCACCCCCGGCCAGCTCACCACGCTGGTCCGGCACGGGCACTACCTCAACGTACAGGCCCGCACCCTGCTGGCCTGCCTGCCCGCCGCGGGACTCACGGCATGACCGGACCCCTGCGCGTCGGCGTCATGGGACTGGCGTCCATCGCCCGCCGCCGGCTGCTGCCCGCGCTCGCCGCCTGCCCCGAGACCCGGCTGGTCTGCGTGGCGAGCCGCGACCAGGCCACCGCCCGGAAAGCGGCGGCTCACCTGGGCTGCCAGGCCGTCGCCGACTACGACGCGCTGCTGGCCCGCCCGGACATCGAGGCCGTCTACGTCCCGCTGCCCGCCGCGCTGCACGCCCGCTGGGTGCGCCGGGCCCTGGAGGCCGGCAAGCACGTCCTGGCGGAGAAGCCGCTCACGACCGACGCCGGCACCACCCGGGAACTCCTCGCCCTCGCCCGGGCCCGCAGGCTGGTCCTGCAGGAGAACGTCATGTTCGTGCACCACGCCCAGCACGCGGCCGTACGGCGGCTCCTGGCCGAGGGCGCCATCGGCGAAGTACGCGCCGTCCACGCGGTGTTCACCGTCCCGCGCCCCCCGGACGGCGACATCCGGCACAGCGCGGAGCTGGGCGGGGGAGCCCTCGGCGACATGGGCGTCTACCCGGTGCGGGCCGCGCTCCATGTGCTGGGCGGCGCGCTGCAGGTGGCCGGGGCGGTCCTCACCCGGAGCCCGGGCAGCGAGGTCGAGACCGGCGGGACCGCCCTGCTGCACACCCCCGAAGGGGCCATCGCGACCTGCGCGTTCGGCATGGAGGACAGCTACCGCTCCCGCTACGAGGTGTGGGGCGGCCGCGGCTCGATCAGGGTGGACCACGCCTTCACCCCGCCCGCCGGTCACGTCCCCGTGCTGCGCGTCGAACGCGGCCAGGACATCGAGGAGCTGACGCTGCACCCCGACGACCAGGTGGTGAACACGGTCGCGGCGTTCGCCACCGCCGTACGCGCCGGACGGCCCGCCCCCGGCGAGGCCGCCACCCTCCGCCAGGCAGAACTGCTGGACGACATCCGCCTAGAGGCGACGAAACGAAGGAGCCCCTGATGGCCACGGCCGTGGACTGGATTCCCGACGGCATCGACCGGACGACCCCCAGTGCCGCCCGCGCCTACGACTACCTGCTGGGCGGCACGCACCACTTCGCGGCCGACCGCGCCCTCGGCGACCAGGTGCTGTCGGTGCTGCCGGCCAATGTCATGGCCCGGCAGAACCGGGCGTACCTGGGGCGCGTCGTGCGGCACATGACGGACGCCGGCATCCGCCAGTTCCTCGACCTGGGGTCGGGCCTGCCGGTCATGGGCAACGTGCACGAGGTCGCCCAACAGGCCGACCCCTCCTGCCGGGTGGTCTACGTCGACGTGGAGGAAGCCACCGTCGCCCACGCCGGCCTGCTGCTGCGGGGGAACCCGAACGCGGCCATGGTCGGTGCGGACATCCGCGACCCCGACGCCGTGCTGGGTGCCGACGCCACCCGCCGGCTGATCGACTTCTCCGAGCCGGTCGGGCTGCTGATGCTGGGCGTCACCCAGTTCCTCCACGACGAGGACGACCCCTGGGGACTGACCGCGCGCTACCGCGCCGCCCTGCCGTCCGGCAGCCTGCTCGCCCTGTCCTGCTTCACCTGGGACAACGACCCCGACACCATGCGCCGGACCGTGGAGATGTTCAAGGCGAGCGGCCGGACGCCGATCGTGCCGCGCACCGGCGCGGAGGTCCGGCGGCTTACCGGCGACCTGGAACTGCTCGATCCGGGGCTGGTGTTCCTGCCCCGGTGGCGGCCGGACGGCGAGACCGCGGGCGACCGGGAGGAGCGCTCCAACCTCTACGCGGCGGTCGCCCGCAAGCCGTGATCACTCCCGCGGGGTCTGGGCGCGCTCCATCATCTCCGTGGCGATGGAGAGCAGCGCCGTGCGCTTCTCCTCCGCGTCGCCCTCGAAGTGCGGCAGGGCGAAGGTGCCGAAGTGCAGGGTGAGCAGGGCGCCCATGCAGCGCAGCTGCTCGGTCAGCGGGGTGCCGGGATCGGTGATGAGCTCGCCGATCTCGGTCATCTGGTCGTTGAACTCCTTGCCGACCTGGAGATCCCGCAGCGTCGCCTCGTTCTGCCGGAGGAAGCGGAACAGGGGGACGGTGTCGTTCAGGGCCGCCTCGTAGCGGCGCAGCAGCTCCCGCTTGGTCTCCAGGGTGCGGGGCTGCCCCCGGGCCCACTCGATCGCCTCGGCGACCGGCCGTCCCACGCCCTGGAAGATGCTCTCGAGGATCTCCTCCTTCGACTGGTAGTGGTAGTAGATCGCGGGCTTCGTGACCTGCAGGGCCTCCGCGATCTCCCGGAGCGACGTCTTCTCGTAGCCCTGCTCGGCGAAGAGTTCGAGGGCCACCTCCTGGATGCGCCGGCGGGTGTTGCTCCGGCTCTGCCGGGTGCCCTTCTCGGCCACGGGACCTCCTGGGTCGGTCGCACTACGCACTTACCTGTCGGCAGGCAAGGGCCTTCAGTCTACTCACGGGGTCATGTCACCGGGGCATGCCGCCGGTCCACGAAAGGGAAGCGATGCGTGTCCTGTTCACGGTCTCCGACTGGCCGGGCCACTGGTACTCCATGGTCCCCCTCGGCTGGGCACTCCAGGCCGCGGGCCACGAGGTCAAGGTGCTGTGCGCACCGAGCCAGACGGAACCGCTGACCCACGCCGGCCTCGTCCCGCTGCCCGTGCTCGACGGGATGGACATGAGCATGCGGGGCCGACTGCACAACTACCGCAAGGCCCTCGCGGGAACCTGGCCGTTCGACACGCTCCCACCGCATCCGCTCACCGGCGAACCACTCGGCTCGCTCGACGAGTTCGACATGGAGACCTGGTCCCGGGAGAACCACGACTGGGCGATCGAGACCGTCACGCGCAGCACCGACGCGGCGGTGGAGTTCGCCCGTCACTGGCGCCCGCACCTGGTGGTCCACGACCTGATGAGCCTGGAGGGGCAACTGGTCGGCGGGGCCCTGGGGATCCCCGCGCTGCTCCACCTGTGGGGCCCCTGCGGCCCCCAGGACCAGGTGCCGGGCGCCCCTCCCGGCGCCGGCTTCGTGCCGATGGACCCGAGCGGTGCCTTCGCCCGCCACGGCGCCGGCGAGATGAACGCCGACATCTACACCCACGTCATCGACCCGTCGCCCCACGGGGTCGCCCCGCCCCTCGTCGCGCGGCGCATCCCCGTACGCCACCTGCCCTACAACGGACCGGGGGCCGTACCGCCCCAGCGCCTCGACCGCACCGGCGACCGGCCCCGGGTGTGCGTCGTCTGGGGCACCTCCGTCAGCCGGGTGCACGGCCCCGCGTCCTTCGCCGTGCCCCGCATCATCGAGGCGCTGGCCGACGTGGACGCGGAGGTGCTGCTGGCCCTCACCGGCGAGGACCGCGAACGGCTGGCGGACACCCCCCTGCCGAACTCGGTGCGCCTGCTGCCGCGCACGCCGCTCAGCCTCCTGCTGCCCGAGTGCGACCTGGTGGTCCACCACGGTGGCGCCGGCTGCACCATGACCGGCCTGGCCGCCGGGATCCCCCAACTCGCCGTCCACGCGGGCCAGGACCAGGAGGTCATCGCCGACCGGGTCGCCGCCGCGGGCGCCGCCCACTCCCTGACCAACGCCCACGCCGACCCGGTGACCCTCCACAAGGCGATCACCGCACTCCTCTCGGACACCACCCACACGACGGCGGCACGCCGCCTGAAGGCCGAGATGGAGAACGTGCCGACCCCGGCGGACGTGGTGGCGGACCTTGTGGCACTGGCGGGCTGAGGGGGGGGGGCTCGGCCGAGCGGGCCTACGCGGGTCCGTCCGGT
>NZ_VJZE01000349.1 GCF_009377205.1 Streptomyces phyllanthi
GCCCTCACCCACCCGGCGCCGCCTGCTCACCGCGGGGGCCGCACTCGGTGTCACCGCGGCGGCCGGGACAGGAGCGTGGTGGCAGTGGGGCCGCCGGTCCGGGGCATCCGCGAACACCGGCTCCGCCCGGCGGCCCCGCCACGTGGTCTCCCTGCTCGGCAGCCCGGACGAACCCTTCTTCACGGCCCACGAGCGAGGCGCCCACCTCGCCGTCGAGCAGCACAACCAGGACGCCCGGCGCACCGTCGACCTCGTGCTGCACATGGCCGACGACCGCGGCACCGCGGCGGGCTCCGCCGAGGCGGCCGCCCGGCTGGCCGCCGACCCGGACGTGTCCGTGGTGATCGCCGCGGGTACGAACGCGACGGTGCCCGCAGCTCTGCCCCCCTGCACGAAGGCGCGGCTGACCGTGCTGGTCACCCGCGCCGACACCGAGGAGCTCAACGTCGTCAGCACCACCACCGCCCTCGTGCTGCGCTCGACCCGGACCAGCGGCCCGCCCGCGGTACTGCGCTATCTGAACCGGGTCGTCAAACCCGCCCGCACGGTGATCGTGCACGACCTGGCCACCGAGGCGGAGAGCCTGCCCACGGTCCGCATCACCACCGTCCACGACAAGCTCCACAGCGAAACGGCGGTGGAGGAGGTCTCCGCGGACGAGGACTTCACCAAGGCCGCACGCCGCATCGCCGCCCGCCCCCGCGACGCCGTCCTCTTCGCCGGGGTGAGCCCCGACCGCGCCGCCGCCTGCGCCCGCGCGTTGCGCAACGCGGGCCACCAAGGCGCCCGGGTCGCGGGCGAGCACGTCCTCGGCGCCCCCTTCCTCGCAGTGGGCGAGGACTGGAGGATCGGCACCGGCTACACCGACGCGAGCGCCGACCCCCGCACCAAGGCGTTCGCCGCCGCGTTCCGCGCCCGCCACGAACGCGCGCCCGGCCCCTGGGCGGCCGAGGCGTACGACGCCGTCCGGTTCGCCGCCCATGGCCTCGCCTCCGTCGGCGACGACGGCCGGTCCGCCCTGCGCTCGGAACTCCTGCGCCGCCCCTGGCAGGGCATCACCCGCCTCATGAGCTTTGACGCCACCTCGCAGTACTTCGGGGTCGAAGACGACAGTGGCGGGTTCCTGTTCCGCGTGAACGGGGGAGCCGCCCGCTTCGTGACGCGCTCCGACGACCTCGGCAAGAAGACGTGAACCAGCCCCAGGGCACCGCGTTCGCGGCCGTCATCGGTGCGGCAGAGAGGTCACTCCGCATTGACCCACGAAGGGTGGGCCAGCGCATCGAGGAAATACCCCCCAGGGGTATATGGTTATCAGTGTGAGCCCCCGGGAAGGGGTCACCATGGGACGGACATAGGGGATGAAGGTCATGGATCACACCGCTCACCACACCGGCACCCCGCACGACCACACCACGCACGAGGGCCATGGCCAGGCAGGTCAGGCAGGTCAGACGGCCCATCACGGCGCCCAGGCGGGGGCGTCCTGGCCCATGGCGGTGAAGGCGACGCTGCACTGCCTGACCGGGTGCGCCATCGGCGAGATCCTCGGCATGGTGATCGGCACCGCTCTGCTGTGGGGCAACGTGCCCACCATGGTCCTGGCGATCGCGCTGGCGTTCCTCTTCGGCTACTCGTTCACCCTGTTCGCAGTACGCCGGGCCGGCCTCAGCCTCAAGTCCGCGATCAGGGTCGCGCTGGCCGCCGACACCATCTCGATCGCGGTGATGGAGTTCGTCGACAACGCGATCATCGCCCTGACGCCGGGCGCGATGGACGCCCACCTGTCGGACGGGCTGTTCTGGTCGGCCCTGCTGGGCGGGTTCGGTGTGGCTTTCCTGATCACCACGCCGGTCAACAAGTGGATGATCGGCCGCGGCAAGGGCCATGCCGTCGTCCACGCCTACCACTGACGAACCGGCGTGCGGAGCACTTTCGGCCGGCGTACGCCCTCGCATCGCTTCCTTGGCACGGCGCGGGCGCTGCGTCCGGTCCTCGACAAGGCGATGTGCGCCATACGCAAGTGTGCCCCGGGCGGTGGCCCGATCGGCCGCGATCGGGCCTCGTTCGAGTGAGGCGATGCCGCGTTTCCTGAGACAGCGGCCACATCCGGTGATCTTCAACAACGTCGGTCGATGACGTCGAGAGGACTGGGGGCTGCTCATGGGTCCGGTTACACACGCCGGCGAAGGGACGGATACAGCCGGCTCGCAACGCCGCACGCTGACGATCGCCGGCGGGCTCATGCTCGGGGGCTTCCTTCTCAACGTCATCCTGACCGCCGCACTTCATCCGTCCGGAGAGGAAAACGACCACCCGGCGATCTTCACTGAGTACGCGGACAGCAGCGGCTGGATCGCAGTCCATCTCGGCCAGTTCATCGGCGTCCTGGTGACGCTGGGCGGCCTGCTCGTGCTGTACCGCGTCCTGCGCCCTGTCGACGGGTCCGCCCTGGTCGCTCGGCTCGCGGCCGCGGCAGCGGTGGCGACCGCCGCGGTCTGGGCCGTGCTGCAGGGGCTGGACGGCGTGGGACTGAAGCAGGCCGTCGACTCCTGGGTCGGCGCCTCGGGCGCGGAGAAGCAGATCCGCTTCGCCAACGCCGAGACCGTGCGCTGGTTGGAATGGGGATTCCAGAGCTACTTCCGCATCCTGCTCGGGCTGACCCTGGCACTGTTCGGCGCAGCTATTCTCAGCGGTCGCCGGATCGCCGGCTGGCTGGGCTGGACGGCCCTCGTGGCCGGCGTGTGCTCGGTGGTCTTCGGAGTCGACGTGGGCTACAGCGGCCTGGCCAGTGGGCTCCAGGACGTCCTCGGTATCGCCATCTTCGTCCTCGTCCTGCTCTTCGCCGTCGGAGTGCTCGTCACCGGAGTACGCGGGCGCGATCAACACCACAGCTGAACGACACGCGCGGGCGGTCGGCGTGCCTCATTTCCCGTATGCGGTCCGCCTGTCATCCGTGGTTCGCCGCGCGGGACAGCCCCAGGGCCACGGCCGCGCCGACGGCGGCGGTCACCGAGCACACGGTGAAGGCGGGTGAAGCACGACCTCGTGCAGGTGAGGATCCCGGCGGGCCGGTACTTCGCGACCAGCTCCTCGCCGGCCTCCGCGGAGGCCGGCCCGGCGGGGCCGGTCACGAGGGTGAGACCCGCGCCCTCGATCACCGATCGTTCAACGGTGTCGTCGGGCCAGGCATGGTCGGTGAGCAGCACGGTGCCCGGGCGGCTCGATGGTGTCATGGCAGGTCGTCCTCGCAGAATCGTGCCGCTCACGGCGGACGTCCGGGCGTCCCGCCCGGTCGCATCCGGTCAGCAGGTTTGATCGCCACCCGGAAGGGCGGCCGACGGCACGTCCGAAGGGCCGTCGACCGCCATGGGCCGGGTGGCGGTGGAGAGGGTCGCTCGGCCTCCGATCGGATGCCGACGCTCGCCGACTTGTGGTCGGCCGAGGCGCCGCGGTACGCCCCTGGAACGGGTTACGGATGTCGGGCACGTCGAAAGCACTCTGTCACAGCCACGTGATGCTAACGATAGCATTCAGGGTCTTCGACGCGTCAAGGGTGCGCAGCTGTCCGATCGTCTGCACCCGGTCGCAGCCTCCGCGAGAGCCGAAGAACTCCACCGGCCACAGATCCCGGCAGAGCCGCGGAAGCCGGTCACCGCAGGAAAAACGAGGACCGCCGAAGAAATCCACTGCGCGCATCTTGACGCGCCAGGGACTTCCCTCCATGGTTTCTGCCAGCACCGACCGTGCGGCCAGGAAATGTCCGCACGAGGTCCGGCTGTCGAAGGCGCCATAGCCACGGACGTCCCCGACAGGCGATATACGGCTGAATTGCACACGCGGTGTCCGACCGCGGGGCAGCCCGTCGCCTCATTCCACCCGGCCGACGACGTATCGCAACGTCGCCGAGCCCAGTCCGTGTTCAGCTCACCGTCTCTCGCGATTCCCCCTACAGCCCCGTACCCGCGATGCATCCGCCGCGGCCTGCCGTGGCCCATTCCTTCTCAGGAGCCGCTATGACTCACGCAGCGCAAGTCGACACCGGCACAGCGCCCACCGACACCCAGGAGCACGACCGGGCCCCCCTTTCCCGGGGCATGATCGCAGCGGGCTTCCTGCTGGTGGTCCTCTCCTACATGGTCAACGCCATGGACCGGCAGGTCTTCCCTCCGCTTCTGCCGAACATCCGTGAGGAGTACGGATTCTCCCTGGAGCAGGGCGGGCTCCTGGCCACGAACTTCACCCTCGGCATGGCCCTGGCCGGCCTGCCCGCGGGCTACCTACTGGACCGCTTCCGCCGCAAGACCGTGCTGCTGGCCAGCATCGTGATCTACTCCCTGGGCACGATGGCCACGCCGCTGGCGATCGGTTTCGCCGACATGACGGTGTACCGGGTCGTCTCCGGATTCGGAGAGGGCATGCAGTCGGCCGCCATCTTCGCGGCGATGGGCGCCTTCTTCGCCCACCGGCGGGGCCTCGCCTTCGGCGTCATCGGTGTGGGCTACTCCATCGGCGTGTTCATCGCCCCGCTGGTCGGTGTCCAGCTCATGAGCATGCACGGCACCTGGCACTCGCCGTTCTACGTGTTCGGCGCGGCAGGCCTGCTGATCGCCGCCGCCTCCCTGTTCCTCGTGAAAGCCGGCCTGACCGAGACCTCCGTCGAGAAGGCCGTCTCGACCGGAACCTACGAGTACATGCCGGCCTCCGCCTACAACCGCAACACCATCGCGCTGGCCGTCCACGCGGTCGTCAGCGGCGTGGCCATCTACGGGTTCCTCGGCCTCTACCCGACGTACCTGATCACCTCGCTGCACTACAGCCCCGAACAGGCCGCACTGGCCATGAGCCTCCTCGGCTTCGGCGGCATGACAGCCATCTTCGGCGGCTGGCTCGGCGACCGCGTGAACCAGCGCAACCTGCTGATCCTGAGCCTGCTGGCCGTCTCCGCGATCAGCGTGTGCATCTACCAGACGCAGGCCGGGATCGGCGTGCAGTGCGTGCTTGCCTTCCTCATGGGCGCCTTCGGCCTGGGCTTCATCTACCCCAACACCAACAGCGCGATACAGCGGGCCGTGCGCCCCGCGCAGATCGGACGGGCTTCCGGCCTCTTCGTGAGCAGCTACTACGGACCGGCGGCGTTCTCGGGCCTGCTCTTCGCAACCCTCGTGGAATCCTTCGGCTGGAGCGGGGCGGGACTGCTGCAGGTCACGCTCCTCCCGCTGGTGGGTGCCGCCGCCCTCGCCTTCGTCCGCCCCTCGCAGTTCAACAACGCGGTCCGCTAGGGGGACGACCCGCAGGACATCGCCGCTGTGTGCACCGGGCCGACGCCCGGTGCACACAGCGGCATACCGGGTCTTCGGAGTTGAGCGGTGGAGCTGTCACGGGAGGGACCGGCCACCTGCAGGTCCGGGCCACTCCCGGCCCCTGTACGGCATGGACCAGGACTGTCGGAGCCGGCTCGCCCCCCATCGTCCTCCTGGGTGACGGCACGTCTCCACCGGACGCTGACGCACGCACCGCGCAAACTCGAAGAGCCGGCATGCCAGCGGCTCGCCGGCCACGACCGGGCTGTGCGGGACGCCGATGCCCTCGATCTCGTCTCCGGGCGGCAGCGTCAGGCAAACGGCCGAGGCAGCTGACGATGGCGGGAACACCGAAGAGCACTCGCCCGTTTCCGATCAGAAGTGTGCCGAATTGGCTTTCCTCGCGCTGGAAATTCATGCGCCGCGGAGGGCTTCACATGGCGGGCTTCCTTTCCAATGACGACCACCAACTCGCCCTGGCAACGGATTAGTTCACCGTCCACCGGATAGGAAAGGGCATCATCCGACCCTGTCCCCGCGGTGCTCGGCTTCATGAAGCACATGGGGACTTCCGACACCTCGCGGTCGACCTCGTCGATGTGCAAGGCGTAGTTGCAGAGGCGTGGTTGCAGAGGCGTATCTGTAGGGCGAATCCGAAGATCCGGGGCCGCAGCCACAGGCGGCCGCGCGACCCATTCGACAATGCTAACGTTAGCATAACGACGCGGAGTCTCCGTGTCGACGGTGGGACGGGCACGTGCCGACGACCCCCGCATCAGCGAGGAGACAAAGTTCCGGGTCCGCCAGGCCGCTTCCGAGATGGGTACGTCGCCAATCGCGCGGCGCGGATGATGTGCGGAGCGTCCAGCAATGTGGTGGGGCTGGTGCGGGAGCTGTCCGCGAACCGCGTGGCCGGGGTCATCATCGTGCCCACCGCGCGCCCGCACACCGAGTCCGTCAAGCTCCTGCACACGATGCCCCACCTGCAGCTTGCTGCGCGGACGCGCCTGCGCGGCAGCACGGCGCCCCCCGGCAGTCGGACTCAGCCCGACTGAACGGCGGATGACCTCACCCATGAACAGAAGGCGCCCGGGGCTCGGTGCCCCGGGCGCCTTCTCCTTCCCGCCGTCAGGTCAGTACGTTCCACTGCGCAGTCGGCGCATGGCGCGGGCCGTGCGTGCGAGTTCGTCGAGCACCCGCTCCACCGCGGCCTCGTGTATCTTGCCGGGCCGGAAGGCGCCGCCCTCGACGAGTTCGTTGACGAAGGGGATGCTCACGGTCGGACCGATCGGCAGCATCCTGAGGTTCGCCACGACCTGCTTGGCCATCTGTACGGCCCGGGTGCCCGCCGAGACACCTCCGTAGCTGACGAACGCGGCCGGCTTGTGCTGCCACTCCACGGCGAGGTAGTCCCACGCGTTCTTCAGGGGAGCCGGGAAGCCGCCGTTGTACTCCGGGGTCACGAAGACGAAGGCGTCGGACTCGTCGACGATCCGGCTCCATGCACGGGTGTGGCTCTTCGTGTACTGCCGCAGAGCGGGCGGATGCGGCTCGTCGTAGAAGGGAAGAGCGAGTTCACGCAGATCGACCAGGTGCGACTCGAACTGGTCGTACTGTGCCGCCCGGTCGCTGAACCAGTCCGCGACAGACCTGCCCACACGTCCGGGGCGTGTGCTGGCCACCACAGTGGTGAGGGTCATCGGCGTGGGAGAGGGTTCGGATGCCATATCGGGCTCGCCTTCCTGTCGACCGCGATCCGGACCGGCGGACCCGCACCCGCCTGTGCTGCCCGTCCATCCAGGAAGAGCGCGGATCCGCCGGAGTACCACGCCGGAGCGCAATGGGTGCGCATGGTGTGCAAACGATAGCATTGGACCGCGGGCCGACCAAGAGAGCCAAGCGAACGACAAGCCCACAGAGGCGAAGTGCCACCTCGCCCTTGACAGAGCCGTGAACTGTCCGCACGATTGCGCTATCGTTAGCATTACCAGGAGGTGGCTGGCGAGCAGCCCGGTCATCGCCTCCGCACGCGGCATCCCGCGCCGGCCCTGGCACGACCACGACGAGAGCCGCACCATCCCTGGCCCGCAGCGCCACCGCGCTCATCCGGGTGCCGCCGTGGTGCCAGGTCCGTCGGGCCCGTTCGCCGGCGAGCCCTCCCCAGCCTCCGGCTGCGGGGTCGTCCCGCGATGGACAGGCACGAGCCCGGGCCCACTCCTCACCATCCAGATCGCCCGCACTCCGAAAGGTTGCACCTCCATGACAGACGCGCGGATCGCCAAGCTGTACGGCCGCAGAGTGTGGGACTCACGCGGTCGGCCGACCGTCGAGGTCGAGGCCCATCTTTCGGACGGCGCCATCGGCCGGGCCATCGCACCGGCGGGGGCCTCGACGGGCCAGGGTGAAGCGCTCGACCTGCGCGACGGCGGCAGCCGCTTCGGTGGGCTCGACGTCCAGCGCGCGGTCGGCTCGGTGAACCAGGAGATCGCGCCCGCCCTCGCCGGCCGTGACGCGGGTGACCAGGAGGCCGTCGACCGGCTCCTGGTGGACCTCGACGGAACCCCCGACCGCGGCCGCCTCGGCGGCAACGCGATCGTGGCCACGTCCATGGCCGTCCTGCACGCCACCGCGGCGTCGGCGGGCGTACCACTGTGGCAGCATCTGGCGGGCGGACGGCCGGTCCGCATCCCCCTGCCGGAGATCCAGATCTTCGGCGGCGGCGCCCACGCCGACCGCCGTGTCGACGTCCAGGACTTCATGGTGATGTGCCCCGCGGCACGCAGCTTCTCCGAGGCCCTGGACTGGACGGCGGAGATCTACCGGGCGGCCGGAAGCCTGATGCGCAAGGCGGGGAAGGCCCAGGGCGTGGCGGACGAAGGTGGCTTCTGGCCCGCGTTCGACTCCAACGAGGAGGCGCTGGAGACGCTGACGCTCGCCATCGAGACCGCGGGCTTCGCGCCTGCGACCCAGGTCGGCATCTCGCTGGACATCGCGGCCTCGCAGTTCGGCAGCGGCGGGCAGTACACGCTGGCACTGGACGACCGCAAGCTCGACACCGCGGCGCTGATCGACATGCTGGGCGGCTGGATCGAGCAGTATCCGATCCTGTCCGTCGAGGACCCGGTGGGCGAGGACGACCACGACGGGATGCTGGAGTTCACCCGGCGCCACGGCCACCGCTGCCAGGTGATCGGCGACGACTACCTGGTCACGAACGCCAAGCGGGTGGAGACGGCGGCCGCCGGCGGATCGGTGAACGCCGTCCTCATCAAACCCAACCAGGCCGGTACGGTCACGGAGACGTTCGAGGCCCTGTGCGCGGGGAAGGACGCCGGCTTCGGCACCATCGTCTCGGCCCGGTCCGGGGAGACCGAGGACGTCACCATCGCCCATCTGAGCGTCGGCTGGGACGCCGGCCAGCTGAAGGTGGGCTCGTTCACCCGCTCCGAGCGCATGGCCAAGTGGAACGAGGTTCTGCGCATCGAGGAGTCCCTCGGCGAATCCGCGGAATTCAGCGGATGGTCCGCCTTCACATTCCCCGGAGCCGGGTCCGTCGCGGCCAAGCCGTAAAACGGCCGCGAAATGCCACGTAATACAGTCATCGAAATTCAGAGCCGATCGGAGTACGGAGCCCAGCATGCTGCCACCCGTCAATCTGCGCCCGAGTTTCAATATCACGCGCTCCAGCCACGTCCGTCTCACGGTCGCCGACCTGGCCGAGAGCCGGAACTTCTACGTGAACGCGCTGGGGCTCGTCGTCAGCGACGAGGACGAACGCACCTGCTACCTGCGCGGCCTGGCCGAAGCCTGCCACCACAGCCTCGTACTGGAGCAGGCCGACGAGGGCGCGGGCGCGGGCTCGTGCAGGAGGATCGGCTTCCGGGTCTTCTTCGACGAGGACCTCGACGCCGCGTACGCCTGGTTCCGTGAGCGGGGTCTGCCCGCCGAGTGGGTCGACCTCCCCCACCAGGGCCGCACGCTGCACGTCAGCGACCCCATCGGTACGCCGCTGGAGCTGTGCGCGCACATGGAGACCCGGCCGCGTCTGCACATCGACTTCGAGCGGTACAAGGGCGCGCACGCGCAGCGGCTGGACCACTACCAGGTCTTCGCGCCCGACACCTTCGAACTGTGCGCCTTCTACAGCGAGCTCGGCTTCCGCAACTCGGAGTACCTGGAGCACGGCGACAAGCTGCTGGGTGCGTTCATGTACCGCAAGGGCACCTGCCTGGACCTGGCGATCGTCGAGAACACCGGTCCCGCCCTGCACCACTTCGCGTACACGGTCTCCGAGAGCCGCGACATCTTCACCGCCTGCGACTGGGCGGGCATCCTCGGCTACGGCGACGGCGTGGAGCGCGGCCCCGGACGGCACGGTCCGGGCGGGATGCTCTTCGCCTACCTCCGTGACCCGGACGGTCACCGGGTGGAGGTCTTCAACAGCCACTACCAGACGATCGACACCGAGATCGAGCCCGTGCGCTGGGACGCGGCCTCGCTGAGCACGAACGCCCGCTGGGGGTTGCCGGCACTGGAGAAGTGGTACTTCGAGGCGTCGCCCTTCGTGGGTGTCCCCCAGATCAAGCCGGCCGAACTGCCGAAGCCGATGACGCTCGAGCGGTTCCTGCTCGAGCAGCCCCTCCCCTGACCTTTCGCGGGCTTCCTTCCC
>NZ_VJZE01000034.1 GCF_009377205.1 Streptomyces phyllanthi
TCCGGCGTGCCCTCCGACCGCGGGAAGAACTCGTACCACGCCCCGTACAGCGCCCGCTCCCGCTCCACCAGCAACGCCAACTCCTCCGAGACGGTGAGCAGTTCCCGCAACGGATACCGGACGAGAATCTCGTCGACCTCCGGAGTGAGCGCCGCCGTGTACCGCCCCATGACCGGCAGGGAACCGTCCCGGAGGATCTTCGCGGCTGCCAGGACCGTGCCGCGCGCCGCGCCCTCGGGCACTCCGGCGGCGGCCCGCTCGTACAGCGCGGCGCCCTCTTCGAGAACCAGCCCGGTGTCGATGCCGGCCGGGATCTTGATGCCCGCGGTACGGCGCCAGGTCGTCATCGGGTCGCTCCAGGCCTCCACCTGATAGGTCCACAGGCCCGTCTCGCCGGGGGTGACGTCGGCGCCCCAGCGGTCGCTGCCGGGCGCCAGCTCCCGCATCGGCGTCCACCGACCCGGGCGCCCCTCGGGGTCCCGCAGAACGACATTGGCGGCGACCGCGTCAGGCCCCTCGCGGAACACCGTCGCGGAGACCTGGAAGGTCTCGCCCACGACGGCCTTAGCCGGGCGTCTGCCGCACTCCACGGCAGGCCGGACATCCCGCACCGGGATGCGGCCCATGGCCGGAGCGGACTCCATACGCTTCACCTCCGCTGTACGCGAGGCCGGGCCCGGAAAGCGGGCAGTACCGGCGGTTCCTCCCTCCCTCATGAGCTGCCTCCCGGTGCGGAACGCCTGCCGAGGGGCGGAGGGCCGCGTCTGCCCACGTGCCGGTGCTGGGACTGGGGGTTCTCCCGCAGATACGTGACCAGACTCGTCCGCAGATAGAGCTCGGCGGCCTCCACGGCCTCCCGCGCGCAGCGCTTCCCCATCAGGACGCACAGGGTGTAGCCCGAGTCCTCGAAGTTCCCCCTCGCCGTGCGGTCGGCCGGGGCCGCGAGCATCACGCGTTCCCAGGCCCGGTACCGCTTCAGATGCCGAGCGACCTCGGCCTTGGCGGGCAGCAACATGGCAGCCGTCACCTCTCCACGCTCTCGACGGGGTCACGTTCTCCCGGACGGCCGGGCCGAGGCCGTGTACGGAGGGGCCGGCCCCTCACGGGCCGAGACCTTCACTCATGGTGCACGGATCGCGACCCAGCGTCTTGTTGGATCCTCAACGACCTCATCGGCCCCTCGTGTTGCACGAATGGCGTAGCCCTCCCACGCTGGAGTGACTCAGAAGCGAACCGCGCTCACGCCTCGTGTTCGGGACCCGGTCCGCAAGGACGAGGGCGAGCGAGAGCCTCGCAGGTGAGGAGCGAACAAGATGAAGACCGCAGTGCCCCGCTACTACCACCTCGACGTGGAAGTCAGCCCGGAACGGGTCGGACAGGTCAGGCGCATCCTGGCCGCTCACCTCCGGTTCTGGGACCTCGCGACACTCGTCGAGCCCGTCTGCCAGGGCGCCGAGCTGCTGCTGCGCGCGATCGACGAGCACGCCACCGACAAGAACACGTCGATCGAGATGTGGTGGACCCGCCAGCACCTCATCACCGCCATCGGGCAGAACGACCAGCACCTGCGCCCGGAACAGGACCTGCGTTCCTGCCTGACCCTCATCGCCGCGCTGAGCAACGGCTGGGGCTGCTGCGCCACCGCCACCGGCGGCAAGGTCATCTGGTTCTCGCAGCGGGCCCGCGCCGACGAACGCGCGCCCCTGGTGCCGATCGGGCCCGACCCGAGCCTGCGGGAAGCCCTCCAGGTACCCCGAGAGCTGCCGGTTCCCGCGCTCGCCGGCCCCGAGGGTACGGCCGCCTCCGGCGAGCTGGAAGAGGCACGGTGACCGCGCGGCCGCGCCGCAAGGGGGTGCCCACCTGGAGCGGGCACCCCTACCCGCTGGGCGCCGCCTTCGACGGTGAAGGCACCAACTTCGCCCTGTTCAGCGAGGTGGCCGAACGCGTCGAGCTCGTTCTCGTCGACGACGACGGCACCTCCCGCTCCGTTCCGCTCACCGAGGTCGACGGCTTCGTGTGGCACTGCTACCTGCCCGGCGTCGGACCGGGACAGCGCTACGGCTACCGGGTGCGCGGGCCCTGGCACCCGGACGCGGGCCACCGCTGCAATCCGGCGAAGCTGCTCCTGGACCCGTACGCCACGGCGGTGGACGGCCAGGTCGACGACCACCCCTCGCTCTACGAGCACGCGCCCTCCGGCCCCTCCCCGGCCGACAGCGCCGGACACACCATGCTGGGCGTGGTGACCGACCCGGCCTTCGACTGGGGCGACGACCACCGCCCCGGGCGGCCGTACGCCGACACCGTGATCTACGAGGCCCATGTACGCGGCCTGACCCGCACCCACCCGGAGGTCCCCGCCGAACTCCGCGGCACCTACGCGGGCCTCTCCCACCCCGCGGTCCTCGACCACCTGACCTCACTGGGCGTGACCGCCGTCGAGTTGATGCCGGTGCACCAGTACGTCCAGGACGGCGTCCTGCAGGGCCGCGGCCTGTCCAACTACTGGGGCTACAACACGATCGGCTTCTTCGCCCCGCACAACGCCTACGCCGCCCACGGCACCCGCGGCGAACAGGTCACCGAGTTCAAGTCCATGGTCAGGGCACTGCACGCGGCCGGCCTCGAAGTGATCCTGGACGTGGTCTACAACCACACCGCCGAGGGCAACGAGAGGGGCCCCACCCTCTCCTTCCGCGGTATCGACAACGCCTCGTACTACCGCCTCGTCGACGGCGACTGGGCCCACTACTACGACACCACCGGCACCGGCAACAGCCTGCTCATGCGCCACCCGTACGTCCTCCAGCTGATCATGGACTCGCTGCGGTACTGGGTCACCGAGATGCACGTCGACGGCTTCCGCTTCGACCTCGCGGCCACGCTGGCCCGCCAGTTCCACGAGGTGGACCGGCTGTCGGTGTTCTTCGACCTGATCCAGCAGGACCCGGTGATCAGCAGGGTCAAGCTGATCGCCGAACCCTGGGACGTCGGCGAGGGCGGCTACCAGGTGGGCAACTTCCCGCCGCTGTGGTCGGAGTGGAACGGCAAGTACCGTGACGCCGTACGGGACTTCTGGCGCGGCGAGGAGCACACGCTCGGCGAGTTCGCCTCCCGGCTGACCGGCTCCTCCGACCTGTACGAGCACAGCAGGCGGCGCCCGCGCGCCAGCATCAACTTCGTGACCGCGCACGACGGGTTCACCCTGCGCGACCTCGTCTCGTACAACGACAAGCACAACGAGGCCAACGGCGAGGACAACCGGGACGGAGAGAGCGCCAACCGCTCCTGGAACTGCGGCGCGGAAGGCCCCACGGACAACCCCCGCGTCCTCGCCCTGCGCGCCCGCCAGCAGCGCAACTTCCTCGCCACCCTCTTCCTGTCCCAGGGCATCCCCATGCTCTCCCACGGCGACGAACTCGGCCGCACCCAGGGCGGCAACAACAATGCCTACTGCCAGGACAACGAGGTCTCCTGGATCGACTGGCGCCTGACCGCCGAACAGCGTGAACTGCTCGAATTCACCCGCCGCCTCATCGCCCTGCGCACCGTCCACCCCGTCCTGCGCCGCCGCCGCTTCTTCCGCGGCGACACGGCCGCCCATCCCGGCCGGCCGCTGCCCGACCTGATGTGGCTGCTGCCGGACGCCCGCGAGATGACGGACGAGGACTGGCAGCGCTCCGACGCCCACTCCGTCGCCGTCTTCCTGTGCGGCGACGCCATCGCGGAACGCGACCCGTACGGCCGCCGCGTGGTCGACGACTCGTTCCTGCTGCTGCTCAACGGCTACTGGGAACCGATGACCTTCCGTCTGCCGGACATCACGTACGGCGAACGCTGGACGACCCGGATCGACACCGCGGAGCCCCAGGGCCCCCCGGACGAGTCGGAACACAAGGCGGACACCGAGCTCACCGTCGAGTCCCGCAGCCTGGTGCTCCTGTCACGGCCGTCCAGGAACCCACGCAAGCGGCGACGGATGGATGTCAGAGGGGATGAGGGTCCCCGGCGCGAGTCCCCGGCGCGCGGGCCGGTCGGTCCTCCGGCTCCGCCCGCAGGGTCACCGTGAACTGGGCCCCGTCGGGATCACGGAGCACCGCCTCGTTCTCGCTCTGCCGCAGGACGGTACCGCCGTGTTCCTCCACCGTCTTCGCGCAGGCCGCCGGGTCGTCGACCGCGAAGTGGACCTGCCAGTGGGGCCGGATCGTGGGATCGGGCGCCGCCTCCAGCGCGCCCGAGCTGATCCGGGCCACGACCTCGCCCCGGCTGCGCAGCACGACCTCGTTGCCCTCGTAACGGACCTCGCAGCAGCCCGGCCGCTCCGAGGCCCACTCGAGGACCTCCCCGTAGAAGATGGCGGCGTCGAAGGCGTCCCGCGTGTGCAGCTTGATGAACGCCGGCGCGACCCGGCGCCACGCCTCCCAGTCGGTGGGGAGCTCCCCCTCCCAGATCCCGAAGGTGGCCCCGTCCCGGTCGGCCAGCAGGGCCGCCCGCCCGGGCGGGAAGGAGAGCGGCCCGACCGCCGCCGTGCCCCCGCGCTCGCGGGCGCGGGCCACGGCCTCGTCCGCGCTGGGTACGGCGAAGTAGGGAGTCCACGCGACGGCCACCTGCCACATGGTGGCCACCCCGGCGATCCCCGCGACCGGCGCACCGTCCTGCAGCGCGATGCGGAAATGGTCCCCCAGCTTCGCCGACCGCCACTGCCACCCCAGTACGGCGTGGTAGAAGTCCTCCGTCGCCTGGAGGTCCCGGCTGGTCAGACTCACCCAGCACGGGGCTCCGAACACGGAACGGCCGGGGGCGACGCCCGTCGCCCCACTGGAATACGTCATGTCGTGATTCATGGCAGTAGCGTCCTGGTCTCGTCGACCGGCCCACGCCGGCAGGACACCAGTGTCCAGCGCGGCGCGGTACCGTCGCCTGCCGAGTACCCAGGGAAGGCCGACGAAACGGCACCTGACCGGGGCTTCCGGGCCCGGCCGGGGGCCGGGCACTCATCCGGGTGACGCCTGACCGTACGGGTGACGCCGCGAGCCAGGACGTCCCGGGCCGGTCACGGCCCGGGACGGCGGGACGGCTTGTCCTCTGCCGCCTACCAGCGGCCTTCCACCTGGTCCTTGATCCGGCGGTCGTACAGGTCCTGGATCGCGGTCAGCGTCTCGTCGGGCAGCGGCGGCAGTTTGGCGGCGGCCGCGTTGGCCCGGGCCTGCTCGGCGGAACGGGCCCCCGGGATCACGGTGCTGACCCCCGGCTGCTGGATGATCCAGCGCAGCGCCAGCTGGGCCGCCGTGTACCCCTCCGGGGCGAGCGCGGAGAACTCGGCCGCCGCCTCCACACCGGACTCGAAGTCCACACCGGAGAAGGTCTCGCCCTGGTCGAAGGACTCCCCGTGCCGGTTGTACGTGCGGTGGTCGTCGGCGGCGAAGACCGTGTCCTTCGTGTACCTGCCCGACAGCAGGCCCGAGGCGAGCGGGACACGGGCGATGATGCCGACGCCCGCCTCCCGGGCCGCCGGGAGGACCTCCCGCAGAGGCTTCATGCGGAACGGGTTGAGAATGATCTGCACGCTCGCCACGTTCGGCCGCCGGATCGCCGTGAGCGCCTCGGCACAGGTCTCCACGCTGACGCCGTACGCCGCGACACGTCCCTCGTCGACCAGCGTGTCCATCGCGTCGAACACCTCGTCGGAGGAGTAGACGGGCGTCGGTGGGCAGTGCAGCTGCACCAGGTCGAGGCGGTCGACACCGAGGTTGCGCCGGGACCGGTCGTTCCAGGCCCGGAAGTTGTCCAGGACGTAGTTCTGCGGTATCTGCTCCACGCGACGGCCCATCTTCGTCGCGATCAGCACATGCAGATCGGGCCGGCCGCGCAGGAAGGTGGCTATGGTCTGCTCGCTGCGCCCGTCCCCGTACACGTCGGCCGTGTCGAAGAAGGTCACCCCGGACTCGGCCGCCGCCTCCAGCACGGCCAGGGCGTCCTTGTCGTCCACGTCTCCCCAGTCGGCCCCCAACTGCCAGGTGCCCAGCCCCACGACGGACACCTGCTGGCCCAGCCTGCCGATTGCGCGCTCATCCATGCGGGTCAGTGTGTCATCCGGCCTCGCGGGTCAGCCGGTCAGGGCGGTACGGGCCGCCGCGACGGCCTGGTCGGCATAGCCGCCGCCGAAGAGCACCGTGTGCACCAGGAGGGGGAAGAGCTGGTGCAGTGCGATGCGGTCGGCCCAGCCGTCGGCGAGCGGGGCCGTGTCCTGGTAGCCCTCGATGATCCGGTCCAGGTGGGGGCAGCCGAAGAGGTGGAGCATCGCCAGATCGGTCTCGCGGTGCCCGCCGTGGGCGGCCGGGTCGATCAGCCAGGCATGGCCGTCGGCGCCCCACAGCACGTTGCCGTTCCACAGATCGCCGTGGAGCCGGGCGGGCGGCTCGGCGGGACCCGCCAGTCCCGGCAGCCGCTCGCAGACGCGCTCGACCACGGCCGCCCCGGCCGAGCGCAGGGCCCCGTCGTCGACCGCGCGGCGCACGTACGGCAGCACCCGGTGCTCGGCGTACCAGCGCGGCCAGTCGGTGCCGGGGTCGTTGCGCATCGGAGCGAGCCCGATGTACGCCTCCGTGGGACCACCGGGCGGCGGGGCTCCGAACGCCGGCGCGCCGGCGGCATGCAGGGCGGCCAGATCACGGCCGAACCGGACCGCCGTCCGCGGATCGGGCCGTCCGGACGGGACACGGTCGGTCACCAGCCAGCGTTCGTCGTGTCCGTACACTCCCGGGACACGGACCGTTCCCGCGTCGGCCAGCCAGCGCAGCCCCGCCGCCTCGGCCCGCACCGCGCCCCGGCCGTCCCCGCGCTTGGCCATCACCACCTGCCCGTCGGCGAGGGTGACTTCGGCGAGCGTCGCGGACAACGACCGCTCACCGTTCACCTCCCGACCGGTGAGCCGGGCCGCGGCGGCCCTCGGCCCTTCGGTGCTCTGGGTCTCGGCTTCGGTGGTGGTCGGCATGTGATCGAATCCCTCCCGCTGCACGGTCTTCAGGGTAGGGCGTGCCCAGCGGGGGGTTGATCAGCCTCCTGACAGGGGGCCCACTGCCCGCAGGCACCGCACACGGGCCCCCTTGTCGTGTGCGGTGCCTGCGGTTCGCGCGATCGTCATCGTGACGTCGGCACCGCTGAGCTCTTCGAGTACGGGCCGGTCACAGGGAGCAGCCGGGAACGCTTCCGGGGGGTGCGCAGTTGTCGGGAGTGTTACGGGCGACGGAGGTGAGCGTCAGGGCCACCGAGCCGCGCTGGTGGAAGATTCCACCGCCCTGCCCACCCGCCGCGTTGTCGTACACCGCCGAGCCCCGCAGCCGCAGGGAGCTGCCGAAGTTGGCGATGCCTCCGCCGTCGGAGGCGGCGGTGTTGTCCCGGATGACGCTGCTGTTGATGGTCAAGGGACCGGTCGAGGTGAAGATCCCGCCGCCTTCGAAGGTGTTCGCTTTGTTGTCACGGACGCTCATGCCATTCAGCTCAGTGGTTCCGAAGTTGGCCAGTCCTCCTCCGGTGAAGGTCGAGGTGTTGCTCGCGAGGTACCCGCCGTTGACGGTCAGCCGGCCGGAGGGGCCGACGTGGACGCCACCGCCGTCGTTGCCGGTGTTGCCCGACACGGCGCTGCCGGTCAGCTCCGCCCTTCCACCGGAGGCCACTGCGAGCCCGCCGCCCGTCCCCGAAGCGGTGTTGCCGGCGATCCTGCTTCTGACCAGTTCGAGCGTTCCCCGTGTCAGGACGCCGCCTCCGGACGTGGCGACAGCCGAGGTCGCACTGCCACCCGACAGGGTGATGCCGTTGAGGGAGAGCGACCCTCCGGGCGCGACTTCGGCGATGCGGAACGGCGTTGCCGTGGACTCTCGGCTGATGGCGGCGCTGGAGCCGATGATGGTCAGGTCCCCGGTGATGGTGGGAAGTCCGTTGGCGCCATTGGGTTCGGCCGGAGCTGTGAGCCGGTATCGGCAGCCCGGCCACAGGCTGATCGATCCGGAACCGCGGGCGTTCACCTGTCTGATCTGCGCGACCAACCCGGCGACGTCTCCGCACAGCACCGTCGGAGCCTGGCGTGAGGACGCACGGTGGGCGCTGGCAGGTGTGGCGATACCCGACACGGTCACACCCAGCAGTGCGGCCATGGCCAGACCACGTATGTTCACGATCAACAAGGGTCCTCCCTGGACTCGTTTGTGTACGGTGCCGTCTCACTTCCGGACGGCTCCGGGCCTGCGGCACCGACCGGGCGCAGGCCCGCCACGTCGGCCGAGTGGCGACGCGCTGCGCACGGCACCTCCACTTGATCCGGGTCGTCGGCCGTGTGCACCCAGTGGGACCCGGACGGGTGATGGAGTGCGGGATGCCGCTGCCCGCGCGGCGTCCCTGGTGTGTTCGCACCGCGAGCGGTACCGGTACGCATCCGGTCTTTTTCACCTTCCTGGAATTGGCTCTGTTCGGGAAGGGGCGTAAAGAGTGCGCTAGGCCGTTCGTGTGACGTGCCCAAAAGGCACTTGCCGCTGTCGTCTTGCAAATGGATTACTGGAACGGATCCAACCGGTGGGCCGCCCATTCTCGCCAGGGGATGCGGCAGTCGGACTACCCACGGCTTTTCCTGGAGGGCCCGGGTGGACTTCCGGCATACCGCGATGGGCACCCCTGGTGCAGAAAATGGATCCGTTCAGCCGGTGCCGTTCGCGGCACCGGCTGACGCGGCTGCCCAGGCCACGACCGTGCACTCTGGCGCCTAGTACGGAGCCCCGTGGTCTCGTGGCCCTCCAGTCCGGCAACTGTCCTCGGAAACACGACGAGTTGGCGCCGCGTAGCCGTTCGCTTCAGTCGGCGCGACCTCACTCACGAAGTGCCGGACAATGTCTGCTCGGAGGTGGAAACCTCCTGCGTCATCATGAGGGGCTTCGTCGCGAAGTTCCCCCGGCCTTATGGGAATTGCCGCAGAAACGAACTCATGGCCCCTGGCGCCGTAATGGAAGCGGAATCCTCCGGCATCCGCCTCTGCGGAATCGGGCGGGCGGCTGACGCGCGCCGGAGCACCGACATCACCACCTGTATGTGGCTGGGACGCCGAGCGCTGCGGGTCCGCAGATTACTCCGTACGGGTGATGTGAGTTGACGGCCTCTTGTCACTCGGTTGGACGTGTGGGTCACTGAGAGTGTGAACCGGCGGGCTGCCCATCCCCGTGCCGGGGGAACGTGAGACAGGCAGCGCTTGCCGGTTTTTCCCTTGCCCAGGGGGACGACACGAGTTGCTGTGCGTCCTGCCCTGCGCATGTCGGCGTGTGTCTCGTCGTTCGTCCCGGGCCCGGCAGTATGACGGCGCCTGAAAAGGGTCGTGAAGCGGACGAGGCGTGCCTGTGGAGGGCGGCTCGGACTTCACGATGCTGCAAGCCGGCGGCCGGGTGTCCCTTGCCGGTTCCTCGCATGTCCCCATCAACGAGCGAGGAGTGCCTCATGCCCATTTCTCCGAATCAGGGTTCCACCGGCGGCGGGACGACGGTGACCATCACGGGTACGAACCTGTCCGGCACCACCGCGGTGAAGTTCGGTTCGAAGTCGGCGACCAGCGTCACCCAGGTCTCGCCGACCCAGGTCACCGCCGTCTCCCCGTCGGGGACCGGGACGGTCGGGGTCACCTTGACCACTGCGGGCGGAACCAGCAACCCGGTGCCGTTCTTCTACGTGGGCGCCCCGTTCAAGTCCTCCCTCGGCGCGACCTCGGGGCCGCTGGCGGGCGGCAACACCATCTCCCTCAACGGCACCGGTCTGTCGACGGCGACGAGTGTGTCGTTCGGCGGGGTGACCGCCACGCCGACCGTGTCCTCCGACAGCTCGCTCACGGTCACCGTTCCGGCGGGGGCCGCGGCCGGGCCGGTGGGGGTGAGCGTGACCACCGCGGGTGGCACCAACAACGGTCTGACCTACACCTACGTCGACGTTCCCACGATCACGACGGTCGCCCCGACGTCGGGTCCGACGTCCGGGGGGACGGCGGTGACCATCACCGGTACCAACCTCGACAGCACGGACTCGGTCACCTTCGGCGGCAGCCCGGCCCCGTTCTCGGTGATCAACGCGACCACGCTGTCGGCGGTCACCCCGCCGGGAACGGCGGGCGCGGTCGACGTGGTGGTGACCAACCCCGCGGGGTCGGACACCGAGGTCGGCGCGTTCACCTACATCGCCGGTCCCGGCATCTGACCCACCCACTGCCGGCCTTCACGCAGTGGAGGCGCCGAACCCCCGTCCGGGCGGGAGTCCCTCTCCGCCCGGACGGGTCCAGCCGCGTCCATGGGCGCGTTCCAAGTGAAGGAGTACAGCCATGGCTGCCCCCGTGGTCCTTTCGGTCAGTCCTCAGCAGGGACCGGCTTCCGGCGGCACCGCCGTCACCGTGACCGGCACCAGCTTCACCGGCGCGACAACCGTCCGGTTCGGCACAAAAGCCGCGACCTCGTTCACCGTCAACAGCAGCACCCAGATCACGGCGATCACCCCGTCGTCCAGCGTCGGTCCGGTGAACGTCTCTGTGACCACCAGTCAAGGAACCAGCAGCCAGCAGGTCACGTTCACCTTCGTCGCCGTAGCGGCCCCCTCCCTCTCCACCCTGACTCCCTCTCAGGGCCCCACCTCCGGCGGCACGACGGTCACGCTGACGGGAACGAACCTCACCGGTGCGACGGCGGTCCGCTTCGACGGGATCGCGGCGGCGTCGTTCACGGTCAATTCGGCTACGCAGATCACGGCGGTTGCGCCGCCTCATGCGGCGGGTGCCGCACAGGTGACGGTGACCACGTCCGGTGGCACGAGCAATGCGTTGTCGTTCACGTATGTGGCGGTGCCTTCCCTTACGGGCTTGGTTCCGAATCAGGGCCCGGTGTCGGGTGGTACGACGGTCACGTTGACGGGCGTGAATTTCTCCGGTGCGACGGCGGTGAGTTTTGACGGGGTTCCGGCGGCGTCGTTCACGGTCAATTCGGCCACGCAGATCACGGCGGTAGCGCCGTCTCACGCGGCGGGCGCCGCACAGGTGACGGTGACCACCCCCGGCGGCACCAGCAACCCTGACAACCCCCAGGCGTACTTCTACTACGCCGCCACGCCCTCGCTTCTGTCCGTCCTTCCGCTCTCGGGCCCGACGACAGGTGGCACGACGGTGACTCTGACGGGCAACGACCTGCTCGGTGCGACAGCGGTGAGCTTTGACGGGGTCGCGGCAACGTCGTTCACGGTCGATTCCGCGACGCAGATCACGGCGGTCGCGCCGCCTCATGCGGCAGGCATCGCGGAGGTGACGGTGACCACCCCCGGCGGCACCAGCAACCCCGCCGGTTACGTCTACCTCACAGCCCCCGCCCTCTTCTCCCTCATCCCCGACCAGGGGCCGACGCATGGCGGCACCGTCGTCACCCTGACCGGTACCGAACTCGCCGCCACCTCCGAAGTCCGGTTCGGATCCACTCCCACGTCGTTCACGGTGGTTTCTCCGACGCAGGTCACCGCAGTGGTCCCCACAGGCCCGGACGGGCCGGTCACCGTCACGGCGACCACTCCCGCCGGCACCAGCAACGCCCTCACCTACACCCGCGTCTCGGGACCGTCCATCTGATCAGCGGGGCTCTTGTGGATCAGCGCGGTCGCGGAGCGTTGACGGTCCCATCCGGTCCGGGCCGGGCGGGCCGGCCAGCGCTCTCTTCCCCGCGGTCAGCGGCTGTCGGTGGTTCGGCAATGCCGATGAAGTTCTCGGCCACGGGGCGGATGCGGACCGACCACCCCAGCGCCGTGAGATCGTCCGTCAGCGTCCGGGCATCGTGGAACACCTTCACGATGCGGTACTGGCTGCCGTCATCGAGCCGGCGCAGCGCCACCGGGACCGACTGCTTCGTGACGACCTCCTCCGCCGCGGCTGCGGCGGGACCGTCGTCGATGAAGATCGCTTTGCCATGCGGCACGAGCGCGGCGGCGACGGTGTTCCAGAACCCGGGCAACCGCGCCGGCGGGACGTGGGAGAGCCAGAAGGCGAAGAACACAGTGTCGTAGCGCCGCGACGGTTGCCACTCGAACAGGTCGGCCTGAACGAACCGGACGGTGGGGGATGCGGTACGCGTACGAGCGAGGGCCAACACCTCGGCTGCCGCGTCAACAGCCGTCACCGAACGCGCCCGTGCGGCGAGCAGCGGGGTCCACTGGCCCGTTCCGCAGGCCAACTCCAGTACATCCCCGGCAACCGGGAGGTCGTCGACGACAGTCAGCAACTTCCGCAGGTCATGGCGCTCCGCATAGGGCCGGTCGTATTCGGCCGCGCCCGCCCTGTAGTAGGCCAACTGCTCTGCCAGGAGAACGTCCTCGTCCATGGCCATGCACGTTCCTCTCATCCGGGTTCGGCCAGAGCCAAGTGCGCGAGTTCACCGGGCCTGGTCACCACAGACACCGTCGGCCTTCACCTGCGGGCAAGGTCAAGAACCATGAGGCCACCGGCTACGGCACGTGGGCACGCCGGAAGGTGGCGGCACGTGCGTGCCGCCACCTTCCGGGGCTGTCTCAGACCTGCACGAGCACGGTGCACCAGACCTCGTTGTTGTCGCCGATGCCGCAGTCGGCGATCTCCCCGCTCCGGATCTTCGTCCAGACACCCTTCTTCCGCCAGTGCCAGGTACCGACCCGCGAGAACCGCTCGTGGTACCCGTGGGTGGCGAACGTGAAGGCATCGACGTCCTTGCCGGTGCCGTTACCGCCCCGCGTTCCGTTGCCGAACGACTCCTGCTTGCACTTGGCGTGCTTGAACTCGCTCCCGGTGCCGCCGCCCCAGTTCCACACGTCGCAGAAGTGCGGGCCCTCGCCGAGATCCATCGTGTAGTGCATCGTGCGGCCGGTCCTGTTCTTCACCGCGCCGCACAGGGGACCTACGCACCCGTCCGCGGAGGCGGTCGTCGCCCCGCCGACGACCACGCCGGACGCCATGAAGGCTGTGGCGAGGACGGCGACGGCCGTCCGGTTCGCTCGGGACATCATCTTGCGCATGCAGTTCCATTCTCTTGTTGCGTCGGCTGGGCCACGCCTCGCGCGACTGCCGGCAGGGCGGGAGTGGCACACGCCGCTTCCCGGGAGCCCTGCGCGGGCCAGCGTCGGGGTTCCCCGTCGAAGGGGGCAAGAGCACAGGTGATTCCTGGGACGCAGGGACGAAGAACCTGCTCTGAGCTGGGCGTTCCACCGGTCTCTGGGACGGCGCTGACACGGCTGACCCACCGTGAGCCCTGCGCGCCGCCGTGTCAGCCGAGGAGGCCGAGGATGATCCCCGGCACGAGGTTGTGCGAAGCCGACTGGACGGAGACGCCCCCATGCCGGTCCGCACTGACCCGTCGGTTGGGAGGCCCAGCCGCGCTGATGCGATGGTATTGTCCTCGCCCTGCTGGCGAGGCTGACCGGAAGGCACGCTGAACATGACCGGGCAACCCGACCGTTGGGCGGAACTGACAGGCGGACAAGCCGGAGAGGCGTACGCTCAGCGTTTCGCTCGGCTCGCAGAATCGGGCCACGACATCCACGGCGAGGCCACGTTCTGCGCCGCACTGCTGAAGCCCGCCGCCCGGATACTCGACGCCGGCTGCGGCACCGGCCGGATCGCGATCCGGCTCGCCGAGCTGGGCCACTCCTGCACCGGCGTGGACATCGACCCCTCCATGCTCGCCGTCGCCCGCCGCGACGCCCCCACGCAGGAATGGCTCCACGGCGACCTGGCCCGCCTGGACGCCCTCGGCCTGAAACCGGGCTTGGACCTGGTGCTAGCCGCCGGAAACGTCATCCCCCTGCTGGCCCCCGGCACCGAATCAGCCGTCGTCCGGCAGCTGGCCGCCGCACTGCGCCCCGACGGCCTGCTGGTCACGGGCATGGGACTGGACACGGCACACCTGCCGCTGCCGGAACCGCCCGTAACCCTTGCGGAGTTCGACCACTGGTGCACCCAGGCGGGACTGACCCTGCGGCAGCGCTACGCCACCTGGAGCGGCGATCCCTACACCCAAGGCTGCGGCTATGCCGTCAGCGTGCACACCCGCCGCACCACCTGAGTCCACGCCCTGTCCGCGACCGTCCTCCGTACGCAGAGGACCAACGCGCGGGCCATGGCGAAGCCGCAGGCTCCGGACCAGGGGACCATGAGGAACACCGGGGTCGGGTGGTGTTCATCGGGCGACGGACTCCTTCCAGCGGGTGGTCTGTCCCCGGCGCGCGTAGCGGGCACGGAGGTCGTAGGGGGAGACGATCGTGCGGGACGAGGGCGGCGCACCACCGTCGGCGATGCGCGAGCGGAGTCGGGCTGCGGCGGTAGGGGGCGATGGCGATCTGCGCGGTGGGCGCATCCCGGTGGCTTCGTGGGCGAACGTGCCGTCACCCTCGCCTGTGGAAGCGGCGGACGCCGTACGGGACCACTGCCGCCAGAGCGAGGACGCCAAGCAGCCCGGTGCCCGCCACGAGGCTCCACCCGAGCCCACCGCTCCGGCCGTCGGTACTGCGGTCCTCCCCGTCTCCCGCACCGGTGACCTTCACCGTGATCTTTGCGACGTTGTTCCCCTTGTCGGAGTCGCGCTCCGCATAGCCGCCCTTGAAAACGACCTTCACATGGCCGGTCCCCGTGGACCTCTCGTCGATACGGAACCTCAGCACCTGTGTCTCGGACGCGCCGGGCCCCAAGCCCTTGCCGCCGCAGACGTACCGCTCCTCGCCCGGCTCCCATGGACTGCAGACCCAGTAGGGAGACTCGTCGGCCTCCGGATCCGGGGACGGCTTCTCCGGCGGGATCAAGGTGATGCCCTCGGGCGGGACGATCTCGTAGCGGAAGTAGCGGGCATCGATACGCCCCGGGCCCGTGTTGCGCAGACCCACCTCCAACCGGACGACGTCACCGGGCGTTCCCCGGAGATCACCGGCCACGGCCTGCACATCGACTCGCTGGTCGGTGTCGATGGGGATGTGACCGGACAGCTGCGCAAAGCCCTTGGGCTCGGTCGGCTTCAAGCCGAGCCTCGGTCCCGTCCCAGGGACCGTGTACTCGTCCTCGTTGAAGTACGGTCCCGCGTCCTGCCCGGGAGCGAAGATGCTCATGCTCACCGAGGTCTTCGTCAGCTCCTCCCCGCCCTCCACGACGAACGGCGCGTCGAACGCGTAGGCCTCGCCCGGCTCCACGCGGGTGTCGAAGAAGCAGTACGCACGGGACGGGCCGCTCTCGGCATAACGGCAGTTGCCATATCTGCGGTCGAGCACCATCCGCGAGCTCGTCACCGTCACCCCGAATCCGCTCGCCGCGATGGGCCCGCGATTGAGGACCCCGCCCCATATCTCCACGGGCTTGCCGGCCGGAGCGTCCTCGATGGACAGCTTCTTGCCCCAGAGCTTTGGCGTCCCCGCCGTCATCACCGTCCTGGCCTCGGCCCGCCGCCCGTCCGGGCCGGTGAAGGAGAACCGCACGGTGCCGTGCGCCCCTGGCTCGGCCGCCTTGTCGGCCCCGAGGACGACCAGATCGTAGAGGCGGTAGCGCTGGTGGGACGAGGTGAGGCGGCAGGTGAAGACGTACACCGCACCCTCCGTGCAGTTCCGTTTGGCGTACAGCCGCACCTTGCCCCGCACCTCCGAGGCATCCACGGTAAGCGTGGCACCGAGTACGGAAGAGCCACTCCCCGCGTCGACCGTCACCGGCAGCTCGACGCGGGTCGGGTCGGTCACCTGCGTGTAGTACGTCGCCGGGACCTCGACCGTCACCCCTTCCCCATTGGCCCGCGGTGCGCCCGCCGCGCCCGGCGCCGAAGTTCCCACCAGCACAGCGGCGGCCGCCACACACCGTACCCATCGCCTCATCCCGCGATGATGCGCACAGCAGGACACGAACGGATCACACCACCGCCTCAATGCCGCTCCAGTACGTCGACCGCGGCTACGACCACGACAAGGACCGGCGCCTGCTGCGGGCCTGCGCATCGCGCCCGTCATCGCCGGGCGGGGACAGGCTACGAGAGCGTTTTCGCGCTCGCCTGAAGGAGCACCAGACGCCCCGAGTACCGGCGCTGTCGAAGCTCGTGAACCTCTCGACTCGCCGGGTCCTTCGCCGTCAGCCAGTGCGGCGGCAACGGGCCAGAGCCAGTCCGCCCAGGGCCGAGCCGATCAGTCCCACCAGCATGGCCACGTAGGCGCCGCCCAGCCCGTTGCCGGTGCCGAGACCACCGTCAGCGGTGGCCGCGACCAGCCCACCGAGGGCCATGCTGATCAGCCCGGCCACCACGGCCACTATGGCCCTGAATGGTCGGTTGGCAGCGCCGGGACGACCGGCGGGGCGGGCCAGTGCCAGCCCGGCGATGACCACGCCGACCAGCCCCAGCAGCGCGCCCGTGGTGGCCCCGAGTCGCCCGAGGCTGAAGTCGTAGACGCCGGCGGCGACCGGCTGGACCGAGGCGTGCGCGGCCGCCGGTGCGGCGAGCACGATGCCTCCGAACAGGGCGGCCGGGGCGGCGGCAAGCAGGCGATGGACAGACATTGAGCAGCTCCTTCTCTTCCTGTGCATGGGCGTCACCTGAGCGTGTCCGCCGGACCCGCGCCCGGTCGTCCCGCGGACGCAGACACTTCGCACTGCCCCCGAAGCCGCATCCGGCTACCACGGACGCCGCAGGGGGCGGCAAGCTACTGCGCCTGCGGCAGCCGACCGCTCGTCCACGAGAGGGACTCGCTCGTCGCGGCAGCCAGCTAGGGTGCGCGCATGAGCGCAGGTCGGTCCGGTGTCCGGGCCCGTGTCGGAGACTGGTTCATCGCTGTCGGCGTAGCGGCGGCGCTGCTGGTCACAGGCCTGTCCGGGCAGCGTTCCGCCACGAACCTCGACTCGCTCGGGTACACGCTGCTGTCGGTCGGCGGGCTGTCGCTGGTCGCGCGCCGCCGGGCTCCTGTCGCGGTCCTGGCCGTCACCGGGCTGTGCGCAGTGGGCTACCAGGCGGCCGGTTTCGACGTGCCCGCTGTCGCGTACCTGTTCGCGGTGTACGCGGCCGTACGGGCGGGGCACCGCACCGTCACGGTGGCGGCCAGCGTGGTCATGCTGGCCATGCTCCCGCTCGCGGCCCTGGTTGCCGGACTGCACGACACGGGCGAGGCGTTCGCGCAGGCCCGGGGCGCCCTCGAAATCGCCTGGCTGATCGCGGCCGGCGCCGCGGGTGAGGCGCTGCGACAGGCCGAGCGGCGGGCGGACGAGGCCGAGCGCACCCGGGAGGAGACCGCGCGGCGCCGCGCCGACCAGGAACGGCTCCGTATCGCTCGGGAACTGCACGACTCGCTCACCCATCAGATCTCGGTCATCAAGGTGCAGGCGGAAGTCGCCGTGCACGTGGCCCGCAGGCGCGGCGAGGAAGTGCCGCCTTCCCTGCTGGCGATCCAGGAGGCCGGGCGCGAGGCGAGCCGGGAGCTGCGCGCCACGCTGGAGGCGTTGCGCGACGACGACACGACCCCGCCGCGCGGGCTCGATGACATCCCGGAACTGGTGGAGCAGGCCCGCAACATCGGCCTGGCCGCGACGCTGACGATCGAGGGACAGCGCCACGACGTGCCGGCCGCGGTGGACCGGACCGTCTACCGGATCGTTCAGGAGTCGCTCACCAACGTCGCCCGTCACGCGGACGCCGCCACGGCATCGGTCCGGATCGACTGCCGTCCGGACACCCTCGCGATACGCATCGACGACGATGGCAAGGCGATGCGGGCCACCGCCCCGGTGCCCGGCCTCGGGCTGCTCGGCATGCGCGAACGCGTCACCGCTCTCGGTGGTCGGCTGTGCGCGGAACCACGCGGCGGGGGCGGCTTCACCGTCCGGGCCGAACTCCCCGTGAACCGGACGTCATGATCCGTGTCCTGCTGGTCGACGACCAGCCGCTCATTCGCAGCGGATTCCGCGCCCTCCTCGATCTCGAGGACGACATCGAGGTGGTGGCCGAGGCCGCCGACGGAAGCGAGTGCCTGGAGCTCGCCACAGAGCACCTGCCCGACGTCGCGCTCGTCGACATCCAGATGCCGGTCATCGACGGCATCGAGGCGACCCGGCGCATCGCCGCGCACCCGGCCCTGGCCGGGGTGCACGTTGTCATCCTGACCAACTATGGCTTGGACGAATACGTCTTCGACGCCCTGCGCGCCGGCGCTGCCGGATTCCTGGTCAAGGACGTCATGCCGGAAGATTTCCTGCACGCCGTACGCGTCGCCGCCCGCGGTGATGCCCTGCTCGCGCCCTCGATCACCCGCAAGCTCATCAACAGGTATGTCACCGAGCCGTGCCCCACCGGTGCCGGCACGGGGCTGGAAGAGCTGACCAGCCGCGAACGTGAGGCTGTCGTCCTGGTCGCGCAGGGCCTGTCCAACGACGAGATCGCCGACCGCATGGTGATCAGCCCGCTGACAGCGAAAACCCACATCAACCGCGCCATGACCAAGCTCCAGGCCCGTGACCGGGCCCAACTCGTGGTCTTCGCCTATGAGTCCGGCTTGGTGGCCCCACGCAACACTTGACCACGCGTCACACACACCGCCTTCGCCGTGGGCGGCATATCCGGTCAGCGCTGCATCCGGGCTGTGGTCGTTTCCGAGGCAGCCGGAGGTGTTGCATCCCAAGATCATCGATGTGATGCGGACCACCTTCTGGGTGCTTCGGGTCGGGCGTGCGCCATCATGATCGGAATGGACGCTCGTTTCCTTGGCATCGCTGAGCTGGCCGAAGCCCCGTCCGTGGCGGTCGTGGTCGACGTCATGCGTGCTTTCACCGTGGCTGCCTGGGTTTTTGCCCAGAGGGCGGAAAAGATCGTTCTTGCTGAGTCGCTGGACGAAGCCCTGGCGCTCAAGGCTCGTCACCCGGACTGGGTGGCGATCAAAGACGGTCCGCCCGCCCCCGGGTTCGACATCGTCAACTCGCCGGGCATGCTGCGGTCCATCGACCTTGGCGGACGGACCGTTGTGCAGAAGACCACGGCAGGGACGGTCGGCGCCCTCGCGGTCAAGGAGGCGTCGCTGGTGCTGTGCGCCGGCTTCGTAGTGGCGGAGGCAACGGCTCGGCTCTTGCGGACACGCAAGAGTGACCGTGTCACGTTCGTGGTCACCGGCGAGGATGGGCGGGCCGATGAAGATCTGGCCTGCGCTCAATACATCGCTCGGAGAGCCACCGGGGCTGGGACGGATGCCGCTGAGTTCCTCCGCCGCGCCGCCGAGTCGCGCGCCGCCGCCGAGCTGGCGGAGGGTGTGCGTCAAGGGGTCCATCCTGATGACGTCGCACTCTGTCTTGAGCTCGACCGGTTTCCCTTTGCCATGGTGGCGGCCTTGGAAGACTCGCTCATGGTCCTGCGTCCGTGCGCCGTGCCTTCGCCGGCCGACGACGCGCCGATCTGACCGCTGGTGAGGTCCAACTCCCCCCACGCGGGAGCCGGCACTCAGCCGGGTATCGGCATCAGCTGATGACCCGATACACCCCGTGCTCGACGGTCCGCCCTGCACGGCGCGTCGGGCCCCAGCCAGTGGGCCATGTCCACGGCCATGACGAGTCGCCCGCCGGCGGTCACAGGCTGCGGCGCACTCGCCGCGCAGTCGCAGTCGCCGCGCAGTCGCAGTCGGGTCACGTCGACGAGGCCGCGGTTCAGGGCGTCGTATGTCGCACCGTGCCCACCCCGACCGCCCGGCACGGACGGTTGCCGCGCAAGGCCGGTCCGGCACCTGCTCCAGTGCGGAACGCGGCGCGGCGTCAGCGATGTGAGGTCGCCTCCGGTCCGGACCCTCCGCCACCGATCTCGGTGTAGACGCGTCGGAGCAACTGGGGCAGCAGCCGGATGCGGCGGCATCCGGCCGGGACCGTCTCGGATTGACGGATTCACCTCCACCCCCACCGGGCAGTGGAGCAGAGAATGTCATGAGCACGACTGTCCTTCCCCCACAAGGAGGTCGAAGATGTATGTCCGTACGCTGACCGGCAGCCTGGCCGCTGCCTTGGTGGTGTCCTTGTCCCTGACGGGCGGCCAGGCCGTGGCCGCTCCCCACGACACGGCGGATGCCCCCCTGGCCGCCCGTGTCCTCACCTACGACGCCGGCGGCTCCGCGGAGTTCAGGAGCGCGGTCGACCGGGGCGCGGCGATCTGGAACGAGAGTGTCGACGCCGTCGAGCTGCGGCCGGCCGCCGCTGGGCAACGCGCGAACATACGGGTCCTCGCGGACAACGGCTGGCCGCGCGCCCTGCCCACCACCCTGGGCAACGGAACCGTCTACATCGGGCGCCAGGCCGTCGACCAGGGCTACGACACGATTCGTATCTCCGCTCACGAACTCGGGCACATCCTGGGCCTGCCCGATCGCAAGCCCGGACCGTGCTCGAGCCTGATGTCCGGTTCCAGCGCGGGCACCGCGTGCACGAACCCGTATCCGAACGCGGCGGAGAAGGCGGAGGTCGAGGGGAACTTCGGCGGCGCGCTCGTCGAGCGTGCCCCGGCGGCGCGTGCCGAGGTGATCGTGGACTGACGCGTGCCGCACCACGTGTGAGGAAGACCGAACGCCCGCCTGCGTTCCTGAGGCGGGCGTTTGCGCGTCGGGCCTCCTACTGCGGGAGTGTCAACGGGTCTTGATAGCCACCCAGCCGGTGGCGTAGGTGCCGCGGCCCGACCGGTTCGCCGAGAGCCGCAGGCGCACTACTTCACGCTCGACGCCGCTTTCTCGTACTGAGCCTCGCCGACCTGGGCGACCTGGTTGTAGTCACCCTCGCCGACCACCTCGGGCTGGTCGCCGTCGGCGGCCCGGACCCAGGAAACGAAGTTGGTCATGCCCTTGACGGTGATGGAACCAGCGGTCCTCACCGTTACCTCGTTGGCGTCGCCATCGATCTTGATGGCCTCGGCGAACTCCACCACGACCGCGCTGGACGCACCGATGATGGTGATCGTTCCGCACTGTCCTTCGAGGATCAGAGCCCCCGCATCGATGTCTGCGGTGACATCGCGGCCCGTACAGTCGGCGGACTCCTTGACGTTCGTGCCGGAGAACCGGAGCTGCTTGGTATCGGAGGGGGTGGCAGGTGAGGACGGAGTCGGCGAGTCGGTGTCGGTGTCGGCGTCCTTCACTCCCGCGGTGGGCGACTGCGACGTCGCCGTCCCCGTGGCGGGCGTGTTCACATCGACGGAGCAACCGGTCAGTGCCGTCAGGGCCAGGGTGACGGTCGCGGCGGGCAACAGCGTGGAGAGGCGCATGGCGGTACGTACCTTCGGGTGCTTGGTGCTTGGTGCTTGGTGCTTGGTGAGCCGGCTGACTGCCGGGTGAGGTCAGCGACTGCCATGAGCCAAACACGATCTTCGGCCGCACAGGTCGGCGAAGTTACGTAGGCGACTTGCGTAGTTGTCCCAACCGAGGCGACGCCGCCTCACCTGCCGGCCGCCGTACGGCGGCGAACCGCCTGTTGCTGGACCTCACCCACCAGTTCGCCGTTTATGTGAGCTACCACATGTGTCTCACCAACAGCCTCTGGTCCGTCGGCAGATCACCGGCGTGAGTGGTTCCTGAGCGGAGATAAGCGCGGCGCGGTCGGGAGGGCGACATCGAAACCGTTCTCGGCCGGCAGGCCGGGCAAGGGGGTGCTGGCTCAGCCTCGGCCGGGCAACTCGTTGGCGCCGGGCGGCGCCCAGTCCGTGGGGCACGGCGCGTCGAGCGCGCCGAGGATGCGCTGGGAGATTGCGCCGAGCTGGCGCTGCTGCACCTTGGTCAGCGGGTCGAAGACCAGGCGGCGCACGGCGTCGACGTGGTGGGGAGCTGCGGCGGTGACCTTGCCCATGCCGTCGTCGGTGAGCGTGGCCAGGGTGGCACGCCCGTCGGACGGGTCGGGGCGACGCTGCACCCAGCCGCGCTTGTCCAACCGGATCACGACGTTCGACAGGCGGGACAGTGTGCTGCCCGCGTACTGGGCGAGCTCACTCATCCGCAGAGTGCGCTCCGGCGCCATCGACAGGGCGGACAGCACCACGTACCGAAGTGAGCGATGCCGAAGTCGTGCTGCATCCGCGCCTCAAGGGCAGCCGGCGGCTGGGTCAGCACGTAAGCGAACGCGTACCACTGCTGCTGCTCGTCATGGTCGAGCCAGCGCGGTATGGCGGTGTCCGGTGCGTCTTCCATGCTCCGGAGACCAAGCGCAGGGTCGGACACAGGGGCGGCGAGCATCGGCTCCGGCGGTGTCCACGTCACAGCCCATGCCTTCCGCCCAGCCCGCCCGTCGGCATACCGAGTGCGCGTACGCACCCGACTACCGGCCCGAGCACGGCAGGTCAGCGCACTACAACGCCTCGTCGGGGGCTGTGTGCTGAGCTCCTGGCGCACGTCCAGGCAGCGCAGCCGGACACCGGGCTGCCCGGATCCCGTGTCGTACGGTCTGATGTCGCGGCCGCCCACCGTCCGCAACGGATCTCACCGAACCCGGTGGTGCCGCCGGTACGGCCGAAAGATCTGAACCAATACCGGGAATCAGGCCGCGACGAGCTCCTGCTCGCGGTCCGGCGTCTTGACCTTGGGCTTCTTGTTCGGCAGCGAGAGCCGGAAGACCTTGCGCCATGCGGAGAACACCTGCTTGGGCAGCGGCCCGGTGACGTACTCCAGCTCGTACTTCTCGAACAGCGCGCGCACCTTCACCGCGACCTCGGCGTACCGGTTGCTCGGCAGGTCCGGGAACAGGTGGTGCTCGATCTGGTGCGACAGGTTGCCGGTCATGAAGTGCATGGCCCTGCTGCCGCTGATGTTCGCCGAGCCCATCATCTGGCGCAGGTACCACTGGCCGCGCGTCTCGCCCTTGATCGACCGGCGCTCGAAGACCTGTACGCCCTCGGGGAAGTGCCCGCACATGATCACCGAGTGGGACCAGATGTTGCGGACCAGGTTCGCGGTGAACGTGGCGGCGAGCGTGGTGAGGAACGACGGGCCCGACAGCAGCGGGTGGATCACGTAGTCCTTGAGCACCTGCTTGCGGATCTTGCGGCCCACGGCCTTGGCCCGCGCGCGGAACTCCGGGTTCTTGCGGCGGCGCTTGCGCAGGTTCTTGCCGAGCTCCAGGTCGTACGCTGCGATGCCGTACTCGAAGAAGCAGGCGTTGATGAAGTTCCACAGCGGCTGGCCGAGGTGGAACGGGTGCCACTTCTGGTCCTCGTCGACGCGCATGATGCCGTAGCCGAGGTCGTTGTCCTTGCCGATCACGTTGGTGTACGTGTGGTGCAGCTCGTTGTGCGAGTGCTTCCACTGGTCGGCCGGCGAGACGTGATCCCATTCCCAGGTGGTGGAGTGGATCTTCGGGTCCCGCATCCAGTCCCACTGGCCGTGCAGGACGTTGTGGCCGATCTCCATGTTGTCCATGATCTTCGCCACGGACAGACCGGCGGTGCCGATCAGCCAGGCGGGCGGGAAGATCGAGAACAGCAGCACGCCCCTGCTGACCAGCTCGAGCTTGCGCTGCGCCGAGATGACCTTGCGGATGTAGGCGGCGTCTTTCTCGCCGCGGTCGGCGAGCACCTCGTCGCGGATCGCGTCCAGCTCGCGGCCGAGCTCCTCGATCTGCTCCGCGGTCAGGTGGGCGGTGGGGTCGATGGCGGTCAAGGTGTTCCTACCGTTCGATGTCGCAGGGGCCCGCCGCGGCGGACACGCAGGTCTGGATGAGGACGCCCGGCTCGGCCTCGGTGATCTCGCCGGTGCGCAGGTCGCGCACGGCGCCCGCCTTGAGCGGCGTGACGCAGCCGAAGCAGATGCCCATGCGGCACCCGGAGGGCATGAGCACGCCGGCCTCCTCGCCGACGTCCAGCAGCGGCGTGGAGCCGTCCGCGTCGACGGTCTTGCCGGTGGCGCTGAACGTGACCTCGCCACCGCCACCGCCACCGCCACCGTCGCCGGCGACGACGATGCTGGGGCGGAAGCGTTCGGTGTGCAGGCGCTCTTGTACGCCGTGCCCGGTCCAGTGCTCTTCGGCGGCGTCGAGCAGGCCCGCGGGCCCGCAGGCCCAGGTCTCGCGCTCGGCCCAGTCGGGCACGAGTTCTTCGAGACGGGCGATGTCGAGCATGCCGTCTGTGTCGGTGTGCACCTCGGTGAGCCGCAGCTTCTTGTCCGCGACCAGCTCGTGCAGCTCGTTGCGGAAGATCACGTCTTGCGGCTGTGGCGCGCAGTGGACCATGACGACGTCGTCGAACTCGGTGTCGCGCAGCATGCCCATCACGGGCGTGATGCCGCTGCCGGCCGTCAGGTAGAGCACCTTGGCGGGCTTGGCCTGCGGCAGCACGAAGTCACCGGTCGCCTGGTCGAGCTGGATCAGCGTGCCCGGCTTCGCCCTGCGGACCAGGTGGTTGCTGACCTTGCCGTCCGGGATCGCCTTCACGGTGATCGTGACGCGGCCGTCCTGGCGGTTCGTCGGCGAGGTGATGGAGTAGGCACGCCACAGGCGCACCCCGTCGACGTCGACCCCGATCCGCACGTACTGACCGGCGGTGTGGCCGCGCCAGCCCCGTCCCGGCCTGATCACGACGGTCGCGGCGTCACCCGTCTCGGGGTGCACGGCCTCGATGCGCCCACGCAGGTCAGCGCCCGCACGCAGCGGACTGACCAGGTCGAGGTAGTCCGACGGCAGCAGCGGCGTCGTGACCATCTCCAGCAGTTTCCACGCCCTGCTGCGGAGGGCTGCACTCGTCATGACTCCAGCTTGCTGCGCCGCAGGGCGTAAAGTCCTGACCGCAGGATGTGAATCTGGTCGGCTGAATTGTTCGCAGGGAACAAAAACGTGAGCCATGCAATCCGGAGGGCCAGCGAACTGGCCCTGGATGAGACGACGGTCACCGCACTTCGGGCCGCGCTGAAGACCACCGCCGACGAGGTCGTCCAGGCGATCATCGACGAGGTCCCTCCCTACGCCAACGCCCTTTCGGGCCGCATGGGCGGCACCATCCGCCGAGCCGTCCGCACCGCCCTGGGGCACTACCTGGACCTCGCGAGCGGGAACGCCACAGGCGGCGACGCCGGTGACGCAGCCTACGAGCTGGGCCGCGGCGAGGTGCGCGCCGGCCGTTCGATGGACGCCCTCCTCAGCGCCTACCGCGTCGGCGCCCGCGTGGCCTGGCGATGCCTGGCAGCCGGTGCCGTACCCGCAGGTCTGCCCGCCGCCGAGGTCGCCAAGTTCGCCGAGCTGACCTTCGCCTACATCGACGAGCTCTCCGCCGCGAGCGCCGCGGGGCACGCCGACGAACTGGCCGCCCGGGGCCGGGCTCACGAGCGCCACCTGGAACACCTGGCCCGCGACCTCCTCGCCGGCGCGAGCCCGGACGTGCTGCTGGCCTCTGCGCAACGGGCCGGATGGCAGCCTCCGGGTTCGCTGACCGCGGTCCTGCTGCCCGCCGCCCAGGCCCGGCCTGCCTACCGCGCGCTCGACCCGGGCACCCTCGTCCTCGACGATCTGCCGGACGCCACCGGTGTGCTGCTCGTCCCCGACGCCGACCGATCACATCTCTTGAGGCAGCTGACCGACCGCACCGCCGTGGTCGGCCCGGCCCGGCCATGGACTCGAGCGTCCGCCTCGTACGCACGAGCCGTACGCGCCCGCTCCCTCTCCTCTGATATCCGCGACACCGAGGACCACCTGCCCGAGCTGGTGCTGAGCGCCGACGTGGACGCGCTCGCAGACCTGCGTGCCCGGGCCCTCGCACCGTTGCGGACCTTGCCTGTCGCGACCGCACGGCGGCTGGAGGAGACGTTGCGGGCGTGGCTGCTGCACCAGGGCAGGCGGGAGGAGGTGGCGGCGGCGCTGTTCGTCCATCCCCAGACCGTCCGGTACCGGATGTCGCAGCTGCGGGAGGTGTTTCCGGATCTCGCATCGCCGCACCGGGTCCTTGAACTGACGCTGGCGGTCGGTCTTCGGGGCAGCTGACGCGTACGTCGACCGTCCACGAGCGGTCCAGGAATCGTGCCTCGTCCTCGGTGCCATCAGCTGGCTCATGCGTGAAGCCCGTCGGGGGCGCTGTCTCTGAGAAGCGCGGTGGCGGATACGGCTCGACTGGATCCGGTGGACGAGACGCACCGGCCCGCTCGTCGACGCGCCGGCGAGGCGGCCAGGCCGGGTCACCAGGGGCGGGGGGCCGGGCCGCTCGCGCCGGGGACCACCGTGGTTCTGCGACGGCCCCGTGCCTCCCTTCCGACAGGTCAACCGGACGACCGACCGGGCCGGCCTGGCACACCGCGCAAGGGATGATGGGGATGGAATGACGGAACGTGAGGTCAGGAGCTTTCATGGCGAAGCGGGTTCACCGACCCCGTGAGGACGCGGAGTTCGATTTCATCCTCGGGATGAGCGGAGTTCCGGTCCTCGCATACTTCACCGGGACATGGCCCAAGGCAATCGAGCCCTGCCGGGTGATGGACCTCGTCGTGGGTGGCATCGCCGACGACTACACGGGCCGCCTGACGGTCGTCCGCGCCGACATCACGCGTTGTCCGGCCGCGACCGAGCGATACGGGATCACCGGAGCCCCGTCCTGCGTCCTGCTGAAGGAGGGAGAGGCGGTGGCGCACGGCACGGGGCCCATGACCATCGCCGAGGTACGGAAGTTCCTGGACGGCCACCTCTGAGCGGCCGCTGCGGCACGTGGCCGCGACGCCCGTCACGTCTCGTCCATGGGAGCTGCGCCGCCTGAGACACCTTGGGGCTGACACACCCCCACAGGTCACATAACGCCGTCGACAACCTGCTCCCAGGCGACCACAGCAGCGGCTCCGGGGCAGGTCGTCGAGCGGGGGACAGGCAAGCGGGCCGCCATCCACCTTCCGTGCTTCACCTCATCCGTCCTGCGCGGCGCCAATCAGGTCGTTCACGTGCCGGGCCAGGGCCAGCGGCGTCGGGTGCTGGTAGACGGCCGTGGCGCCGAGTCTCGTGCCGGTCGCGGTACTCAGCCGGGTGCGCAGTTCGACGGATGCGAGCGAATCGAATCCCACGTCGCGGAAGGGGCACTCGGCATCGATCGCGTCGGGGGCCGAGTGGCCCAGCACGGCGGCCGCGTGCTCGCGGACCAGGGCGAGCAGCCGCCTGAGTCGCTCAGCGGGAGGCAACCGGTCCAGGCCTGGAGGCTCGGGGGCCGAGTCGGCCGATGTGGGGGCGCGGTCGGGGCGATGCCTCCTGGTGTGCGGCAGGCCGGCGAACAGGTCGGGCAGCGGCTGGTCGCCGGTCGGCGGCAGCGGGGTGACGGCCAGCATGGGCTCGTCCAGTTCCAGGGCCAGGTCGAAGGCTGCGAGTGCCTGTGCCGTGGGCAAGGAGTGCAGGCCGTAGCGCGCTGTGCGGGTGAGGTCGGCCCGGGTCAGGTGCGCGGTCATGCCGCTGGCCTCTTCCCACAGCCCCCAGTTGAGGGACGTGGCCGGCAGGCCCTGGCTGCGCCGCACGTGGGCGAGGGCGTCCAGGAAGGCGTTGGCGGCGGCGTAGTTGGCCTGGCCGGGGTAGCCCAGCAGGCCGGCCATCGAGGAGTAGAGCACGAACGCCTGGAGGGGGAATTGGCGGGTGAGGTCGTGCAGGTTGAGGGCTGCCGTGGCCTTCGTCCGCAGTACTGTCCGGAGGCGATCGGGCGTCAGGTCGGTGATCAGGCCGTCGTCGAGGACCCCGGCGGCATGGATGACCACTCCCAAGGGGTGGCTGTCCGGGACGGAAGCCAGGACCTGGGCCAGGGCGCCGCGGTCGGCGGCGTCGCAGGCGGTGAGGGTGACGACGGCGCCGTGGGCGGCCAGTTCGGCGGCGAGGTCCTGGGCGCCCGGTGCGTTCCCGCCCCGGCGGCTGGTCAGCAGGAGGTGCCGCACGCCGTGCCGGGTGACAAGGTGCCGGGCCAGGTGGGCGCCGAGGGTACCGGTACCGCCGGTGATCAGCACGGTGCGGTCGGGATCGAGCCGGTCAATGCCATGGCTGAGGACGAGCTTGCCGGTGGTGTGCCCTTGTCCGAGCCGGCGCAGGGCGGCGCGGGCGTGCCGGAGGTTGCACACATGAGTGGGCACCGGGGTGAGGGTGCCGTCGGCGAACAGGGGGGCCAGCCGGCCAAGGACGGACTCCAGTTCGTCGACCGGCCTCGTGGACACGTCGACCAGGTGATAGGCGACGCCCGGGTACCGGCCGGCGATGTCGTCCGGGTCGCGGGGATCCGTCTTGCCCATCTCGATGTAGCGGCCGCCGGGTCGCAGCAGGCGCAGTGACGCGTCGACGAATTCGCCGGAGAGGCTGCCGAGAACGACGTCGAACCCCAGATCGCCGGTGGCGGCGCGGAGCCGGCTCTCGAAAGAGAGGCTGCGTGAGTCGGCGATCCTGGACTCGGGGATGCCCTGAGCCGCCACGAGCGGGCGCTTGGCCACGCTCGCGGTGGCGTAGACCTCGGCACCGAGACGTCCGGCCAACTGGACGGCGGCCATGCCCACCCCGCCGGCGGCGGCGTGGATGAGGACTCTGTCCCCGGCCGAGACCTTGGCGACGTCGGCCAGACAGAGGAACGCGGTGGTGAAGACACCCAGGGCCCCCGCGGCCTGCTGGTCACTCCAGGTCTCGGGAACACGGAGCGCGGTGCGCTCGTCCACGACCGCCAGCGGAGCGAAACCTCCTTCCCGCGATCCGGTGAAAAGCGCCGCGGCCACACGATCGCCGACGCGCAAGGTACGCACGTGTGTGCCGGTGTCGATGACTTCGCCCATCACCTCGCATCCGAGACCCCTGGCGTCGACCATGCCGAGCGCGACCGCCACATCGCGGAAGTTGACTCCGCAGGCACGGACCCGGATGCGTACCTGGCGGGGTTCCAGTGGTTCGAGGAGATCGGGCGCACCCTGTGCCGCCACCTCTTCGAGCGTGCCGTTGCCCGGGACCAACCGCCAGGGCTGTCCGTCATGGGGCAGTCGGACGAGGTCCGCGTCGTCCTCGGGAACCGCGAGCCGGGGAACGAGGGCTGTGTCGGCGCGCAGGGCCAGGACGGGACGACCGCTGGTGATGCCCGCCGCCAGCAGCCCGGGGGGCGGGGCGCCGGCATCGAGGTCGATGAGCTGCAGTCGGCCGGGGTGCTCGTTGAGTGCGGTGCGGATCAGGCCCGCGCACGCCGCCGCCACCGGATCGGGCGCCGGCGCGGCGAGGGAGGTGCTGCAGGCGCCTTGGACGAGCACGACCAGTCGTGTCTGCTGCAGGCACGGCGCGGTGAGATGGTGCTGCACGCTGTGCAGCAACTCGGACAGCCGGGCGTGCACATCGACGGCATCGGCGGAATCGGCGGAATCGACGGTGTGCCGGGCCGGCGACGAAGTGCCGGTGCGGCAGTCCAGCAGCACGGCCTCGGGCGGCCGCAGACCACTGTCGAGCGCGGTGGTCAAGGCGGCGACGTCCGTGTGACGAGTGTGGGCCGGCAGGTCCGAGGCATGGGTGATCGCTGCCCACTTGGACACGTCGGCCACTGCGGACGGCAGGGAGACGGGCTGCCAGACCGGCTGGAAAACGGCCGGATCCGCCGCGTTCAGGGCCGCGCGCAGGGCACGGGTGGCGACCGGACGCGTGTGCAGGTCCTGGATGCGGGCCACCACCTGGCCCGCCGCATCGGTAAGTCGTACGTGAACGCTGCCATCGGCCGACAGGGAGACGGTGGAGCGCGCTGAGCTCACGCCGCGGGTCATGACCTGCACCGAACCGATCGCATACGGCAGGGAGGTGAGGCCGTCCTCGACGACGACCTCGGTCACGAGGGGGTGCAGAGCGGCGTCGAGCAGGGCCGGGTGCACGTGGAAGTGACGGGCGGCGGCGTGGTGCACCGCGTCGAGCGCCACGTCCGCGTGCGCGACTCCGCCGCCGCGCCACAGGGACCGAAGGTTGCGGAAATCAGAACCGTACTGGTAACCGCGTGCCTCCAGGGCTGTGTAGAAATCCTCCAACGGCACCGCCTCGGCGTCGGCGGGCGCCGGGCACACCGTTTCATACGGTGTCGGCCCCTGCGCGGTGTCGTCGTCCGCGACCGGTACCGCGGTGGCGGTGGCATGGCGTGTCCATGTGCCCAGGCGCGTCCGGGAGTGCAACGACAGCGTGTGGTGGCCGTTCGGCGAGGCGGCCGCACAATGCACCTGAACCTCGACCGCTCCCTGGGAGGGCAGCACCAAAGGCGCGTGCAGAACGACGTCGTCCAGCCGGGCACACCGTACGTGGTCGGCGCCCTGGAGCAGCAGTTCGAGCATGCCGGTGGCGGGCAGCAACGCCGCGCCATGGACCTGATGGCCGGACAGCCAGGGCTGGGCCGTCCGGGACAGGCGCCCGGTGCACACACTGCCACCGTCCGGCAGGTCCATGGCGGCCACGAGCCAGGGGTGGCCGACGGGGTCCAGTCCCGCCGCGGGGAGGGCTGCCCGGTCTGCTGTGGTCGGCAGCCAGTGGCGCTGGTGCTGGAAGGGATAGACGGGAAGGTCGATCTCCTGCGCCTCGGGGTACAGGACGCCCCAGTCCGCGGTCGCACCGTGAGCGACGGCCTGGGCCAGCGAGGTCGTGAAGGCGGTCAGGTCGCCCCGGCCGCGGCGCAGCGTGGGTGTGGCGCTCCCCTGGATGCCGTCCTCGGCCAGGAGATCACCGATCGCCGCGGTCAGCACCGGGTGCGGGGAGACCTCGATGAACTGGCGGTGGCCCTGGGAGAACGCATGCCGTACGGCGGCATCGAAGTGCACCGGGTCGCGCAGGTTGCGATACCAGTACTCGGTGTCCATCGCGGCGGATTCGATCGGCCCGCCGATGGTCGAGGATATGACCTCGGTGTGGCCCGGGGCGGGTGAGACGTCTGCCAGAGCGGCCAGGATCTCCTCACGCACGCTGTCCATCTGATGACTGTGGGAGGCGTAGTCGACCGGCAGACGCTGGACGGGCACACCGTGCTGCTCGCAGTGGACGGCCAGTTCCGCGATCGCGGTCGCCTCTCCGGCCACCACGGTTGCCGCGGGACTGTTGACGACTGCCACCTCCACACGCCCGTCCCAGGCTGCCAGCATCTGCTCGACGGCCTCGGCCGGCGCGGCCAGTGACGCCATGGCGCCGCTGCCCGTGACGTTGCGCAGGGCACGGCTGCGCAGGGCCACGATCCGGGCCGCCTCCTCCAAGGACAGCGCACCGGCGATGTGGGCGGCGGCGATCTCGCCCTGGCTGTGGCCGATGACCGCCGCAGGCCGTACCCCGTGAGCGCACCACAGCTCGGCCAGCGCCACATACATGGTGAACAGGGTCGGCTGCACCACGTCGGAGCGTTCCATGGCGCCCTCGTCGAGCTGTCCGCGCACGGCGTCCACCACGTCGAAGTCGAGCCACGGTTGCAGGGCCCGGGAACAGCGGCGCACCGCCGCGGCGAAGAAGGGCGAGGCATCCATCAACGCCGCCCCCATACCTGTCCATTGGGCGCCCTGCCCGGGAAAGACGAAGACCGGGGCGCTGCCGGGCAGAGCCCTGCCACGCGCCACCGTCTCCGACGGCTCCCCCTGGGCCAGTGCCTCCAGCCCTGCCAGCAAGTCGTCCACCTTGTGGCCGACCACCGCACCCCGCTGGGACAGATGGCTGCGGGTGACCGCCAGCGACCAGCCCACATCCGCCGGGTCAACCACAGACAGCCCGCGTACATGCCGAGCCATGTTCCCGGCCTGTACGCGCAAAGCCGCCTCGGTGGCCCCCGACAGCACCCACACGCAAGGGCCCCCGTCACCTCGTGGGTCCCCGTCACCCCGTGGGCCCCCGTCACCCTCTGGGGCCTTGGCGCCATCGGCGCCATCGCGTTGTACGGGGGCCTCCTCCAGCACCACATGCGCGTTCGTGCCGCTGATGCCGTACGACAACAGCCCTGCCCGGCGTGGCCGGGGCCCGGGGGGCCAGGGGCGCGGCTGCTGCAGCAAGCGCATCGTTCCGCTGCTCCAGTCGATGGCCGGCGAGGGGTTCTCCGCGTGCAGCGTGGCCGGCAAGTACTCGTGCTGCAGGGCCAGAACCATCTTCACCACACCGGCCAGCCCCGACGTGGCCAGCGTGTGCCCGATGTTCGTCTTCACCGACCCGATCCACAACGGGTCACCGGGAGTGCGATGGCGGGCATAGGCCTCCAAGAGGCTGGCGGCCTCCACCGGGTCCCCCGCCGGCGTCCCGGGTCCATGGGCCTCGATCACCCCCACGTCGTGCGGGCGCAGCCCGGCATCCCGCAGCGCGGCTGCAATGACCGCCTGCTGAGCCGCGCCGTTGGGGGTGGTCAGCCGGGCACTTGCACCGTCCTCATTGAGCGCGCTGCCCCGGATCACGGCCAGTACCGGGCGCCCCTGCTCCTGCGCACGCTCCAGCGGCATCAGCACGAGCGCGGCAACCCCCTCGGCCGGCGCAAATCCGTCTGCCTCCTCCGCGAACGCCTTGGACCGGCCGTCCGCTGCGAACGCCTTCAGACGGGAGAACCACAGGAGCGTCCTCGTGGAGGAGATCACGCTGGCGCTGGCCACGAGTGCCGTCTCGCACTCGCCCCGCCGCAGTGCCTGCGTGGCAAGGTGCAGGGCCACCAAGGACGACGAACAGGCCGTGTCCACGGTCAGCGCCGGTCCGTGCAGTCCCAGCAGATACGAGACCCTGCCCGCGGCCACGCTGGCATGCGTGCCGGTGAGGAGATAGCTCTCCAGCCCTGACAGGCCGTCCTGGGCCAACTGCCCGTAGGCGCTGTCGTTCAGCCCCACGTACACACCGGTGCCGCTCCCGCGCAGGCTGTCCGGAGAGATTCGCGCCCGCTCCAGGGCGTGCCAGGTGCTCTCCAGCAGCAGCCGCTGCTGGGGATCCATCGCAGATGCCTCGCGCGGCCCGATTCCGAAGAACTCCGCGTCGAAGCCCGCCACATCGTCCAAGAACCCCGCTTTGCGTACATAGGTGGTGCCCTCGACGTCGGGGTCGGGGTTGTAGAGGCCGTCCATCACCCAGCCCCTGTCCAACGGCAGGTCAGCGGCCGCGTACTCACCGGCGACCAGCATCTTCCACAACCCGTCAGGCGACGTGGCCGTACCCGCGAACCGGCAGTCCAGGCCCACCACCGCTATCGGGGCACCCGGCGCTCCCGCCCCGGGAGCGATGGACGTATCGGCGCTCCGCCCCGTCCCGGACACAGTTCTACGCATCGTCACAGCCCTCCCGCACGCGCCATGAGTCGGCGCTGCATTGCCACTTCGGCGTTGTCGTGCCCGGACGGGCCGGTTGAATGGACAGAGCCAACCAAAGCGTTGTTGCTCATTTGTTGTCCGGCGTTGCGCTGAGCTCCGGACTCATGCTCGTGCAGGTGCCGTACACCCAAGATCACTGCGTGCACCTGGCCGCGTACCAGCAGCAGCCCGGAGCGGAACACGGTGCGCGACGTGCTCGTGAGAGTCCTCGAGGACGGCGATGCCGACCAGGCCGGAGCCGTCCTCCGGCGTGCAGAAGACGATTCGCTTGCCGGACGGGATGGGCGGCGTCGGCGTCGGTCGCGCCGAGTTCGCGCAGCAGCCGGTGGTGGTGCTCCACGGCCTGGCCGACCATAATCCAAGGGTAAATAATGAGCTATATCCAAGGCTAATTTGTGCTAGCGTGCGGATCGGAGGTGCGTATGCCGAACCAGCCGAGTCAGGACGAGCTCTTCGCGGCGGTGGACGAACTGCTGGCAGGCGAGCCGGAGTTGCCCCCGCCCGCGGAGCGGTCCCGACTGCGTGAGGCGGCTGGTGTCACGCAGGCCCGGCTGGCCCAGGTGCTGCGGACCACGACGCAGACCGTGAAGAACTGGGAGAACGGCAGGTCCGAGCCGCGCCCCCCGCGCCGTCAGGCGTACTTGCGGCTGCTGGAGGGCTGGGCGGCGAAGGAACCGGGCGCCGAGTCCGTGCCGGAGACCTTCGCGGATCCCGCGCCCGCACCGAAACAGCCTGCGCCCGTCGACGGGCCTGCTGACGACGCGGCGCCGGTGCCCGCGAGCTCCCCACGCCCTCACCGGCCTGCTTCTGCTGCGCCCCGTCCGGCCGGGGCTCCGAGGCCGACGCCGACGTCACGGCGTCCTGCCAGGCCGAAGGCGGCCGTGCCTGTGGCCGATGCCCGGTCCCTGAACGGTCCTCTCGCTGTGCTGGACGGGGACGGTACGGCGTACTGCCTCGGCGGTGTCCTGCTGGAGTGCGCGGCGACCACGATTCCGCAGTTGGTGGAGTGGGTGTTGAAGGAGTCGGGGATCGGCGCGGCTCGGCTGCACCGGCACGGCAAGGACTCCGACCCGCTGATCGTGCTGACCGCCTCGGCTGCCGCGCGGTTCGGGCTGCCGGACCGGCTGGAGGACCGCCGGGGCTTGCGCTTGGCGGAGGACCACCCGGTCATCAAGCAACTCACCAAGGCCAAGTGGAAGTTGACCCAGCGGGGGTTCGGGCCGTGGCCGCGGATCTACCGGCCCGCGCAGGGCGGCCGACGGCAGTGCGTGCAGCTGGCGGTCCTGCAGTGGGACGCCCTCGACACCCGCGCGTGGGGCGACGCCGCGACCTTGCACCCCGCTGATCTGGCCCGTGTCCTGGGCGTGTTCGCATCTCGGGTGCTCACGCCGCGCGGCTCGACGGCCGTGACGGGCCTGGAGCTGATGACGGCGCTGCGGCCGCCGACCCGGCCGGTCAAGGACGAGGCGAGTGGCGAGTGGGTGTCCGGTCCGAACCCGGGCGCACTCGCCCGGCCGGTGGACCCGGCGCCGCCGGAGGCCCCGCCCGAGCATCCGGTCGCACAGGGCTGGGAGGGCGGCTTCCTCGACGAGGAGGCCTACCAGTGGGTGCGCGACCCGCAACTGCTGTCGGACGAGGAGTGCCTGCTGCCCTGGGCGGTGGGCATCGACATCAACACCGCCTTCCTCGCCGCCGCCGCCCGCCTCACCGTCGGCCTGAGCGAGCCCGTGCACCACGCCGCTCCCGCCTTCGACAAGAAGGTCCCCGGCACCTGGCTGGTGGACCTGAGCCACATCGAGCTGGACCCCCGCCTGCCCAACCCCTTCACCCCGACCGGCCTGCGTCCCGAGGGGCCCGGCTGGTACACCACCCCGACCGTGGCGTACGCCGAGGAACTCGGCTACGAGATCCGTCCGATCGAGGCGTACCTGCGCGAGGAGACGGGCGCGTACCTGGACCCGTGGCACGACCGGCTCAAGGACGCCTACCTCACCACCAGCGCCGACATGGGTATCCCCGCCGACAAGGACACCGACCCGGCCGCGTTCCTGAACGCCATGGCGCTGCACAAGACGTACGCGGCCGCCGACGACACCGACCTCGATGCGCTGCGCGCTGCACTCGCCGAACTGCCCGCAGGCCGCGCCGACAGAGGCGACGACGATCTGGCGGCCGCGGTCCGCCGGCACCGGCAGGGCGCGATGGTGCTCTCGGCGGTCAAGTCGACGGTCAAGGGCGGCATCGGCAAACTCCGCGAACGCCCGCAGGGCCGTCACTACCGTGACGGTGAGCGCTGGCCTGCCCTGGAGCGCCCCACCTGGCGGCCCGACATCCGCGCGGCCGTCATCGCGAAGGCGCGGGTGAACATGCACCGCAAGATGGCCAGGCTCGCCGCCCTGACCCATGCCCACCCGCTGGCGGTGCTGTCGGACTGCGTCGTCTACGCCAGCCGAGGCCCCTCCCCGCTGCACGTCCTGCCGGCCAACGGCGACGGTACTCCCGTCTACGGCACCTTCCGCGTCGGGGCGAACCCGGGATTCTGCAAGCTGGAGGGTGTCCAGGAGATGGCGTGGGCGGTCGACCTGATCGAACAGGGCTACAACCCCGCCCGTCATATCAAGGGCGGCGACGCTGTCCTGGACGAAGGGGAGTAGGCCATGGTCCGCCGCATCCGCCCGGCAGGCGCCGACGCAGACGACGCCCTCGTCAACGAGGCCGTCGACCGCGCAGGCGAGGAGGTCTTCACCCGCCAGCCGCCCAAGACTCTCAAGGGCCGCATCAACTTCCTGCTGGGCAGGCTGAAGACGACCAAGGCGGTTGCTCAGGAACTCGGTGTCACCCAGCGCTCCGTGGAGCGCTACCGCACCGGCGAGCGGAAACACCCGCCCAAGGCGATCGCCGACCGGATCGACGCGGCGGTGCGTGCCCGCTGGCAGCCGAAGGTTCGTGACCGGCGTCGCAAGCAGGCCGCCACCACGACCGGGATCACCGTGGAGGCCCGCGCACGCTTCGGCTACACCGCGCCCATCGGCACCACCGACGACGGCCGCATGCGACGCATCACCGTCCATCTGCCGGCCGAGTACGCCCGGCGCCTCTTCGACGCCCAGAGGGGAATCGGAGCCGAGAGCCCCAACGAGGTCATCGCCGAAGGCCTCCAGGAGATGTACTTCAAGGACCACGGACGCCGCGCAGACCAGCTTGAGGTCGAGTTCACCGACATCGACTACATCGATGTCTCCTTCTGACGGAGCCCGGCAGCGTGCGGCGCCACGACAGCCTGAGCCGCTGGGTGCCGATATGGGGGCCCAGCCGGGGCAGCAGCCGAAAGCTCTGGCCGACCTGCGCGCCCGCGCCCGCGCCTGCGTCCGCATCCGCACCCGCCCCGCACGAAAAACGGCATGCCGGCTCGAGGACCTCTTCCGGCAAGGCACCGGTCCGCACCGCTCCACGTATCCGTGAAACCGGGGCCAAGGCATCCGCGGCCCGTGCGAGACTCCGTCGATGACCTCGCAGACGATCAACGCGGAAGCCTCGGGCACGTGGACACTCGGCGATCTGACCGTCAACCGTCTCGGATTCGGGGCGATGCGGCTGACGGGCAGCGCCGCCTTCCACCACGGCACGCCGACCGACCGTGGCCGGTCGATCGCCGTGCTGCGGCAGGCGATCGATCTCGGCGTCAACCACATCGATACGGCCGCCTTCTACTTCTCGTCCCTGCGCTCCGCCAACGAGCTCATCAACAGCGCGTTGAACCCGTACCCGGACGACCTGGTCATCGTGACCAAGGTCGGCCCGCACCGCGAGTACTCGGGGGAGTGGGGCACCGCGGCCCGGCCCGACCAGCTGCGCGGCCAAGTGGAGGAGAACCTGCGCCAGTTGGGCCGCGACCACCTCGACGTGGTGAACCTGCGCCGGATGCGGCAGGACTCCATCGCCGAGCACTTCGGTGCCCTGGCCGAACTGCGGGACGCCGGGCTGATCCGGCATCTGGGCATCTCCGCCGTCGAGCCCCGGCACCTCGCGGAGGCGCAGGCCATCGCGCCCGTGATGTGTGTGCAGAACATGTACGGTCTCGACGCCTCGGACGCCTCGGACGCCTCGGACGCCTCGGACGCCTCGGACGCCTCGGACGCCGGGGCCGACGAGGTCCTGCGGCTCTGCGGTGAACAGGGCATCGCCTTCGTGCCGTTCTTCGCGATCGCAGGGAAGGGCGGTGCGCGGGGTGCGACATCCGCGTACGACGACGAGGTGCTCGAGATCGCCCGCGCCCACGGGGCGACTCCGGCCCAGGTCCGCCTGGCCTGGACCCTCCAGCAGGGGCCGCACGTCCTCGCGATCCCCGGCACGGGCAACCCGGACCACCTGGCGGAGAACGTGGCCGCGGGCGCGCTCCGTCTCACGGCCGACGCGCTGGCCCGCCTCGACAGGCTGCGGCAGACGGCCGGCTGAGCGCTTCCGCCTCCCCGGCTGTCGCCTACAGGGCGGTTCACGCTGCTCGTGCCACGCCTGCACCGCGTGCGGCCTTGCGGCGGGGTGGGGGTTCGGGGTGTCGGAGTGCCTGGGCTGAAAAGCCGGGCCCGAAAAGCGGGGGCGAAGGGCCGGCGCCCCTGGAGGGAAGTCCCCCTGCTCGAGTGAAGCCGAGAGTGTGAGGAGTTGAGGTACGACTGACGACCAGGCCGAGGTGTACGGGACGTTCACCGCGGTGCCCACGCGCTCGACGGCGGGGTAACCCCACGCCCCCACGCCCCCGCGCC
>NZ_VJZE01000350.1 GCF_009377205.1 Streptomyces phyllanthi
CGTACAAGGAGATCTTCGCGGGGCTGTGGCAGAAGCCCGAGGATGTCCTGACCACGACGTTCGACATCGGTCATGACGAGATGGTGCTGGTCAAGGACATCGAGGTGTACTCGACCTGTGAGCATCATCTGGTGCCGTTCCGCGGTGTCGCCCATGTCGGATACATCCCGTCCACCAGCGGCAAGATCACGGGACTGTCGAAGCTGGCCCGGCTCGTGGACGTCTACGCCCGCCGTCCCCAGGTGCAGGAACGACTCACCACGCAGATCGCCGACTCCCTGATGGAGATCCTGGAGCCCCGTGGGGTGATCGTGGTCGTGGAGTGCGAGCACATGTGCATGTCAATGCGCGGTATCCGCAAGCCCGGGGCGAAGACCATAACGTCCGCGGTGCGCGGCCAGTTGAGGGACGCGGCCACGCGCAACGAGGCGATGAGCCTCATCATGGCCCACTGACCGGATCTCCGCCTGCCGGTGCCCGAGGGGCCTACACCGCCCGGGCCGCCCCTCCGCCCCCGTTCGTGTCGTCGTCCTCCGGGAGCTTGCAGACGCGTTCGAGGAAGAAGGCGGCCACTATGACGGCGATGCCCGCGAGGACCGAGAAGCCGGCGTAGATGGCCTGGTCGCGGCGGGCCGGGATGTCCAGGGACTCCAGGAGGAAGACGCCCGTGCCGCCGTACATGCCGGCGACCAGGGCAGCGACGAGTGCGCTCGCGTGGCCGAAGACGACCGCTCTGGCGGCGACCAGCGGGTCGACACCCCGGGCGCCCGGGCGCCGCTCGCGCTGGGCCTTGAGGCGGGAGCGCAGCGAGAGCCCGGTGGCCAGCAGGACGGCGGCGATCAGGGCGAGCACGATGGGCGCGGCCAGTGGGACGCGGGGCAGCGTGCCCACCGCGTTCCACAGCCGGGCTCCCGCCCAGGACAGCACCCCCGCCACCACGAACACCGCGGCCAGCGTCCTGATGCGCAGCTCTCTCACGACGTCCCTTCGACGATGGTGTGTGCGCCGGGGATGATCCCGACCCGCTAGACCTTAACGACTACTCGGGCAGCCGGAGTTCCAGGTCGGTGCGGGGGGCGACACCGTCCGGGGTGACCTCCGCGAGGAGCCGGGCGACCGGGCCCCGGCCGGGCAGCTGGGCCTCGGGGTCCACGTCGTGCCAGGGCACCAGGACGAAGGCCCGCTCGTGCGCGCGCGGATGGGGCAGCGTCAGCACCGGGTCGTCGGACACCACGTCGGCGTAGGTGACGATGTCGACGTCGATCGTGCGCGCGCCCCACCGCTCGTCCCGTACGCGGTGGAAGGCCTCCTCGACGGCGTGCGCCCGCTCCAGGAGCGAGGACGGGGGCAGCGTGGTCTTGAGGACCACGACCGCGTTGAAGTACGTGGGCTGGCTGCCCGGTGCCACCCCCCACGGCTCCGTCTCGTACACCGGGGAGACCGCCTTGACCCGTACGCCCGGGGTGTCCTCCAGGGCGTCTATGGCGCCCTGGAGCGTCTCCAGGCGGTTGCCGAGGTTCGAGCCGAGGGAGAGCACGGCCCGCTGGGGGTTGTGCAGGGTCGTGTCGGCGGCGTCCACCTTCTCGACGACCGAGGCGGGCACCGGCTGGACCGTCGGGTCGCTCTGCCCGTCGGTGAAGAACGCGGTCATACTCGGCTCCGTGTGATCGTGACGGTCACGTCGTCGAAGGGGACCGTGATGGGCGCCTGCGGTTTGTGGACGCAGACCTCGACCTCCTGGACCTCCTCGTGCTTCAGGCACACCTGGGCGATGCGCTCGGCCAGCGTCTCGATGAGGTCGACGGGCTCGCCCTCGACGACGGCCACGACCTCCTCCGCCACGATGCCGTAGTGCACGGTCTTCGCCAGGTCGTCGTCGGCCGCGGCCGGTCGGGTGTCCAGGCCCAGCGTCAGGTCCACGACGAAGGTCTGGCCCTCCTCGCGCTCCTTCTGGAACACACCGTGGTGCCCGCGGGCCCTCAGGCCGCGCAGCGCGACACGATCCACGCGAATCACTCCTGCAGTCGTCGGTCACGGCCCGTGCGTCCGTGCGCGGACGGCACACCGGCCACCCTCGAATCTACCTGCGGGCACGGACAGCGCTCGGCCACGGGCAGTCCGGATGTGCACCTCGACGGGCACAGTTCATCGGGCGTTTCCCCGCGGGGACCACGGCGGCTCACAGGTTGGAAGCCGCGCATACCCCGTGTCCCGTGGCTCCAATCACCTCCACGGCCCTCGACTCGCCTCCGGGCCCTCGACAGACCCTCGGCAGGCACCTACCCGGTCAGGCGGGGGTGTCGTCGTCCTCGTCGGCGTCGTTTTCGGTCAGAACGGGGGAGGCGTGGTGCGACCACAGTTTCCAGCCGTCGGTGGTGCGCCGGAACACGTTCGTGGCGACGACCAGCTGGCCGACGAGCGGGCCCAGCTCGCCGCCGCCCTCGGGTGCGGGGCCGCCGCTGAGGATGTTCTCCGTGCAGGTCACCAGGGCCGTGTCGCCGGTGACGGACACATGGACGTCGGTGAGGAAGAACTGGATGTACTCGGTGTTCGCCATGATCAGGGCGTACGACCTCAGCACCTCACCGCGGCCGGTGAGGGCCGGCCAGCCGGGGTGGACGCAGGAGATCACTCCGCTGTCCGCCGGGTCGTGGTACGACTCGTCGACGCCCAGGTCGGCGGGGGTCAGCCAGAGGGAGGCGACGGTCTCGAAGTCGCCGCGCTCCAACGCTTCGTAGAAGGCCGTGTTGGCGAGTTCGACCTGCTCGACGTCGGTGTGGGGCGCGCTCACAGCTCCCGGGCTCCCTCTACGGCCCGTGCGACGCGTACGGCGTCGGCGGTGGCCCGTACCTCGTGGACGCGGACGGCCCAGGCGCCCTGGTGCGCGGCGAGGGCGGAGACGGCCGCGGTGGCGGCGTCGCGTTCCCGGGCGGGTGGCGGGGCGCCCTCGGTGTCGGCGAGGACGCGGCCGAGGAACCTCTTGCGGGAGGCGGCGACCAGGAGGGGGTGGCCGAGGCCGAGCAGGCGGTCGAGGCGGGCGAGGAGCGCGAGGTCGTGGTCGGTGTCCTTGGAGAAGCCGAGCCCCGGGTCGACGACGATCCGGTCGGGGGTGATGCCGCCTGCCAGAACGGCCTCCACGCGCGCGCGGAGCTCGTCGACGACTTCGGAGACGACGTCCTCGTACACGCCCTTGACCTTGCCGCCCTGCAGGAAGCCGCGCCAGTGCATGACCACGAAGGGGGCGCCGGCCTCGGCGACGACCGGGATCATCGCCGGGTCGGCGAGGCCGCCGCTGACGTCGTTGACGAGGGCGGCGCCGGCGGCGAGGGACTGTTCGGCGACCGAGGCGCGCATGGTGTCGACGGACACGACGACGCCTTCGGAGGCGAGGCCGCGGACGACGGGGATGACGCGCCTGAGCTCCTCGGCCTCGTCGACGCGGGTGGCTCCGGGGCGGGTGGACTCGCCGCCGACGTCCACGAGGTCGGCACCCTCGGTGACCAGGGCGAGGCCGTGTTTGACGGCGGCGGTGGTGTCGAACCAGCGGCCGCCGTCGGAGAACGAGTCCGGGGTGACGTTGACGACGCCCATGACCGCGCAGCGGTCCCATGCGGGGAGTCCCGCCACCTGGCTGCGCCGGCTCTGCTTGCTCATGCGTCCAGCCTAGGGCTCCTGCGGGGTAACCGGACCTTCGGGCGGGGCGTTCGCGGAGGGGGTGTTCTCGCCGACGGTGCTCTCCGCCCCGTAACCCGGGGCGGTGCGGGCCACCCTGTCCAGGTGGTCGAGTGGGACGAGGCAGGCGGTACCGGCCGACGTGCCGACTCCCCCGCTGATCCCCCGATTCGCCGACGAGCCGGCCGGCCGCCAAAGAGACGATCGCAGCAGGGGCGTTGGTCGATCAAGGTGGTATTGGTGCACAATCCATGAGCCAGGCTCATCGATGTGGGGAGCGGCACGGCGTGGACCTGACGGAGATCGAAGTATTCCTGGCACTGTCGGACGAATTGCATTTCGGACGCACCGCTGAGCGGGTGAGACTCTCTCAGTCCCGCGTCAGCCAGCTGATCCGGACGCTGGAACGACGCATCGGCGCACCGCTGTTCATCCGCACCAGCCGCAGGGTCGAGCTGACCCCGCTGGGCGAGCACACCAGACGCACCTTCGGCGCCGCCTACGAGGGCCTCAGAAAGAGCTACGACGAGGCTTGCGCCATCGCGCAGGGCATGGACGGCCCCCTGCGTGTCGGCTTCCTCGGCTGCCTCAACGGCCCGCCGCTGACCGGCACGGTCGTTGTCTTCGGCCGTCGGCACCCGGCTTGCGACATCACGGTGGTCGAGGTGCCCTGGCGCGACCCGTACGGGCCACTGCGGACTGGCGAGATCGACGTCCTGCTCACGCTGCTGCCGATCGACGAGCCGGATCTGAAGGTGGGGACCGTACTGGTGTCCCACGGCCGAATGCTGGCCGTCGGCCTGGACCATCCGCTGGCGGGGCGCGAATCGGTCGATATCGAGGATCTGGCGGACTCGGTCCTGCTCGACGGCCCCGCCGAACTGCCGGATGTCCTCCGGCACGGCTTCTGCCCGCCGTTCACCCCGCTCGGCAGGCCCTTGCGCCGTGGGAAGGGCGGACGGACCTATCAGGAGTCGCTCCACCAGGTGGCCACCGGCGAGATGGTATGGACGACCCATGAGGGACTGTTCCATTCGTACCGGCACCCGGGCGTAGTGCACCGGCCGCTCAGCGGACTGCCTCCGGCCAACGGTGCCCTCGTCTGGCGCACGGACACCGAGAACGCCAAGATCCGCGCGTTCACCTCACTGGCCGCACAGCTGGCCTCCGGCCATGCGTCCTCCCCGGCGAGCCAGGAGCCATGACACGGCCGAGCCGTCCGGCCCGGACGCAGCGCCGAAGCGCCTCGGTCACGTCGTGGTGCCCTGGAGAACCCACGTCGGGGTGCAGCCCTTCCCCGTGCCGGCCGGGGGGAGAGAGACGCCGGCGTCCCGTCCGGTCATGTCCAGGCCGTACGCCCGCACGGGGTTCAGGGCGGGTGAGGGGCCCGGACCCGGCGGCGGGTGGCGGGGCGCTCTCCGTTTGTGGGCGGTCAGGCCGCCCGGACCTCCTGGTGCTCCGCCATTCGGTGGACGCACGGGCGGGGGCCGGTGGCCCTGCGGCGCAGTACACGGGGGAGCGCCACGCTCACGAACCCCTCCGCCTGCATCGCGGCGAAGCCGATGCGCGGGAGGTCACGGGAGGTGGCGTAGACGACGAAGCGGGGCTCCCAGCGGGGGCGGAACTTCGCGTTGAACCTGTACAGCGACTCGATCTGGAACCAGCGCGAGAGGAAGACCAGCAGACCGCGCCACGCGCGCAGCACGGGCCCCGCACCGATTTTCTCGCCGCGCGCCAGCGCCGAGCGGAACATCGCGAAGTTCAGGGACACACGCTTCACGCCGAAGCGGGGAGCCGCCTGGAGCGCCGCCACGATCAGCAGCTCGTTCATACCGGGGTCGGCCGAGCGGTCCCGCCGCATGAGATCCAGCGACGCCCCGTCAGTGCCCCAGGGTACGAAGTGGAGTACGGCCTTGAGGTCGCCGTACGGCCCCGGCTCCGCGTCGGGCTTGTGCGCGGTGGCGATCAGGCAGTCGGGGTCGGTGGGATCGCCGACGCGGCCCAGGGCCATGGAGAAGCCGCGCTCGGTATCGGTGCCGCGCCAGTCGTCGGCGGCCCTGCGGATACGGTCGAGTTCGGCCTCGCCGAGGTCACGGACGCGCCGTACCCGGGTTTCGTAGCCGGCTCGCTCGATGCGCTTCACCATCTGGCGTACGTTGCGCATCGCGCGCCCGGCGAGGGAGAAATCCGGGACCTCCACCACCGCCTCGTCGCCCAGTTCGAGGGCGCCGAGCCCGGTCTCGCGGGTCCACACCTCGGCGCCCGTCTCCGAGCAGCCCATGACGGCGGGCGTCCAGGAGTGGGCCTTCGCCTCGTCCATGAAGCGCTCGATCGCCCCGGGCCAGGCCTCCACGTCGCCGATCGGGTCGCCGCTGGCGAGCATCACGCCGGACACCACGCGGTACGTCACCGCCGCCTTGCCGCTGGGTGAGAAGACGACCGCCTTGTCGCGGCGGAGCGCGAAGTGGCCCAGGGAGTCCCGGCCGCCGTGCCGGTCCAGCAGGGCGCGCAGCCGTGTCTCGTCGTCCTCCGTCAGTCGTGCGGCCGGGTGTTCGGGGCGGAAGGCCAGATAGACCGTGGTGATGGCCGTGAGCAGGCCCAGGGCGCCGAGGGAGAAGCCGACCGTCCATGACGTGTCGCCGGTGTAGCCGACGGGGCCCTCGAAGCCGAACAGGCCGTACAGGACGTGCTCCAGGCGGTCGGACAGGCTCGGGTCGCCCACCATGCGGCGGGGGTGCGCGCTGACGACGATCAGGCCGAGGACGATCGAACCGGCGCCCAGCAGGACGAAGTTGGTGAGCGCGCGCCAGCGGCTGCGCGGGTCCGGCAGCGCGCGGAACTCGTCGCGGTGGAGCAGCAGCGGTGCGAGCAGCGCCAGGGAGATCAGGGCGCCGACGAGCGAGTGGCGGTAGGTGAACTGGGCGATCGCGCCGGCCGGCAGCAGGGCCACCGCGGCTCGCCAGGCCCTGCGTTTACGGCGCCGCAGCCCGTGTGCGAGGAGCAGCAGCAGGACGCCCGCGCTGAGCGACAGGGCGGCGGCGAACGGGCCGAACGAGCCCGGCAGCACCTCGGCGATCGCGTGCATCCGGCTCCGCCGGAAGCGCGGGAAAACCCCCGCGGCGATGTCCAGGAGTCCCACGAGGGTGCAGGCCCTGGCGGCCAGGGCGGGAACGGCCTCGGGGCGCGGCCCGCTCAGTACGCGCCGCCACCGGCTTGATCGACTCGGAACCTCGACCGACATTTCCCTGTCTTTCCTGGCAGACATCGCATCCCGTAGTTCTGCGAGAGACCTTGAAATCCGGCGCCAATCCGGCATCCGGCGACATTGCGCCCTCTAGGACGGTGTCTCGGGGAGAGAGGTTCACTCCCCATCGGAAAGCCGGTTCAAAGGCTGGGGAAAGGCCCGGGCAAGCCGCCGTGAAAGAGCGGCGCCGGCGATCCGCGCCCGGCCCGGATGACCTTCCCTCTGCCATCAGCCGCGTCCCCCTGCTGTCGGTCGCGTCACCCTGCCGTCAGTGGTTGCTGACCGTCTCCACCTCCACGTCCGCGCGCGCGATGTCCCGCGCGTCCGCCGCCGTGGAGCGGCGCAGGGCCTCGTGGAGGCGGGCGGGGGTGAGGACGCCCAGGAACCGGCCCTCGCCGCGCTCGTCGATGACGGCGATCCAGCCCGCGTCGTGCTGGAGCATCGTGGCGAAGGCCTGCTTGAGGGACGCCCCCAGGGGGAGCCACGCCTCCATACGGCGGGCGTGTTCCCGTACGGTGCCGGACCGCACGCGCGCGTGCTCGGCGGAGATCCAGCCGTGGAGGTTCTCGTCCGCGTCCAGGACGACGGCCCAGCGCGCGTCCAGTTCCCCGGGCAGCGGGTCGTCGAGGTGCACGACGGGCGGCTGTTCCAGGTCGCTCCTCTCGATCGCCGTCACGGACAGCCGCTTGAGACCGCGGTCCGCGCCGACGAAGTCGGCCACGTACGCGTTCGCGGGGGCGCCCAGTACGGCCGACGGGGTGTCGAACTGCTCGATGCGCCCCTCGCCGTACACGGCGATGCGGTCGCCGAGCCGTACGGCCTCCTCGATGTCGTGCGTGACGAACAGGACCGTCTTGCGCACGGAGCGCTGGAGTGCGAGGAACTCGTTCTGCAGCCGCTCCCGTACGACGGGGTCGACCGCGCCGAACGGCTCGTCCATGAGCAGGACGGGCGGATCGGCGGCCAGCGCGCGGGCGACGCCGACGCGTTGGCGCTGGCCACCGGAGAGCTGGTCGGGGTAGCGGTCGCCGTACACGGCCGGGTCGAGGCCGACCAGGTCGAGGAGTTCGGCGGCGCGCTCGCGGGCCTTGGCGCGCTTGACGCCGAGGAGGTGCGGGACGGTCGCGGTGTTGTCGAGGACCGTCCGGTGCGGGAACAGGCCGACCTGCTGGATGACGTAGCCGATACGGCGCCGGAGCCGCACCGGGTCGGCGGCGGCGATGTCCTCGCCGTCGAGGAGGATCCGGCCGCCGGTGGGCTCGATGAGCCGGTTCACCATCTTCATCGTGGTGGTCTTGCCGCAGCCCGACGGGCCGACCAGCGTGACCAGTTCACCCTCGGCGACCTCGAACGACAGGTCGTCGACGGCGGTCGTGCCGTCCGCGTACCGCTTGGTGACGTGCTCGAACCGGATCATGGCCCCCATTGTGGCCGCCGGCGCCGGTCGTTGTGTGAAGGCCGTGTTGCGGCTCCGCGGCGGCTCTCGGCGATTGTCAGTGGTGGGGTCTAACGTCGTCACCAAGTCAAGACCATGCGCTGTTTTTCGGTCCAGCCGCATGTGTCCGGATTTTCGGGGGAGGTGCGGCGGGTGAGCGAGCGGCGGAACTGCCTGGTGGCCAACGACTGGATCTGCGGTGAGTACGTCCGCTCCCGCGGCCAGGAGCTGGTCGACGCGACGGTGCAGCACGTGGGCATCACGGCGGTGTCGGTCGTCCTCGGCGTGCTCGTCTCCTTCCCGCTGGCGCTGCTGGCCCGCCGCCGGCGTTCGTTCGCGGGCGCCGTCCTGGGCCTGACGACCGTGCTCTACACGATCCCGTCGCTGGCCATGTTCTCGCTGCTGCTGCCGCTGTTCGGACTCTCCGCCTCGCTGGTGATCACGGGCCTGGTCCTCTACTCGCTGACGATCCTCGTGCGGAACATCCTCGCGGGCCTCCAGGCCGTCCCCGAGGAGGCCGTGGAGGCCGCGCGCGGCATGGGGTACGGGCCGGTGCGGCTGCTGTGGGAGGTCGAACTGCCGCTGGCGCTGCCGGCCCTGCTCGCCGGGGTGCGGATCGCCACGGTCTCCACGGTCGCGCTGACGACGGTGGGCGCGATCGTCGACTACGGGGGTCTCGGCACCCTGATCCTCGACGGCCTCGACAGCACCTTCAAGGCCCAGGTGCTCACCGCGTCCGTCCTGTGCGTCCTGCTCGCGCTCGTCGCCGATCTGCTGCTGCTCGGGCTGCAGCGGCTGCTCACGCCGTGGACACGGGCGACGCGTACTCCGCGCATACGGAGGCGCCCGGTGGCGGTGAAGGTGGCGGAGCCCGCATGAACGCGATCACGGGTGCGTACGACTGGCTGACGTCCGACGCCAACTGGCAGGGGGAGAAGGGAGTCTGGCACCGGCTGGCCGAGCATCTGTACTTCAGCGGGGTCACGCTCGCCGTCGCCTGCCTGATCGCGCTGCCCCTGGCGCTGTGGCTCGGGCACGTCGGCAGGGGCGGCGCGCTCGCGGTGAACATCTCCAACGTGGGGCGTGCGGTGCCCACGCTGGCGGTGCTGGTGCTGCTGACGCTCACACCGCTGGGGGAGCACGGGGATCTGCCGACGCTGATCGCGCTGGTGCTGTTCGCGGTACCGCCGCTGCTGACCAACGCCTATATCGGCATGCGCGAGGTGGACCGGTCGGTGGTGGAGGCCGCGCGGGGCATGGGCATGAGCGGCGGGCAGGTCTTCCTCCGGGTCGAACTGCCCCTCGCCTACCCGCTGGTGATGACCGGGCTGCGCTCGGCCGCGGTCCAGGTGGTCGCCACGGCGACGCTCGCCGCGATGGCCGGGGAGGGCGGGCTCGGCCGCATCATCACGGCCGGCTTCAACCTCCAGAACACGCCCCAGGTCGTGGCGGGCGCCTTCCTCGTGGCGGTCCTCGCGCTGTTGGTGGAGGCGGTGCTGGTGGTGGCTGGGCTGGCGTTCAATCCGATGCGGGGGCGTTCGGGGGCTGGCTCTTATACAC
>NZ_VJZE01000351.1 GCF_009377205.1 Streptomyces phyllanthi
GTAGCCGTGCGGAGCACGGCCCAGGTCGTCCAGGGCCGTGGTGTCGCCCTCCTCCACCACCGTGTCCTCGCGCACGCCCAGCAGCGTCAGCGGGAAGCGGGCGTACGCCTCGGGGGCGTACGGCAGCCAGGCCGCTACCGGGCCGCCACCGCGCGCCTTGGGGGCCGGGTGGTAGGGGTGCCCTGTGATCAGGGACTGTTCGGAGCGGAGGTACGGGTCCGCGGGCGCCGTGGCGTGGGCGCGCGCCCTGAGGAGGGCGGCCACCGCCTCCCGGCTGTCGAGCATCTCGGTGGGCAGCTCGGAGTTGGACAGGCCGGTGTGGCGGCGGAGTTCCTCTGCGGTGAGCTTGACCAGTTCGGCGTGGGTGAGGGGATGCCAGGCGCCGTCCGCGTGCACCTCTGGGTGGGTGGGACGGCGGCCGCCGCGCACCCGCAGGAGGCGGCCGCTGGCCCGCAGCCGGTGCGTGTGCGGCCCGACGCGTTCCCCCACCTCCCTCAGAAGGCAGTTGAGCAGCGGGGCTGCGGCGTACGCGTCGGCCGCCGCGCCGACCTCGTCCCTGGGGTACCTGGCGTCCACGGGGTCCATTCGTTCATACGGTGCACTGGTGATCAGTATGTCTGTGGCCGCACGCCGGCACGAAGCCGCCGCGGTGACCGCCGTACGCGGCCCCGCACCACCCCCGCACCGTTTCCGTACCCGAGGAGCCAGCCCGTGCACCGTCCCCCCACGCCCGAGGCCGAGGCCGTGCTCGCCGACGAACTCGCCACTGAGCGCCCCGATCTCACGCTGCCGTACGCGAAGGCGCTGCCCGGTGCCCGGGCGGCCGTCCTGACCCGGCTGTGGCGCGGGCTCGCGTACGATCCGCTGCCCTGGATCGCCCGCCGCGAGCCCGGCCGCGACGGACTCACCCTGCACCTGACGGACGGCCGCCGTCTGCACGGCCCGCACGCGGACCCGTACGCGACCGCCGCGTACGTCACCGAGGTACGGCTCGACGACCGGCCGTACGACCGTCCGGCGCGGCTCATGACGGCGCTGGCCCTCCCGCACGGCTCCGCCTTCGCGGCCGAACTCGACCACGGTGTCGCCTCGTTGGCGCTGTCCCGGGCGAACCAGCCGGCCGAGGCTCCCGCGCCGGTGACGAGCTGGGAGTGGGAGCAGCGGGTGGTCGACGGCCACCCCTTCCACCCCAACTGCCGCTCCCGCCCCGGGTTTTCGGTGGCCGACCAGCTCGCCTACGGGCCGGAGCACCGTCCGGTCGTACGGCTGCTGCCCGCGGAGGCTGACGACTGTCTCGTCGTCGGCACCTGGCCCGAGCGGTTCCGGGCCGAGGGCAGGATCCTGATCCCGGTTCATCCCTGGCAGGCCGACAACGTTCTCAAGTTCCCCTCGCAGGACGGCATTCCGGCGCATCCCCTGATGTCCCTGCGCACGCTCGCCCTCCCCGACGGCGGCCCGCACGTCAAGACCGCGCTGAGTGCGCGGCTGACCTCGTCCGTGCGGGACATCTCGGTCTACTCGATCGAGACGGCCGCGACGGTCTCGGGGTTCGCGGAGGACATCGCCGCCCGCACGGACGGCCTGCTGCACGTCACCCGCACCCTGGGCGCCGTCACCGCGGGCTCCCCCGATCTGGCGGCGGTGCTGCGCGAGTCACCGGAGACGTACGCGTCGGCCGGAAGCGGCGAACGGGTCGTCCCGGTGGCCGCCCTGCCGGCGACCGGTCTGCCCCGGTCCCCATCCTGGCTGGCCGGTTTCACCCGTCTCGCCCTCACCGTCGGCCTCCGCCTGCTCGACCTGGGCGTGGCCCTGGAGGCCCACGGCCAGAACCTCCTGGTGGTCCTGTCCCCGACGGGCGCCCCGCTCCGCCTCGTGTACCGCGACCTGGCCGACATCCGGGTGAGCCCGGCGCGGCTGGCTCGGCACGGTGTCCCGCTCCCCGAACTGACCGGACGGCTCGTCACCGACGACGTCACGGTGCTACGGCGGAAACTGTTCGGATCGCTGGTGGCAGGGGCGCTCGCGGCGACCGCGGGCTCGGCCACGGCCCTGCGGACGGCGCTGGAGACGGCCGTACCGGATCTCCCGCGCACCCCCGATCTCGTGGCCCTGCTCGAAGAGCCGCTGCCCACCAAGGCGTTGACACTGATGCGGCTGTCCCCCGAGCGGCCCGGAGACATGTGGGCCGTACTCGCCAACCCGTGGCACTCCGCGCCGGAGCCTCGCCCTTCCCCATGATTCCGACGCGCTCCGCGCGCCACACCGGCCGGCACGGGCCGGCACGGGCCGCAGCGCCGGGCGTGCGCGTCCCGGCGCTGCCGCCCGCCGTTTTGATGCGCGCGCCCCCTGGTCAATAAGATCCGCCGATGATCACAAGAAAACGGCTGGCGACAGGGGTCTGTGCCTTGTTCGCCGCCCTGGTGGCCGGGATCGCCGTCCCGTCCACGGCCCTCGCCGACGAGACGGCGGACCAGGACGCGCCCAAGGTGGACCTCGTGCTGGATGTCAGCGGGTCGATGCGGGCCCGGGACATCGACGGCGACTCACGGATGGCCGCGGCGAAGCAGGCGTTCAACGAGGTGCTGGACGCGACCCCCGAGGAGGTTCGGCTCGGTATCCGCACCCTCGGCGCCGACTACCCGGGCGACGACCGGAAGAAGGGCTGCGAGGACACCGCGCAGCTCTACCCCGTCGGCCCACTGAACCGTACCGAGGCCAAGACGGCGGTCGCCACGCTCACGCCCACCGGCTGGACCCCGATCGGCCCCGCGCTGCTCGAGGCGGCCGACGACCTGGAGGGCGGCAACGGCTCCAAGCGCATCGTGCTGATCAGCGACGGCGAGGACACCTGCGCCCCGCTCGACCCGTGCGAGGTGGCCCGCGAGATAGCGGCGAAGGGCATCGGCCTCACCATCGACACGCTCGGCCTGGTGCCGAACGCGAAGATGCGCGTGCAGCTCAGCTGTATCGCCGAGGCGACCGGCGGCACGTACACCTCGGTGGAGCACACGGACGAACTCACCGACCGCGTGAACCAGTTGGTGGACCGGGCCGCCGACCCCGTGGTGGTGCCGAAGGCCGTGGACGGCGCGGACGCGTGCGCGAAGGCACCGGCGCTGGAGTCCGGCCTCTACACGGACCGCGAGGAGTTCGGGCAGCAGCGCTGGTACCGCGTGGACGTCCTGCCGGGCTGGGAGCTGCGTGCCTCGGTGAGCGTGGCGGCGGACCGCCGGGTGGGCCCCTCGTACGGGCTGTCGCTGCGGGCCGTGACCGCGAGCGGGCGGGAGATCGTACGCGGCGAGGCGACGGGCAACGGCCGGACCGATGTCATCTCGACGGGGCTGCGCTATCCGAAGGCCGAACTGGAGGACGTGGACGACGACACCGACCTCAAGGGCGCGGGCGAGACGGTGTGCCTCCAGGTCACCCACTCCTTCTCCCCGGCCGACGGCGTGAAGACCACGCCCGGGCTGCCGCTCGAACTGACCATCGACGTCGTGGAGGGTCCCGACGCGGCGAGCGACGTGGCCTCGTTCGGTCTCGGGCGCGGCTGGTGGCTGCTGGGCGTGCTGGTGCTGGCCGGTTTCCTCGGTGGCCTGCTGTGGGGCTGGCTGTCGCGGTGGCGGATCGCGGTCTGGAGGACCAACTGATGTGGATCAGTAGCGTGTTGCGTACGCGGCGGGCGGCGGCCGGGGCGGTGACGGCCGGGCTGTTCCTGCTGCTCGGCGGTACCGCCTCCCCCTCCGTCGCCGACTCCTCGCCCTCCGCCGGCCCGTCGGACGACGGTGACGCGCCGACCGAGGCGGGCACGTCCTTCCGTACGGCGACGGAGATCGAGCAGGGCCGGAAGGCGACGGCCGGCGCCTCCACGGGCGACTACCTGTACTGGTCGTTCCCCGCGGACTCCGGGCAGCGGCCCACGGTACGGGCCAAGGTGAAGCTGCCGGACGCCGCCCGGTCCTCGTCGACCTGGCAGATCGACGTGTACGACGGGCTGCGGCGCCGCCAGGCCTGCCAGTACGGGGCGCAGACGCGCACGGCCGGGACGGACGCGGGCTCCGTGGACCTGTCCTGCACCCTGCGCACGGTGCGCGCCTGGTCGGAGCCGTGGGCCAACGACCCGCTGCCGGGCACGTACTACGTCCGGCTGACCGTCACGGACCTGGAGACGGCCGATCTGGGGCTTCCGGTGGACACCGAGGTCCGGGTGGACTCGAAGGACGCCGGCGGTTCGGCGGCGGTGGACGGCTCGCTGGCGGAACCGCTCGTCCCCGGGGTCGCCATGGCCACCGACGAGGAGGATGAAGACGACTCCGACTCGTCGACCGCCGTGCTGTCTTCGCTCGAACCCGATGACGGCTGGGCCTCCGGCTGGTGGTCCGACCGCTGGGTGTGGACGGCGGTGGGCGGCGTGCTGGCGGCCCTGGCGGGGGTCGGCGGATACGCGCTGACGCGGGGGCCGGGGCGGCCTTCGCGGGTGCCGCCGCCGAGTTCCTGACGCGGTCTCGGAGGTCCGCTGAGCCGTGACCGGTTCAGCGGGCCTCTCTGCGTCTCACGCGCCGGGGCGTGTGCGTCTCGCACCCCCGAGGTGTGTGCGTCTCACGCCCCGGAGGTGTGTGCGTCTCACGCCCGGAGGTGTGTGCGTCTCACGCCCCGGACACCCCGGGAGGCCGCGGGGGTCACCCCTCCCGCAACTCCTTGGCCAACGCCCCGTCTCCCAGCACCTCCACGCGCCCCTCGCGCACCGCGTCCCGCAGGCTCAGCTCCCCCCGGCTCACCGCCGCGCAGGTCTCCTCGTCGAACGCCAACCGGGCGTCCGGCTCCTGGGGCGCCGGCCCGTCCCCATACACCGGACCGTCCACCGCTCCGGCCCACAGGTGGAACTCGCCCTCCTCCAGCCGGACTTCGACGAGTCCGCTCTCCCCGGCCAGTCCGCGCAGCAGCGGCAGCGCGAACCAGTGCGCCCGTACGGCGTCCTGGGCACGCCGCTCGCCGAGCGCGGAGGCACCCCACTCCCCCAGCGCCTGCACCACGGGCAGCAACTCCCGCCCCCGGGCGGTGAGTTCGTACACGTACGCCGCACCGGGAGGAGGCAGCCGGCGCCGTGTCGTCAGCCCGTCGCGCTCCATGTCCTTCAGCCGCGAGGCGAGTACGTCCGTGCTGACGCCCGGCAGGTCCGCGTGCAGATCGGTGTAGCGGCGAGGACCGGCCAGCAGCTCCCGGACGATCAGGAGGGTCCAGCGGTCACCGACCACGTCGAGCGCCCGGGCGGCGGAACAGTACTGGTCGTAGCTTCGGCGAGGTGACATGCGACGCAGTCTAGACATGTTGTTGGACTTTCCAAGCCCGAACTTGGTAAAACCAAGCAACACCACGTACCGGAGGGCGAGAGCGCATGGAGTTCCGGCAGTCGAGCAAGCTCAGCGAGGTCTGTTACGAGATCCGGGGGCCGGTGATCGAGCACGCCAACGCGCTGGAGGAGGCGGGGCACAGCGTGCTGCGCCTCAACACCGGCAATCCCGCGCTCTTCGGCTTCGAGGCGCCGGAGGAGATCGTCCAGGACATGATCCGGATGCTGCCGCAGGCGCACGGCTACACGGACTCGCGCGGTGTGCTCTCCGCGCGCCGGGCCGTGGCCCAGCGGTACCAGAACCTGGGCCTGGAGGTCGACGTCGACGACGTCTTCCTCGGCAACGGCGTCTCCGAGCTGGTGTCGATGGCCGTACAGACACTGCTCGAGGACGGCGACGAGATCCTCATCCCCGCCCCGGACTTCCCGCTGTGGACGGCCGTCACGACGCTCGCGGGCGGCAAGGCGGTGCACTACCTGTGCGACGAACAGGCCGACTGGTACCCGGACCTGGACGACATGGCGTCGAAGATCACCGACCGCACCAGGGCCGTCGTGATCATCAATCCGAACAACCCCACCGGCGCGGTCTACCCGAAGGAGATCATCGAGGGCATTCTCGACCTCGCCCGCCGCCATGGCCTGATGGTCTTCGCCGACGAGATCTACGACCAGATCCTGTACGACGACGCCGTGCACCACTCGGCCGCCGCGCTCGCCCCCGACCTGGTGGTCCTCACCTTCTGCGGCCTGTCCAAGACGTACCGGGTCGCCGGTTTCCGCTCGGGCTGGCTGGTCGTCACCGGCCCCAAGCAGCACGCGCGCAGCTACCTGGAGGGCCTGACGATGCTGGCCTCCATGCGGCTGTGCGCCAACGCCCCCGCCCAGTACGCCATCCAGGCCGCGCTCGGCGGCCGGCAGTCCATCCATGAACTGACGTCCCCGGGAGGACGGTTGCGCGAACAGCGCGACCGCGCCTGGGAGAAGCTCAACGAGATCCCGGGCGTCTCCTGCGTGAAACCGAAGGGCGCGCTGTACGCGTTCCCCCGGCTCGACCCCAAGGTGCACAGGATCCACGACGACGAGAAGTTCGTCCTGGACCTGCTGCTGCGCGAGAAGATCCAGGTGGTGCAGGGCACCGGCTTCAACTGGCCCACCCCCGACCACTTCCGCATCCTGACGCTCCCCCACGTGGACGACCTGGACGCGGCGATCAGCAGGATCGGGCGGTTCCTGGGCGGGTACCGGCAGTAGGGGCGGTGGTCGTCGCCGAGCCCGGTGAGCCGTGACGCGTCAAGCGGAAACGGTCGGCAGCGTCTCGGCGACACCCGTCGGCGTCCCTGCGACACCCGTCGGTGTCCCGGCGACATCCGTCGCAGCGCGTACGAACTCGCGCACCCTCTCCGTCGTGTTCCCCTCCGCCCAGACCAGCCCCCGCTCGATCGGCTTCGCGTCGTGGAGGGGCACGTAGGCCAGGTCGGGTCTGGGGTAGTACTGGCGGGAGTGCTCCCCGACCGGGAGGACTCCCCTGCCCATCGCAACCAGGGTGAGCATCTCGGAGAACGACCCGCCGGCGGGCCCCTTCGGAACGGGCCTGCCCGACGGCGTGCGGTCCGGTGTGCGGTCCCGCTTGAACGCCGCGGAGGTCACCTCCGGGTACTGCACCACGGGATGTTCCGCGAGCACTTCGACCGACACCGACCGCTCGCCGGACAGCGGGTGCCCGGCCGCAACGGCGAGCACCCGGTTCTCCCTGAGCAACACGGGGCCGCAGGCCATTCCGTCGAACGGGTAGGAGGCGAGGAGTATGTCGACCGAGCCGTCCAGCAGGCTGGCCCGGGAGTTGGACAGCTGAACCTCCCGTACCTCGACCCGGCATTCCGGGTGGCGTTCGGCGAACACGCCGACCGTCCTGAGCAGCAGGGGTGCCGTCCACTCGCCGAGGAACGCGACCCGGAGTTCTCCCGTGACACCGCGACTCGCGTCGGCCGCCCTGCTCAGCGCCTCCTCCATGGCCACGACCAGGGGCGCCAGGTCCTCGGCCAACTGCCGTCCAACGGGGGTGAGCCGGACCGTACGGCTGTTGCGCTCGAACAGCATGCCGCCGATCCGGCGTTCCAGTTTCTTGATCACCTGACTGACCCGCCCGGTCGTGATCCGGAGCCGCTCAGCGGTCCGGCCGAAGTGCAGCTCCTCGGCAAGCGTCAGGAAGATCTCGGTCTCCAGTCGTTCCAGCATGATTCCCCCCGGCGTTGAATCCAGCTCAACGATCATGCTCCGATCATGCCTTGATTCGGGTTTTCCCGTGGCGGATCGTAGGAGACGTCCACCCGGTCGTCTCGATGGGAAAGCGATCCGCCCTTCCGGCGCTCGCACACCCGGCCGTCTCCGACACCGGCGTGACCCACCACGCGACCCGCGCGCGCCTCACGGCCCCGCCATGACCCGCCATGACCCGCCATGAAAGGAACCCCCATGCACCCGTCGGACATCACCACCTACCTGACCGGGCTCGACGTCAGCCTGCAGGCCGTCGGCGAGAAAACGCGTCGTGTCATCGACTCCACGCTGCCGGAAGCCACCGGTGCGGTGTGGCACGGCCATCCCACCTGGAGTCTCGGCGAAAAGCCGGGGCAGACCCCGGTCTGCCTGCTCAAGGCGTACAAGTCCTACGTCACCTTCGGTCTCTGGCGAGGCCAGGACGTAACCGACTCGTCGGGGCGGCTGGTCCCCGGCGCGCGCCGGATGGCCTCCGTGAAGCTCAGGACCGTCGACGACGTCGACCCCGCTCTGTTCACCGACTGGCTGCGTGGCGCCCTCGCCCTGGAGGCGAAGTGAGCACTGTGCGCGTGAAGGCGTTCGATCATCTGGTTCTCAACGTGGAGGACGTCGAGCGGTCCCTGGGCTTCTACACCGGACTCCTCGGCCTGGAGCCGGTACGGCTTGAGGAGTGGCGGGCCGGCAAGGTCCCGTTCCCGTCCGTGAGAGTCACCCCGGAGACCGTCATCGACCTCGTCGACCGCCCCCGGAACGAATCCAACGTCGACCACATCTGTCTCACCGTGGAGCCCCTGGACTGGGACGAGGTCGTCAAGTCGGGAGCCTTCACCGTCGTCCAGGGCGCCGTCGAGCGCTTCGGCGCGCGGGGCACTGCCACATCGATCTACGTCCGCGATCCGGACGGCAACACGGTGGAACTGCGCTGGTACCCGCAGGACGCCGCAGCGTGACCGGGCCCGGGGCCGCCCTGGAGGCCGTCCGACGGGTCAAGGGTGTCGAGGGGCGCCTGCCGCGCCGCGGATCGGGGCGGGTCACGCACGGCTCGTCGCTGGTGTGCCGCTGGAAGGTCGCGCGCTCGGGCCTGCGCGTTGCTCCCCTGGACGGTCCGGATGGCCCAGGCCGCCGGGAGAGGCGGACGACGGACGATGAGTTTCTGCCCGATCCGCAGTCAGAGTTCATGGTTGGTGCGCTGCGGCCGCGAGCGTGGTCGAAGCGTGCCCGGCTCAGCTTTACTCAGAACCAGACACGAGCTAGCGAGGAACCTCAGATGCGTACCCTGATCAGCACCGCCTTCATCTCGCTCGACGGCGTCGTGGAGGCCCCGGGCGGTGAGCCCGGTTACCGGAACTCCGGGTGGACCTTCAAGGATGTCGAGTTCCTCCCCGAGGCGTACGAGATCAAGGGCCGGGAGCAGAGGGAAGCCACCGCGTTGCTGCTGGGCCGGGTCAGTTACGAGGCGTTCAGCCCGGTGTGGCCGGACATGGAGGATTTCCCCGACTACAAGGTGATGCCGAAGTACGTCGTCTCCACCACCCTCACCGAGGACGACCTGGTCTCGAACTGGGGCGAGACCACCATCCTGCGCTCGCTCGACGAGGTCGCCGCGCTGAAGGAGACCGAGGGCGGCCCGATCATCGTCCACGGCAGCGCCGCCCTGAACCAGAGCCTCTCGGACGCCGGCCTGATCGACCGTTACCACCTGCTCGTCTTCCCGCTCCTGCTCGGCGCGGGCATGCGGCTCTTCAGCGCCACGGACAAGGACACCCAGAAGCTGAGGCTGGTCGAGCACGAGGTCTATGCCAACGGCCTGCAGAAGAACGTCTTCGACGTAGTCCGCTGACTCTGGGCGAGGGCAACCTCGCACCAGACGGTCTTGGCGTACGGGTCGCCGCACGTCGTCCCCCAGTGGGCGGCCAGCGTCTCGACCAGGTACAGGCCCCGGCCGGACTCCGCGTCGGGCGGCGGCAGTTGGGGTGAGCCGGGTGCGGGTGGACGGCGGTCGGGGCGGGGATCCGTCACCTCGATGCGGAGCGTTGCGTCCTCATGGAAGAGGGTCAGGCCGAGGCGGAAATCCCGGCCCCTCTCCCTGCCGTGCAGGGCAGCGTTCGCGGCCAGTTCCGCGACCAGGAGGGCCGTGGTGTGGTTGGCCTCCGAGTCATACGGCCATCCCCATGAGTTGAGCCGCTCACACGCCAACTGACGGGCCAGTCGGGCGCCCCTGCGGGTGGCCGACAGCCGAATGGTGAAGTGTCGGGTGGGGGCGGTGCGTTGGG
>NZ_VJZE01000352.1 GCF_009377205.1 Streptomyces phyllanthi
CCGCCGGCACCGCCCGCACCGCCCGCACCGCCCGTGACGCTTTCGTTTTCGGGTGCGGGTGGCCCCTGTGATGTGTTCTCACCGTCGGCGGTTGCGGGGCCGAGCAGAGTTCCGGCCGGCCCCTCGTTCCATGGCGCGGGTGGTCTCACGGCCGTACCTCCTCCTCGTCCGCGGCGAGCACGTACGAGTCCCGGACCCCGGCCGGTCCGGGCGCCCACTTGGCGGACTCGTCCGGGGTCAGCAGCTCCGCGATGTCCAGGACGTGGTGGCCCTTCATCGACGGCAGGCACGTGCCCCGCGCCGGGCCGATCGCCGCCGCCCAGTCCGGCGGGATCGCCGAGGCGCCCCGGGTGGCGCCGGCCAGGGCGCCCGCGACCGCCGCCGTCGTGTCGGCGTCGCGGCCCATGTTCACCGCCATGAGCACCGCCTCCGTGAAGTCGCCGTCGGTCGCCGCGTACGCACCGAAGGCCAGCGCGACGGCCTCCGGTGCCAGGTCCGTCCACGGATAGCCGCCGATCACCACCGCGGAGCGGACCGCGCGTTCGCCGTGATGGGCGACCGCCACCGCACGGCGCAGACAGCGGGCGGTCCAGGAGTCGTCCGGTACGACCGCCAGGGCCGAGGCGACCACGACGCCGGCCGGGGCACCCGCCATCGCCGCCGCCACGCCCGCGGCCACCGCCTGACCGCCGTAGATGCCCTCGCCGTCGTGGCTCACCGAGCCGTCGACGGCGACCAGCCGGGCCGCTTCCGCCGGGCGTCCCGCCGCGAAGACGCCGAAGGGGGCAGCCCTCATGGCCAGCCCGTCGCTCCAGGCGTGACGGTGCTGGGCCGAGATCGGTGCCACGAGACCGCGGCGCAGGTTCTCCAGCGTGCCGCGCTCGCTGAAACCCGCACCCCGGAACGGGCCCTCGTCCCGGTCCGCGATCCACTGGTGCCAGGCCGCCTCCGCGTGCGCGACCGTGAGCGCGGAGCCGTGCCGGGCCAGCAGCAGCCCGGAGAAGATCGCGTACTCGGTGTCGTCCGTACCGCAGGGGTGCTCCGCCACGTACCCGGTGATCCGGCCCCAGCGCGCGCGGATCTCCGACGGCCTCATGTTCTCGGCGGGTGCGCCCAGCGCGTCCCCGACGGCGAGCCCGAGCAGTGCGCCGCGCGCCCGGTCGCGCGGGCCGACGGCGTCATCGGGCGCCGGGACCGGGGAGATGCAGGCGATGGAAACCATTCGGTGCCTCTCTGCTCTGAGGGCCTTGCCGCGAGGGGTCGATCTGCTCGTCAAGGGGTCGGTCTGCTCGTCAGGTGGCTGATCTGCTTTTCGGATCTCTGCCACACAGCGCGCCCCACCGGCTTCGGGAACCCCCTTCTGTCACCCGGTCGACATCTGCGCGGGCCTTTGTACGCATGAGCGCGATCGGGGCCGTGGTGCCCTGGCGGCACCCGGACATGTGCCGGTAAGTACGGCCTTCCTTGCTGGCGAGAGGCATTTTCCGCGCGTACGTTCGAGGTTGAGGAAGAGGTCGAACAACGCAAGGGGGAGCCGGAACCGTGGCCGTCATCGACACCCGAGCGGTGCTGCACAAGGCGCACCGGGACAATCACACGCACCGTGACGTGAACGGCGGGTGGCTGCGCCCCGCCGTCTTCGGGGCGATGGACGGGCTCGTGTCGAACCTGGCCCTCATAACCGGTGTCGCGGGCGGCTCCGTCGGTCAGCAGACGATCGTTCTCACCGGCCTCGCGGGACTCGCCGCGGGGGCCTTCTCCATGGCCGCCGGGGAGTACACCTCCGTCGCCTCGCAGCGCGAACTCGTCGAAGCGGAGCTCGACGTCGAGCGCGGAGAGCTGAGGAGGCATCCCAAGGACGAGGAGCAGGAGCTCGCCGAGCTCTACGAGAGCCGCGGTGTCGAGCCGGGGCTCGCCCGCGAGGTCGCCCGGCAGCTGTCGCACGACCCCGAGCAGGCCCTGGAGATCCACGCGCGCGAGGAACTGGGGATCGACCCGGGCGACCTCCCCTCGCCGGCCGTCGCCGCGGTGTCGTCCTTCGGCTCCTTCGCCCTGGGCGCCCTGCTCCCCGTACTGCCGTACCTGCTCGGCGCGACGGCTCTGTGGCCCGCTGTGCTGCTGGCGCTCGCCGGGCTGTTCCTGTGCGGTGCGGTCGTGGCCAGGGTGACGGCGCGGTCCTGGTGGTTCAGCGGACTGCGGCAGCTCGCCCTCGGGGGGACCGCGGCGGGTGTGACGTACGCCCTGGGCAGTCTGTTCGGTGCGGCCGTATGATGGATCAGCTGGCTACCTATGCGACGGGCCGTATAAGTAGTCGTTACCAGGCGGTTTCGAATGCTTAACCGCTGGGCATGAGCCGTAAGCGCCGCGGGCAATGACGCTCGCTTCGCACCCCTGTGGTGGGCGACGTAGCCCCCTGCGCACACAGAGTCGGCGGACAATGATCTGTCCGGTCGGCTCCCCATGATTCCCGCCGCCGCGCGCGGTACTCGCGCCGTGCGCCAGCGGCGTCCGCATGTTGGAACGAAGTATCCAGTTTCCGAGAACCGTTTCATCATGTAACCTGCACGAAATTTTGCGCAGAGGGCCAGCGTCGTCCCTCGGCACCTGCGCCCCCAGAGCCCCAGGGCCTGGGAGGCAACCACAGCCACTGACGACGACGGGAGAGCCGATGCGTACGCCGCGCCAGCCGTCCCAGCACTCCGCGAATGGCCAGAACTGGTCCTTCATGGATGCTCGCCCTGCTGCGCAGGGTATGTACGACCCCCGCAACGAGCGCGACGCGTGCGGCGTCGGCTTCGTCGCGACCCTCACCGGCGAGGCGTCCCACACCCTGGTCGAGCAGGCCCTCACGGTGCTGCGCAACCTCGAACACCGCGGTGCCACCGGCTCAGAGCCCGACTCCGGCGACGGCGCGGGCATCCTCTCCCAGGTCCCCGACGCCTTCTTCCGCGAGGTGGCCGGATTCGAGCTGCCCGAGGCCGGGGCATACGCCGTCGGTATCGCCTTCCTGCCCGAGGAGGGGACCGACGAGGCCGTCGCACAGATCGACGCCATCGCCGCCGACGAGGGCCTGACCGTCCTCGGCTGGCGCGAGGTGCCCGTCGCGCCCGAGCTGCTGGGCGCCACCGCCCGCTCCACCATGCCCGCCTTCCGCCAGATCTTCGTGACCGACGGCGCGAGCAAGGGCATCGACCTCGACCGCAAGTCCTTCGTGCTGCGCAAGCGCGCCGAGCGCGAGGCCGGTGTCTACTTCCCGTCGCTCTCCGCGCGGACCATCGTCTACAAGGGCATGCTCACCACCGGTCAGCTGGAGCCCTTCTTCCCGGACCTGTCCGACCGCCGCTTCGCCTCCGCGATCGCGCTCGTGCACTCCCGGTTCTCCACGAACACCTTCCCGAGCTGGCCGCTCGCCCACCCGTACCGCTTCGTCGCACACAACGGCGAGATCAACACGGTCATGGGCAACCGCAACTGGATGCGCGCCCGCGAGTCCCAGCTGGTCTCCGACCTGTTCGGCCCGCAGGAGAAGCTGGAGCGGATCTTCCCGATCTGCACGCCCGAGGCGTCCGACTCGGCCTCCTTCGACGAGGTGCTCGAACTGCTCCACCTCGGCGGCCGCTCGCTCCCGCACTCCGTGCTGATGATGATCCCGGAGGCGTGGGAGAACCACGACTCCATGGACCCGGCCCGGCGCGCCTTCTACCAGTACCACTCCACGATGATGGAGCCCTGGGACGGCCCGGCCTGCGTCACCTTCACCGACGGCTCCCAGGTCGGCGCCGTGCTCGACCGCAACGGTCTGCGCCCCGGCCGCTACTGGGTCACCGACGACGGCCTCGTCGTCCTCGGCTCCGAGGTCGGCGTCCTCGACATCGACCCCGCCAAGGTCGTCCGCAAGGGCCGCCTGCAGCCCGGCCGTATGTTCCTCGTCGACACCGTCGAGCACCGCATCATCGAGGACGACGAGATCAAGGCCGAGCTCGCCGCCGAGAACCCGTACGGGGAATGGCTGGAAGCCGGCGAGATCGAGCTCTCCGACCTGCCCGAGCGCGAGCACATCGTGCACACCCACGCCTCGGTCACCCGCCGCCAGCAGACCTTCGGGTACACCGAGGAGGAGCTGCGCGTCCTCCTCGCGCCGATGGCCAAGGCCGGTGCCGAGCCGATCGGCTCCATGGGCACGGACTCGCCGATCGCCGCGCTGTCCGAGCGCCCCCGGCTGCTCTTCGACTACTTCACCCAGCTGTTCGCGCAGGTCACCAACCCGCCGCTGGACGCCATCCGCGAAGAGCTCGTCACCTCGCTGCGCTCCTCGCTGGGCCCGGAGGGCAACCTGCTGGACCCGACCGCCGCGTCCTGCCGTTCGGTCACCCTGCCCTTCCCGGTGATCGACAACGACGAGCTGGCCAAGCTCATCCACATCAACGCCGACGGCGACATGCCCGGCATGAAGGCCGCGACCCTCTCCGGTCTGTACCGGGTCTCCGGCGGCGGTGACGCCCTCGCCGCGCGCATCGAGGAGATCTGCGCCGAGGCCGACGCCGCCATCGACAACGGCGCCCGCCTGATCGTCCTCTCGGACCGCCACTCGGACGCCGAGCACGCGCCGATCCCGTCGCTGCTGCTCACCGCGGCCGTCCACCACCACCTCATCCGCACCAAGCAGCGCACCGAGGTGGGCCTGCTGGTCGAGGCCGGCGACGTCCGCGAGGTCCACCACGTCGCCCTGCTCATCGGCTTCGGTGCCGCGGCCGTGAACCCGTACCTCGCGATGGAGTCCGTCGAGGACCTCGTCCGCGCCGGGACGTTCCTGGCGGACATCGAGGCCGAGAAGGCCATCCGCAACCTGATCTACGCCCTCGGCAAGGGCGTCCTGAAGGTCATGTCCAAGATGGGCATCTCCACCGTGGCCTCCTACCGCGGTGCCCAGGTCTTCGAGGCCGTCGGTCTCGACCAGGCCTTCGTCGACAAGTACTTCAACGGCACCGCCTCCAAGATCGGTGGCGTCGGCATCGACGTCGTCGCCAAGGAGGTCGCCGCCCGCCACGCCAAGGCGTACCCGGCCTCCGGCATCGCCCCCGCGCACCGCGCGCTGGAGATCGGCGGCGAGTACCAGTGGCGCCGCGAGGGCGAGCCGCACCTGTTCGACCCGGAGACGGTCTTCCGCCTCCAGCACTCGACGCGTGCGCGCCGCTACGACATCTTCAAGAAGTACACCGACCGCGTGAACGAGCAGTCCGAGCGCCTGATGACGCTGCGTGGACTCTTCGGCTTCAAGAGCGACCGGCAGCCGATCTCCATCGACGAGGTCGAGCCGGTCTCCGAGATCGTCAAGCGGTTCTCGACGGGCGCGATGTCGTACGGCTCGATCTCGCGCGAGGCGCACGAGACGCTCGCCATCGCCATGAACCAGCTGGGCGGCAAGTCCAACACCGGTGAGGGCGGCGAGGACCCGGAGCGCCTGTACGACCCGGCCCGCCGGTCGTCGATCAAGCAGGTCGCCTCCGGCCGCTTCGGTGTCACGTCCGAGTACCTGGTCAACTCCGACGACATCCAGATCAAGATGGCCCAGGGCGCCAAGCCCGGCGAGGGCGGCCAGCTGCCCGGCCACAAGGTGTACCCGTGGGTGGCGAAGACCCGGCACTCGACGCCGGGCGTGGGGCTCATCTCCCCGCCGCCGCACCACGACATCTACTCCATCGAGGACCTGGCCCAGCTGATCCACGACCTCAAGAACGCCAACCCGCGGGCCCGCATCCACGTGAAGCTGGTCTCCGAGGTCGGCGTCGGGACCGTGGCCGCGGGTGTCTCCAAGGCCCACGCCGATGTCGTGCTGATCTCCGGCCACGACGGCGGTACGGGTGCCTCCCCGCTGACCTCGCTGAAGCACGCGGGCGGCCCCTGGGAGCTCGGTCTCGCCGAGACCCAGCAGACGCTGCTGCTCAACGGCCTGCGCGACCGGATCGTCGTCCAGACCGACGGCCAGCTGAAGACCGGCCGTGACGTCGTGATCGCCGCGCTGCTCGGCGCCGAGGAGTTCGGTTTCGCCACCGCGCCGCTCGTCGTCTCCGGCTGCGTCATGATGCGCGTCTGCCACCTGGACACCTGCCCGGTCGGTATCGCGACGCAGAACCCGGTGCTGCGCGAGCGGTTCACCGGCAAGGCCGAGTACGTCGTGAACTTCTTCCAGTTCATCGCCGAAGAGGTCCGCGAGCTCCTCGCCGAGCTGGGCTTCCGCTCCATCCAGGAGGCCGTCGGCCACGCCGAGACCCTCGACGTGACCCGCGCGGTCGACCACTGGAAGGCGCAGGGCCTGGACCTGGAGCCGCTGTTCCACGTGCCCGAGCTGCCCGAGGGCGCGGTGCGCCACCAGCTGATCGAGCAGGACCACGGCCTGGAGAAGGCGCTCGACAACGAGCTCATCAAGCTCGCCGCCGACGCCCTGGCCGCGTCCAGCGCCACCGACGCCCAGCCGGTGCGCGCCCAGGTCAAGGTCCGCAACATCAACCGCACGGTCGGCACCATGCTCGGCCACGAGGTGACGAAGAAGTTCGGTGGCGCGGGCCTGCCCGACGACACCATCGACATCACCTTCACGGGCTCGGCGGGTCAGTCGTTCGGCGCCTTCCTGCCGCGCGGTGTGACGCTGCGCCTGGAGGGCGACGCCAACGACTACGTCGGCAAGGGCCTCTCCGGCGGCCGGGTGGTCGTCCGTCCCGACCGGGGCGCCGACCACCTCGCCGAGTACTCGACGATCGCGGGCAACACCATCGCGTACGGCGCGACCGGCGGCGAGCTGTTCCTCCGGGGCCGTACGGGCGAGCGGTTCTGCGTGCGGAACTCCGGTGCCCTGGTGGTGTCCGAGGGCGTGGGCGACCACGGCTGCGAGTACATGACCGGTGGCCACGCGGTGGTCCTGGGCGAGACGGGCCGCAACTTCGCGGCCGGTATGTCCGGCGGCATCGCGTACGTCATCGACCTGGACCGCGACAACGTCAACGTCGGCAACGTGGACGCCGTCGAGGCCCTGGACGACGCCGACAAGCAGTGGCTGCACGACGTGGTGCGCCGCCACGCCGAGGAGACCGGTTCGACGGTCGCCGAGAAGCTCCTCGCGGAGTGGTCCGTGTCCGTGGAGCGCTTCAGCAAGATCATCCCCAGCACGTACAAGGCAGTGCTCGCCGCCAAGGACGCCGCCGAGCGAGCCGGTCTCTCCGAGTCCGAGACGCACCAGAAGATGATGGAGGCGGCGATCAATGGCTGACCCGAAGGGCTTTCTGAACCACGGCCGTGAGGTCGCCGAGTCCCGGCCGGTCGAGGAGCGCCTCAAGGACTGGAACGAGGTCTACGTCCCCGGCTCCCTGCTGCCGATCATCAGCAAGCAGGCCAGCCGCTGCATGGACTGCGGTATCCCGTTCTGCCACAACGGCTGCCCGCTGGGGAACCTGATCCCCGAGTGGAACGACTACGCCTACCGCGAGGACTGGGCGGCCGCGTCGGAGCGCCTGCACGCCACGAACAACTTCCCGGAGTTCACGGGCCGCCTCTGCCCGGCCCCGTGCGAGTCGGCGTGTGTGCTGGGCATCAACCAGCCGGCCGTGACCATCAAGAACGTCGAGGTCTCGATCATCGACAAGGCGTGGGAGACCGGTGACGTCGCCCCGCAGGCGCCCGAGCGCCTGTCGGGCAAGACGGTCGCGGTCATCGGCTCGGGCCCGGCGGGCCTGGCCGCCGCGCAGCAGCTGACCCGGGCCGGCCACACCGTCGCCGTCTACGAGCGCGCGGACCGCATCGGTGGCCTCCTCCGCTACGGCATCCCCGAGTTCAAGATGGAGAAGCGGCACATCAACCGCCGTATCGAGCAGATGCGCGCGGAGGGCACCCGCTTCCGTACGGGCATCGAGATCGGCCGCGACCTCAAGGCGACGGACCTGAAGAAGCGGTACGACGCGGTCGTCATCGCGGCGGGCGCCACCACCGCCCGTGACCTCCCGGTCCCCGGCCGCGACCTCAAGGGCATCTACCAGGCCATGGAGTACCTGCCCCTGGCCAACAAGGTGCAGGAGGGCGACTTCGTGGCGCCCCCGATCTCCGCCGAGGGCAAGCACGTGGTCGTCATCGGCGGCGGCGACACCGGCGCGGACTGCGTGGGCACGGCCCACCGCCAGGGCGCGGCCTCGGTGACGCAGCTGGAGATCATGCCCCGCCCGAACGACGAGCGGAACGCGGTCTCCCAGCCGTGGCCGACCTTCCCGATGCTGTACAAGGTCACCTCGGCCCATGAGGAGGGCGGCGAGCGCGTCTACTCCGTCTCGACCACCCACTTCGAGGGCGACGAGGACGGCAACGTGCAGTGGCTGCACCTCGCCGAGGTCGAGTTCGTGGACGGCAAGCTGACCCAGAAGCCGGGCACGGAGCGGAAGATCCCGGCCCAGCTGGTCACCCTCGCCATGGGCTTCACGGGCCCCGACCGCGAGAACGGCCTGGTGGACCAGTTCGGCCTGGAGCTCGACGAGCGCGGCAACATCGCCCGCGACGCCGACTTCCAGACCAATGTGCCGGGTGTCTTCGTGGCCGGTGACGCGGGCCGCGGTCAGTCCCTCATCGTGTGGGCGATCGCGGAGGGCCGCTCGGCCGCCCGTGGTGTCGACCGCTTCCTCACGGGTGCCAGTGACCTGCCGGCGCCGATCCGCCCGACGGACCGTGCGCTGATGGTCTGACGGCCCCTCCAGTACGTCCCGTACAAAGGCGTACGGAACACAGACGGCGCCCGCCCCGTGTCCCCGACCGGACGATGGGGCGGGCGCCGTCGCCTGTCCGGGGCCCGACCGGGGCCTGTCCGGGCCCCGAGGTCCCGGGCGTCCGGCGCCGTCGCTACGGCACCCGGTACGTGTCCCCGTACACCTGCCACACGAGTGGTGGCTCGAATTTCAGGTTCCCCTCCCGCAGGAAGCGGCGCTGGGCCGTGTCGATGCGGGTTGTGTCGATGCGGGTCGTGTCGTGGTCGGAGTCCTCCGACCTCATGGCCTTGCGGCGGATGTCGAGGAAGACGTCCAGATAGGCCCTCTCGCGGCCGCCTTCCGCCGGGGTCTTCGCCTTGCTCCGGGCGCGCTCGCGGAGGACGTAGAAGCCGTCGGAGTCGATGCCGGGGCCGTGGAGGACCATGGCGTCGTAGTAGATGAACTGGCCGAGGGTGCCGAGGCCGTCGAGTTTGGCCAGGCGGACCGCCGGGTCGAAGTAGACGCGGTCGCGTTCGGTGTTCTGGGCCTTGCGGAACGCCGGGACCCGTGCCTCGGCCTTCCATGCCTTGGTGAAACCGGGGTCCAGGCCCTCGTGGGAGTCCGTGCCGTCGACCTCGCGCAGGGCGGGCAGGTACTCGGCGAGGGCGTTGTCGGGGTGGGCCTTCGTGTAGCGCTCGACCAGGGCGAGCAGGTCGTGCGTGCCGGTGCAGAAGCCGATGATGCCGGCGGTGTAGCCGCAGCCGTCGTCGGTGTCCTCGATGGTGCCGTACGCGTTGCGCCAGTCGAGGGTCGAGTTCTCGGCGCTCGACACGACCTTCTGGGCCAGCTCCTTCTTGGCCGAGGCGGCCAGCCCCGGGGGAGCGGCCGCGATCATCTCGTTGTCGGCGGCGAGCTCGGCCTCGGCCCGGGACTTCGCGTTCTGGCCGGCCGATTCCGACGTCGTCGTCCCGCTTCCGGAGGCGTCCGTGTCCGAGGGGCCGGGAGTGAACAGGTAGACCGACGCCGTGATGACCAGCGGGGCAGCGGCGAGCAGGAGACAACCGGCGCGTTTCATGGCGCATAGCGTATGTGGGGAGCGCGTGGGGGAGTTAGGCGGGTTGGGTGATTTGCCTGGGTGTCGGGTTGGGG
>NZ_VJZE01000353.1 GCF_009377205.1 Streptomyces phyllanthi
GGGGAGCGGCGGGACCCGGCATGGTGGATGTTTCCTCCATCGGCTGGGGTGGCGATGGAGGAAACGTACACTTCAGCGCCGTCCTTCAGCCGCCTAGGGTCGAGTGGCCGGAGTCGCACCCGGTGGTGCTTGTGGTGCATGCAGCTCATTCAGTCCATGCAGTCCATACGGCTCATGTAACCGATGTGGCCCATGCGGCCCGTGTATCCCATGTAGCGCATACGTGAGGGAACGTATGCGGGAAGGCGGTTCAGTATGACCGGCAACGAGACGCCCCGCGGCCCCGTCGACTCGTCCCGCGTCCCGCGGTACGCCGGACCCGCGACCTTCGCCCGGCTGCCCCGGCTCGACGAGGTCGGCGGACGTGCCGATGTCGCCGTGGTGGGCGTGCCGTTCGACTCGGGTGTCTCGTACCGGCCGGGCGCCCGCTTCGGCGGCAACGCGATCCGTGAGGCGTCCCGGCTGCTGCGTCCCTACAACCCGGCGCAGGACGCGTCCCCGTTCGCCCTGGCCCAGGTGGCGGACGGCGGCGACATCGCCGTGAACCCCTTCAACATCAACGAGGCCGTGGAGACCGTCGAGGCGGCGGCCGACGAACTGCTCGGCACGGGCGCGCGCCTCATGACCCTGGGCGGTGACCACACCATCGCGTTGCCGCTGCTGCGCTCGGTGGCGAAGAAGCACGGCCCGGTGGCGCTGCTCCACTTCGACGCCCATCTCGACACCTGGGACACGTACTTCGGCGCCGAGTACACACACGGCACTCCGTTCCGGCGCGCGGTGGAGGAGGGCGTCCTCGACACGGAGGCGCTCTCGCACGTGGGCACGCGCGGGCCGCTGTACGGCAAGCAGGACCTGAGGGACGACGAGAAGATGGGCTTCGGCATCGTGACGTCAGCGGACGTGATGCGACGGGGCGTGGACGAGGTCGCCGACCAGCTGCGCCAGCGCGTCGGTGACCGCCCGCTGTACATCTCCATCGACATCGACTGCCTCGACCCGGCTCACGCGCCCGGCACGGGGACGCCGGAAGCCGGCGGGATGACGTCCAGGGAGCTCCTGGAGATCCTGCGCGGCCTGGCATCCTGCAACCTGGTCTCCGCCGACGTCGTCGAGGTGGCGCCCGCGTACGATCACGCCGAGATCACGTCGGTGGCGGCCTCGCACGCGGCGTACGAGCTGACGACGATCATGTCCCGCCAGATAGCCCAGACACCCAGATAGCCCAGACAACCCAGGCAACCCAGGCAACTCGGATAACCCAGGCGACCCAGGCACCCCGGACGGCCCGGATCGCCCAGAGCACCCAGATCGCCGAGGAGAAGGCAGCGAAGTGACCCACGACCACGACCTGGTGCTCCGCCCCACGGCGGCGCAGACCTCGGCGGCCCTGAACCCTCCTCCGGGGCGCAACGGCGGAGACCTGGTCGTGGAGACCCTGACGGGGCTGGGGGCCACGACGGTCTTCGGGCTGCCCGGCCAGCACGCGCTCGGCATGTTCGACGCACTGCGCCGCTCGGACCTCCGGTATGTCGGCCTCCGGGTGGAGAACAACGCCGGGTTCGCGGCGGACGCGTACGGCCGGATCACCGGCGAGGCCGCCCCGCTGCTGCTCTCGACGGGCCCGGGCGCCCTGACCTCGCTGGCCGCGCTCCAGGAGGCGGCCTCGGCCTCGGCGCCCGTCCTGGCGATCAGCAGCCAGATCCCGACGGCCGGACTGGGCGGCGGCCGCCACGGCTATCTGCACGAACTCCCGGACCAGTCGGCGTCGTTCCGGGGCGTGGTCAAGTCGGTCCACACGGTCCGTACGCAGTCCCAGATCCCGTCCGCGATCGCCGCCGCCTGGCAGTCGGCGCTGACCACCCCGCACGGCCCGGTGTGGGTGGAGATCCCGCAGGACGTGCTGATGGCCGAGACCCGTCTGCCGGTGGTGACGGGTGTGGACGCGACGCCGGAGGAGCTGCCCCCGCGCCCCGAACTGACGGCGGTGGCGGCGGACTTGCTGTCTCATGCCGCCCGCCCGGCGATCATCGCGGGCGGAGGAGTCGTACGGGCGGACGCGTCGGGCAAGCTCCGCCGGCTCGCCGAGACGCTGTCGGCCCCCGTCGTCACGACCTACGGCGGCAAGGGCGCGTTCCCGTGGGAGCACCCGCTGTCGCTCCAGTCCTGGCTGGAGGACCGCCACACCACGGACTTCCTGGAGGACGCGGACGTCCTGCTGGTGGTCGGCTCGGGCCTGGGCGAACTGTCCTCCAACTACCACACGTTCAGGCCCCGGGGCCAGGTCATCCAGATCGAGGCCGACCTCGGCAAACTGGAGTCAAACCACCCGGCCCTGGGCATCCACGGGGACGCGCGGCTGTCCTTGCAGGCGTTGCTGGAGACGGTGGAGCCGCGCGAGGACGGGACGGCGGCGGAGCGGGTGCGGGCGCTGCTGGACCGGGTGCGTTCGCGCATCGCCGGTCAGGAACTCACCCAGGAACAGGATGTGTTGGCGTCGGTCCGCCGGGCTCTCCCCACCCGCTCGCCCTCGTTCTGGGACATGACGATCCTGTCGTACTGGGCCTGGTCGGCCTTCGACGCCCGCTCCCCGAACACCATGCACTCGGCCCAGGGCGCGGGCGGCCTCGGCTACGCCTTCCCGGCGGCGCTCGGTGCCGCGGTGGCCGACCCGACGCAGCCGGTGCTGGCCGTCTCCGGTGACGGCGGGGCGCTGTACTCGATCGCCGAGCTGGCCACGGCACGGCAGTACGACCTGAACGTGACGTGGCTGATCGTGGACGACGGGGGCTACGGCATCCTGCGCGAGTACATGACGGACGCGTTCGGCGAGACGACGGGTACGGAACTGGCCCGCCCCGACTTCGTGGCGCTCGCGGAGTCGTTCGGGGTGCCCGGGGTGCGGACGTCTCCCGAGACGCTGGAGACGGACCTGGCGAAGGCGCTCGGGGCGGCCGGGCCGTCGGTGGTGGTGCTTCCGGCGGTGTTGCGGATGTTCGCGGCGACGCATGGGGGCCAGGGGTGACCCCGGGGACGGCACCGGCACCGGCACCGGCACGGGCACCGGCCTCGGTCTGGGGTCTTGTCGGTCTAGGGTCTTGGGTGACCGCTCATCCGTTCCCCCCTCCCGTGAGGTAAGCCCATGTCCACGCCCGGCCCCGATCCGGCTCTCGCTCACTTCGGACGCGACGGTCTGCGCCGGTTCGCGTTGGCCGGCGCGCACGGCGTGCGGGTGCCGGAAGCGGCGCGGGAGCTGCTGGCGGAGACGGGTGTACCGGTCCACGTGATGCCCTACTTCCGTGCCGCCGAGGAGCAGGACGCGGTGGCGCTGGGGGTGTTCGCGGGCCACCGGGGAGAGGCACCGCCCGAGGGCGACCTGGAGAACTGGGCACGGATCGGCCATGACGGGCTGGCGCAGCTGTGCGTACGGCCGGACGGTGCGGTGCAGGCGGTGTTCCTGGAAGTCGGCGATGAGGACATGTTCGTCAATTCCGCCCCGGCCGCTCTCAACGCGTGCCTCGTGGCTCTGGACCGGGCGCTGCCCGCGATCGCCGCCTCGTCGGGACTGCCGGAGGCCGCCGCGGTCTTCCGGGACCTGAACCAGGAGCTGCGCGGCATCGACGCGGCGGCCTTCGCGGAACGGGAGAGCTGGTGGCCACGGATTCTGGACGACGTACGCCACACCCTCAACTTCCCGTTCTCCGCCGCGTTCGAGTACGTCGACGACTCCGGGCGGAAGCAGATCGTCACCGAGGCGACGGGGCCCGGACGCGCCCACCCCGAGGAGATCGTCTGGCGGCGGCTGGAGCGGGAGGGTGTCACCCCGGACCGGATCCGCCGCGTGTACTGCGAGCTGGAGCCGTGCATGATGCCGGGCCACTACTGCGCCGTATGGATGCAACAGACCTTCCCCGGGGCGGAGTTCACGCACAGCTTCGACTACGGAGGCGACGCCGCCTCCCGGGAACAGGGACTGAAGGAGCTGATCACGCACGCCGCCCGGCAGGCGGGGAACCGGTGAGCGAGCGCGCCTGGGCACGCCCCGCCGCGGGCAGGGAACCGGCCGGGGCCGCACTGCTCGCCTGGCTGGCCGATCCCGTGGCGCCCCGCCTGTGCCTGGTGACCGGGAGCGCGGGCCGCGGGAAGTCGGCGCTGCTGGCCTGGCTGGTGGGTCATGGAACCCGGCCGGGCACGGTGCCGGAGCGACGGGTGCACGGCTTCGTCCCCCTGGCCGGACAGGGCGTACGGGCCACGGTGTGGACGCTGGCCGAGCAGCTGGAGGTGGCCGCACGGGCGCCCGGGGAGCTGGTCACGGCCCTGGCCGCCGATCCGCGCCGTACCGTCGTCGTGCTGCCCGACCTGCACGCTGGCGTCGACGCTGAGGCGTTGGCCGAACTGGTGTCGGAGCTGGCCGGGCTCGACCACGTACGCCTGGTCGTCGAGGCGCGCACCGGCCACGACGCCGTACGTCTGCTGTCACCGCTCGCCCCCGCCGTGATGGACCTGGACGAGCCGAGGTGGACGGATCCGGCGCGGTACGCGGACTGGCGGAGCGCGGAGGGACGGGGCTCGGACGGGTGGGGCTCGGAGCCGGAGACGGGGAAGCCCGTGGACGGGTACGGGGGCGTCGCGGACGGGGACGAGCCGCTGGACCCCGCCGACCCGGTTTCGGTCTGCACGACGGACCCGACGCGCGTCACGACGGCGTACGAGACGGACACCGGCGAACGGGGTGGCCTGCGCGCCGCGTGGCTGCGCGCCGGGCAGTCCCTCATAAGCGACCAGGAGCCCGCCGAGCGCGCCCTGACGCTGCTGGCCGCTCTCGGCGACGGCGCGGACCCGCGCCTGAGGCCGGCGCTGGCCGATCTTGCCGCCTCCGCGCCCTGGAAGCTGGTCTGGTCTCGCGTACGCGGCGATGTCGCCCCACCATGGCCGGGGCCCGCCCTTGCGCTGACCACCGGGGCGGGGCCGCTGGAGGGGCAGTTCGTGGCGGCCGACCACCAGGGTGTGCTGCGCACGGTGTCACTCGGTGATGCCGCCCCCGTCGGCCGGCTGTCCGATCCCGTCCCCGAGGCCGTGGCGCTGGGTGCCCTGCCGGACGGAACGGTGGCGGTGCTGGACGCACAAGGGCAACTGCACACCCGTCGGCTGCCGACCGCGCCGCGTCCCTCGGGGCTGGCCGCGCTCCTCGACGACGGGCCGGCGGTGGGCGAACGCGCCGTGGAGGTACAGCGCGCCCGGCTGGAGGGGAGGCGGGGCACGGCGGTCTCGGCCTCGGGGTACGCGAGTGCTGTGGCGGACGCGGCGGGGTTCGTGTCCGTGGTGCCCTTCGGCGAAGAGGCATCCGTACAGCACGCCGCGCAGCTTCACGAGAGTCGTGTCACCGCGCTGGCCCTCGTGGACGTGCCGGTCGGCGACTCGGGCTCGGGGGAGAGCGTCTCCCTGGTGTACAGCGGCGGAGCGGACGGCCGGGTCCGTGCCTGGGGCCCGGGCACCGAGCCCTTGGCCGTGCCGGTGGCCGAACGCCCCTGCGCGGTGGTGGCCTTGGCAGCGACGTACACGACGTCCGGTCTCGTACTGGCGATCGGCTGGGCGGACGGCCTGATCGAGCACCGTCGACTCGACGTCGGCGAGACGCGGACCGTCCACCCCGGCGTGCCGGTCAACGCCCTTGCGCTGACCCCTGCCGAGCACCTGGTGATCGGTACGGACGAGATGGTGATCTGTCTGAGCCCTCGCTGACACCCTTTCAACTTCCTGCTCCGCCTCCCCGTTCGACCAGAAGTCGGGTTGACGAACGCTTGCTCGATAGCGAGAGTGAAGGGAGTTGATCGCTGAGGGGGAGCGGCGCGTGGGGAAAAAGCTGCCCGACGAGCTTGTCGAGGTGCTCGACCTGGTCGGTGTGCAGTGGCCCAACATCGACGAGGACGAGGTACGCGACAGCGCCAAGGACTACCGCAACCTTGCCGAAGGCATACGGGACGTCATCACTGAGGGGAACAAGGCCTGTTCCCATATCGTCGGCGGGCGGAGCAAGGGCAAGACGGTCGACGCGATAGACCGCCGCTGGGGCAAGCTCACCACGAAGGACCTGACCACCTTCGCCAAGTCCCTCGACGAGTTGGGTGACGCCCTCGACGACTGCGCGGGCTTCATCGAAGGCTGCAAGATCGCCTGCATAGCCGAGCTGTCCGCGACCGCGGCGACGGCCACCGCCGGAATCGTCGGCATGTTCTTCACCGCCGGCTTGAGCGGCCTGCTCAGCGCCGCGGCGATCGCCGCCTGTCGCCTCGCCCTCCACGAGGCCATCGACTACGCGATCGGGAAGATCACCGAGATAGTCACCGAGAAGATCGAGGCCAAGATCCTCGGCAAGATCGAGGACGTCTTCACCGACCGCCTCGACGCCGGCGACGAGGACCTGTCCCGCTACGCGTCCGGTGGCTCCGACATGGCCCAGGACCTGGTCATCGAGTTCGACGAGTTCGACAAGGCCACCGGGGACTACGGAACGACCCGCGAGAACTTCGACAAGAAGAAGGGCACCCACAAGACCGGAGGCGCCAAGCGCCGCAGCTCGGTCAAGAAGGACAGCCGCTTCCACAAGCTCGCCGACGTCATGGACAAGTGCGAGGACGCCGTCGACAAGAAGACCGACGAGACGGTCGACGTCCTGGAGAAACACGGCGGGTCCATCGACAAGAGCAAGAAGGACCACAAGGAGCAGGACAAGAAGACCAAGCGGGACATCGACGGGTGCGACAGCGGTGATGTCCGCATGTACCTTTTGAGCACCGATGGCACTGTCCAGCGCCTGGATACCGACGGTGAGCTTCACCGCCTCGACAGCACTGACAGAGCGCGTCTGGACGGTGTCCTTGACAACGGCAGAGCCTGGCGGCCCGTAACGCGGCGCGACCAATCAGACACGTCAGTTCCCGACGCGCATACTGGCAAGGTTCGATCCACCAAGGTTGATCCCTATGCGACCGATCTTGGCCAGGCCACTCAGCTTGCTCGTTACGCCCGTAATGACTACAAGGGAAACAACTACGCCGCAGGCCGGTACATCGACCCCGATGGCAGGGGCGAAAGCATTCTTATCGGCTACAGCGAAAAGAGCCTGCACTCCGAACGCTCCATCGGTTATCCGCTCCTGCACAATGGAAAACAGTCAGGCCTCAAAGAGGTATTCACGGAGCGCGCCCCATGTCAACTTAAACCAAGTTGTGAGCGGTGGCTGGATCTTCATTTTCCAGATGCCAAGACGGTCCATCACACTAACGAGTATGATCAGACGATCCCTCGTCATCGCCGTGATACAGAGCACAAGGATTACATGGAAGAACTTCGTAAGGCGCATGGTCGTTAATATCGCCTCCTGTTCCTCTACGGCAAAAAGGTCTCTGCAATGAGCTTCGCAGTTTCACCAGGTGAACTTCTGGGTGCATTCGGCCTGTCCGGCATCGTGTACTTTCCGCTACATGAGGCGTCAGGCGGCAGTCTGGACACGCGCACCGCCGAATTTCTTTGTAACGTCGGCCTTCCGGATGATTTCTATTTCAAGTCGAAGGCCAGTGCTGGACAAGAAGAATCAATCAATCTGGCCGAGTGGTTTGGCCCCGGAGATGGAACCCTGCCCGAAGAGTGTCGGGCATGGTTGGTGCTCAGCTACTTCGCTGCTTCCGTCATCGCGCTCGACCCTGAGACCGGCAAAGTGTATGCCTTCGGCGAGGGGGAGCCCCTGGACTCGTACGTACACCTCCACCGCGATGTCGAATCCCTCGTTTATGCGCTGTTCTTGTTCAAGAAGTTCGAGAAGAGCGATCATGAAGATGCTGATGTCGAGGAACAAGTCGAGCGACTGCGAGCCGAGATCGAGGCCTTCGATCCGTTGCCGTTCGAGAACGATCAGTCCCAATGGAATCTCGTCCTTGATGAGGTGATCGAAGGTATCTGGTGATCGCTGAAGAACCGGACCGGGTCGGATCCCGGGAGGCTGGCCCGACGTGATGCGGCGGCACACCCTGAACTTCTCCGTTACTGCCTCTCAGATAGTGCAGGCTTACGGGCTGACCAACGTTGTTTACTTTCCCCGGTTCCCGGCCGTCGAGTACGACTTGCGGACGGCAAATTTCCTGAGCCATGTAGGCCTCCCTGACTCCGGCGTCTTCCGCTCCCGGATGGACGTCGAAGCCTTCTGTGAATCCGGAACGGACGCCATCACTCTGGGCAGGCGTTTTGACTCGCAGCGTCTTTATTGTCCGCCGGAGAGTCGGCCGTGGTGGAAGCTGAGCTATTTCTTTACATCCCTCGTGGCCCTCGACCCCAAGTCGGGCAAGGTGTACGCCTTCCCGGAGGGCTCCATGGGGTACATCCAGATCCATCGGAATGTCGAGTCCTTGGTGTACGCCCTCATCGAGTTCCGGAAGCTCGAAATTGACCACGAGAATGGTGTGGATCCCGAGGAGCTCGCGGTGCGCTTCAAGGAAAAGGTAAGCGCCTTTGATTCGATCCCGTTCGCTGACGAAGAATCGCAGTGGAACCTATCCTTGGAAGAGCTTCAGGATGGCATTTGGTGAGGGTCTGAGAGGAGGAGCAAGCGAGGCTGAGGCGTGCTGTTCAGAATCGACCACTGCGCCCTGCTGCAGGTTGCCATGCGCTCGCGATCTCAGCGAGTGGGTGGAACTTTTAGATAACCTCGAAGGTGGCATTTATACATAGCCTCCCCGGTGTGGCTCGGCTAGTATTCCAGCCGTAGACCGTGACTTGGCTTAAGGTGACGCCGGTCTGTGGGGCTCGGTCTGACGGCGGCGGGCTACCGAAGTCCGGGCTCGTGCCCCATGCGAGATCTGGCAAGATCCGCTTGTGAGCCAATCCATGGTGACTTTGCGCAAGCTTGCGCTCAACGACTGGCAAGCAGTGCACTCCTGGGCCAGCCTTGAGGAGGCTTGTCGCTACCAGCCTTGGGGGCCGAACACCGAGGACCAGACGCGCGCGTTCGTGCAAACCGCCGTCGAAGCCTGGTCGCACGCCCATCAGCAGAGATTCGTCTACATTGCTCGCTTCGAGAACGAACTCGTCGGCATGGGTGAGCTGCACATTCGTAGCCGTCGCCATCGTCAGGGCGAAATCGCTTACATCGTGCACCCGAGGGCCTGGGGGCGTGGCGTGGGCACGGCGATCGGACAAGAGCTTCTGTCGCACGGGTTCGGGGAGTTGGGGCTTCACCGAATCTATGCGACCTGTGACCCCCGCAATCTCGCGTCGTCTCGGTTGCTGGGCAGGCTCGGCATGACGTACGAGGGGCGGCATCGGCACACCGCGTTGATCCGGGACGGCTGGCGGGACTCCGAGATGTTCAGCATCCTCGAAGCGGAATGGCGGCCGAGCCCTGGTGATTGATTGTGATCTTGTTGGTTGGGGGCCTGCTCGGGCAAGGGTGTGGCCACCGTTGATCATCGGCGTGTGAAGACAAATGATCATGCGGTGGCCGCAGGTCACAGCGTAGATCCGTCCGCTGGCAGGAGGCATTCGAGGGCCCGATGGACCGGGTGCTCGGACCGGCACCTGACAACGGCCTTTACGCCTACCTCACCCACCTGCAGCTGTCCTGCACCCCGCTCTCCTGTGGCCTGGACCTTCCCTCCGCGGATGACGAGGACGGACTGACCAGATGGGTCTCCGCACACGTGGACTGGTGACCTTCTGCAATGGCCGTCGGCTCAGGTGGGGACGCCGTTGGTCTTGAGGGCCTCGATGAAGGACGACCAGCCGGGGGCCGAGAAGAGCAGGGCGGGGCCG